>NZ_JBQQBV010000019.1:0-167451 GCF_052246355.1 Streptomyces sp. 3N207 | reverse complement strand
CGCCCGTACGCATCTCGTCTCCCTGCCGCACCGGTGCGCGTACGGACTTTTGGGGGCGCACCGGTGCGGCAGGGAGACGAGATGCGTACGGGCGAGAGCGGGCCGGAGCCGCAGGCAGGCGCGGGGGCGGAAACGCCGGCAGGTCCGCCCGGGTCCGCGTCCGGTGGTGTGCCCCTCGGCCGGCCGGACCGCTCCGTACGGGCCGGGCGGGTGGCGGTCTCCGTGGTGTTCGCGGTGCACGGGACGGCCAGCGGCACGTTCGCCACCCGGATCCCCTGGCTGCGGGAACATCTTGGCCTCAGCCCCGGCTGGCTGGGGCTGGCGCTGGTGTTCATGACGGCCGGCGCCTCCGCCGCCATGCCGCTCTCGGCGCGGCTGGCCCACCGCTACGGCCCGCGCCGCGCACTGGCCGCGGTTTCGCTGGCCTGCTGCGCCGGACTGGTGCTGCCGCCGCTCGCCCCGGGCCTGTGGTGGCTGTGCCTGGCACTGTTCGTGTTCGGCTGCGGACTCGGCCTGATGGACGTCGCGATGAACGCCCAGGGGGTGCGGGTCGAGGCGGCGTACGGGCGCTCGGTGATGTCCGCGCTGCACGGCCTGTGGAGCGTGGGCACGCTGCTGGGCGGTGCGGGAGGCGTGGTGGCCGCGCATGCGGGGCTGGACGCGCGGGTGCACCTGGGAGTGGCGGCACCGCTGTTGGCCGTGGTCGCGGTGGTCGCGGCGCGGTGGACGCCCGGCGAGGAGCGAAGCCTCCGCGCGGATGCCGGGGACGCGGCGGAAGCCCCGCCCCGCTTCGCGCTGCCCTCGCGCGGCGTGCTGGCGATCGGGTTGCTCGGCTTCTGTGCGGTGTTCGCCGAGGGCGCCTCGATGGACTGGTCCGGCATCTATCTGGCCGACGTGACGGGCGCCGGGCCCGCTCTCGCCGCCTCCGCCTACACGGCGTTCGCCTGCACGATGGCCCTCGCCCGGCTGTCCGGCGACGCCGTGGTGCGGCGGTTCGGGCCGGTGGCGACGGTACGGGCGGGCGGCGTACTTGCGGCGGTGGGCGCGGCGCTGGTGGTAGCCGCGCGGACGCCGCCCGCTGCCGTCGCGGGGTTCGCCCTGATCGGGGTGGGGATCGCCGTGGTCGTCCCGCTGTGCTTCGCGGCAGCGGGCCGTACCGCCGCGGCCGCCCCCGGCCAGGCCATCGCGGGCGTCGCCACCCTGGCGTACGCCTCGGGCCTCGCGGCCCCCGCCGCGGTCGGCTGGATCGCCGAGTCCACCTCCCTCTCGGTCTCCTTCGGCGTCGTCACCGCGCTGCTGCTGGGGCTGGTCACCGGAGCGAGGGTGCTTCGCACCTGAGGGCCGCCTCTTCGGTTGCCCCCTCGCGTTCTGTCCGCCGTCGGGGCGAGCCGTCGCGGCCAGCTCCCTTTCCGCCTCCTTCCCCCGCGACGGCGGGACGCCCGACCGCGGAGACCGGCAGTACCGAGGCGGCGGACACCCGCCGTTGGGGCTTCGCCGAGCGCCCGAGCGCGGGCTCGTCGTGGCCACTCGCGCAGTTCCCCGCGCCCCTGCGGGGCGCCCCCACCGTCACGGCGAACCCCCTCTTCCCCCGCAACGGCGGAGACCGGCAGTACCGAGGCGGCGGACACCCACCGTTGCGGCTTCCCGAATTGCCCGCGTGCGGGCACGGCGTGGCCGCTCGCGCAGTTCCCCGCGCCTCTGCGGGGCGCCCATGCCGGGACGCGGAGGAGAAGTGGCGCGGCGAAGTCGGACTAGTATGTGCGGCGATCAAAATCGGCCAGGGGAGCGGAGCGACATGCGCGGGCTCGGCGTGCGGTGGAAGGTGCACGGCGACGGGCGTGTCCCGGCGCCCGGCGCGGTGGTGCGGCCGGAGGAGCGGCTGTCCTGGCCGCGGACGGCGGGGCTCGGTGCCCAGCATGTGGTGGCAATGTTCGGGGCGAGTTTCGTGGCTCCGGTGCTCATGGGACTGGACCCGAACCTGGCGATCATGATGTCCGGGCTCGCGACGATGGTCTTCCTGCTCGCGACCCGCGGCCGGGTGCCGAGCTATCTGGGCTGCAGCCTCTCCTTCGTCGGCGTGGCCGCGGCCATCCGCGGCCAGGGCGGCAGCAGCGCCACGGTGACCGGCGCGATCCTGGTGGTCGGCGCCGTGCTCCTCCTCGTCGGGCTGGCCGTGCAGAAGTTCGGCGCGCGGATCATCCACGCGGTGATGCCGCCCGTGGTGACCGGCGCCGTCGTCATGCTGATCGGCTTCAACCTGGCGCCCGTCACCGCCTCGACGTACTGGCCGCAGGACCAGTGGACGGCGCTGCTGACCATGCTGCTGACCGGGCTCGCCGTGGTGTGTCTGCGCGGCTTCTGGTCGCGGATCGCGATCTTCCTGGGGCTGGTCGCGGGCTATCTGATGTCGTGGGCGTTCGACACCGTCTTCGGCCGGATCCATTCGCCGGACGCCGGCGGCAAGACGGTGGACCACTGGCGGCTGGATCTCTCCGCCGTGGGCAAGGCTGACTGGTTCGGGCTGCCGTCCGTGCACGGCCCCGACTTCTCCTGGTCGCCCGTTCTGGTGGCGCTGCCGGTGGTGATCGCCCTGGTGGCCGAGAACGCAGGGCACGTCAAGGCGGTCGGCGAGATGACCGGCGATCCGCTGGACGACAAGCTCGGCACCGCGATCGCCGCGGACGGGGCGGGCAGCGTCCTGTCGACCGCGTTCGGCGGTCCCGCCACGACGACGTACTCGGAGAACATCGGCGTCATGGCAGCGACCCGGGTCTACTCGACGGCCGCGTACTGGGCTGCCGCCTGCTTCGCGCTGCTCTTCGGGCTCTGTCCCAAGTTCGGTGCCGTCGTCGCGGCCATCCCCGGCGGGGTGCTCGGCGGTATCACCGTGATCCTCTACGGAATGATCGGGCTGCTCGGCGCGCAGATCTGGCTCAGCAACGGCGTCGACTTGCGCAACCCGCTGAACCTGGTGCCGGTTGCTGCGGGCATCATCATCGGCATCGGCAACGTCACGCTGAAGTTCACCGACACCTTCGAACTCGGCGGTATCGCACTGGGCACCCTCGTCGTGCTCACCGGCTACCACGCCCTCAAGGCGCTGGCCCCGCCCCACCTCAAGACCCAGGAACCGCTGCTGGACGAGGGCACCAGCGACTACGACGAACCGAGCTGAGCCGGGTCGCCGGGCGCCGCTTCCTGCCGCTGCATCTCGAAGTACCGCACCCGGTGGTCCTCCCCCACCACCCGCATACCGACGGCGGTCATCACCCGCTGCGAGGCGAGGTTGTCGAGATCGGCGTCGGCCTTGACCAGGGTGACGCCGCGGGACCAGGCGAAGGCGAGCAGCGCACGCAGCGCCTCGGAGGCGTAACCCTGCCCGCGCACCGAGGCGTTGAGGGCGTACCCCACAGTGACGGTGCGCTGCGCGTCGGGGATCTGGTTGAAGCCGATGCCGCCGATGGCGCGGCCGTCGGTGCGGCGGCGTATCTCGTAGTTGCCGAAGGGGCGGGGGTCCCCGTCGGCCGCGCATGCCTTCAGCAGGTCCTCGGCGCCCTTCACATCCAGGGAGTCCGGGTACTCGGCCCCCCACAGCTCTCCCTCGCCCGGTGTTCCGGCCACGATCCGCTCGGCCTCCTGAGGGCTCATGGGGTGCAGCACGAGCCGTTCGGTGTGCAGGTCGGCCAGGGCATCGGTGGTGCCGGGTGTGTCCGTCATGCCAGGTGACGTATCACGCGGGCAGGCCGCGCCGCACCCGGATAACCGGCAGCGCACACGTCCTCCGTCCGGGGGCCGTACGGGCCGGGCTGCCCTCATGGCGGGAAAGCGGCTGTCAGGCTGCGGGCATGACCTCTACGGATCAGGTGCCCGCGCAGCGCGCGCTCGCCTCGGCACCCATCGCCGAAGTGACGGCCCAGATGCGGGAGATCGGCGCGATACTGCCCCGGCAGGACGGCGTGGCGGTCTTCAACCGGGTGTACCTCTCGGTGACCGAGGAGCTGGAACGGCGCCTGACCGCGGGGCACTTCGATGACCGGGCCGCCACCGGCGAGCTGGGCACCCGGTTCGCGCGGCGCTTTCTGGCGGCGGTGGACGCCGAGGCGGCGGGGCTGCGGGTGCCCTCGTGCTGGCGGGCGCTCTTCCGCTTCCGGCGCCATCCCTCCGTCCATCCGCTCCAGTTCGCGCTGGCAGGCATCAACGCGCACATCGGCCACGACCTGCCGCTCGCGCTGGTGGACACCTGCCGGGCGCTGGAGGCCGCCCCCGACGACCTGGAGGCGGACTTCGAGCGGATCGGCGAACTGCTGACGGGCCTGGAGGAGCGCATCCGCGAGGAGCTGATGCCGGGCCCGGACCTGCTGGACGTGGCCGATCCGCTCACCCATCTGATCGGCTCGTGGAGTCTGGAGCGCGCACGTGCGGGCGCATGGGTGTCGTTCCGGGCACTGTGGGGGCTGCGGATGTGCGGCGACCTGCTGGAGGAGACGGCGGAGGGGCTGGACGCCACGGTCGGCGTGGCCGGGCGCTGCCTGCTGACACCGCTGTGGAACTGAATGTCGACCCGTACAGTCGGACACCCGAGCAATCACCGTGCTACGGAGGCGAGATGGCACTGCGACTGGGCCTGGGGCTGCCGCAGACCGGAACCTACGACCTGACCAGAGACGTCACCGCGGTGGCGCGGGCGGCGGAGGAGCTGGGGTACGACAGCGTCTGGGTGCTGGAGCGGCTCATGCGTCCCGAGGAGCCGCTGGACGACATGTATCTGGTGCCGGGGCTGCGGTGGTCGGGGTACTTCCGGTCGGTCGCCGACCCGCTGGTCACCCTGTCGCTGGCGGCGGCCGTCACCGAGCGGGTACGGCTGGGCTCCGCGGTACTGGTCGGCCCGCTGCATCAGCCGTTCCTGCTGGCGCGGGCGCTGGGGTCGCTGGATGCGGCCAGCGGCGGCCGGGTGATCGCGGGGCTGGGCACCGGCTGGTCCCGCGACGAGTACGCCGCGGCGGGCGCCGACCACGCCACCCGCGGCGCGGCGCTGGACGAGCTGCTGGATGTGTGCGCCGCCGTGTGGGGCCCGGACCCGGCCGCGTACGAGGGACGGCGGACCCGGTTCTCCCCCTCGGCGGTCGGCCCCAAGCCCGCAGGACGGATCCCGGTGCTGCTGGCAGGCGGCACCGACAGGGCGCTGCGCCGCTTGGTGCGGCGGGCCGACGGGTGGCTGCCCGCGATGCTGACCGACGAGCAGATCGCAGCCACCCGGTCCCGGATCGCCGAGCTGGCCCGCGAGGCGGGCCGGGACCCGGCCGAGCTGTCCACCACCCTGCGCACTTCGGTGCAGCTCACCGACCGCCCGGTCGACGGCAAGCGCCGCCCGCACCAGGGCAGTCTCGAACAGATCGTGGCGGACCTGGCCGGCGCGGCGCGGGCAGGCGTCCAAGAGGTACTGCTGGACGCTCAGTTGACCTGCCACGACGCGCAGGAGCTCATCGAGACGGCGAAGGCGCTGCGGGAAGCGGTGACCGAGGCCGGCCTGTAGGCCGGCCTCCCCGGCCGCCCTGGCCTGTCCGCACTCCCCGGTCAGTCCTCCGGGAGCCGCACCGGCTCGATCGCGTCGAAGACGTCGCCCGGTCCCGGGTTGCCGTGGTCGGTGGTGCCGCCCAGGTGGTGCATGACGCCCCAGACGGCGTTGAGCGCGGTCTGTACGGCGCCCTCGGCCCAGCCCGCGGTCCAGGAGATGTCGTCTCCGGCGAGGAAGAGGCCGCGCCGGTCCGCGGGCAGCGTCTCCTGCATGAAGTGGGTGAACAGCCGCCGCTGGTAGCGGTAGTGGCCCGGCAGGTTCGCCTTGAACGCGCCCAGGAAGTAGGGCTCGTCCTCCCAGGAGACGGTGAGCGGATTGCCGGTGATGTGCTTGCGGATGTCGACGCCGGGATAGATCTCGCCGAGCGACTTGAGCATCACCTCCATCCGCTCGTTGGCGTCCAGCGGCAGCCACTTGAGGCTGTCGTCGCACCAGGTGTACGACAGACAGATCACGGCCGGCTTGTCGGGGCCGTCGTCCAGCAGGTAGGTGCCGCGCGTCATCCGGTCGGTCAGCGTCATGCTCATCGTGTCGCGCCCGGTACGCGGGTCCTGATCGAGCCAGAACGGGCGGTCGACGGGCACGAACAGCTTGGAGGACTCCATGTAGTGGGTGCGCTCCACCGCCGTCCAGTGGTCGATGGGCAGCAGCGCGTCGTCGCAGTCGATCCGGCTCAGCAGCAGCCACGACTGGGCGGTGAAGACGGCAGCGCGGTAGGTGCGGATGTCGCCGTCGGTGTCCGTGACCGTGACCCGGTTGCCCGCCGTACGGTGCAGTCTGGTGACGGCGGGCCGGTGCACGCCGCCGGGGTGCAGCGACCTGAGGCTGGTGCCCTGCGGCCAGTGGACGAGCTTGCCCGGCTCGCGCTCCCACAGCCGGAGCGGAAGCTGCTGGCAGCCGCCGACGATGCCGCGGTGATCGTCGTCGGCGCCGGTGTAGACGACGCGCAGGATCTCCAGGATGGAGTTGGGGAAGTCGGTGTCCCAGCCGCCGGTGCCGAACCCGACCTGGCCGAAGATCTCCCGGTGCCGGAAGGAGGCGAAGGCCGCCGAGTCGCACAGAAAGCCGTAGAAGGTCTGGTTGTCCAGCTTCTCCACCAGCCGGGACCAGATCTCGCGGATGCGGGGCACATCCCGCTCGCGTATCGCCTGCTGCATCGCGGAGAAGTCGGCGCCCTCCTCCAGGCACGCGTTCCACGCGTCCATCACCTGGTGGTAGACCGGCGGCAGGTCCTCCAGCGTACGGGCGTAGTGCGACTCACCCTTGAGGTCCACGACCGTCGAGGGGGTGTCGGGGGCCAGCGGGTTGGGGAACGGCTCGGTCTCCAGGCCGACCAGGTCGATGTAGTGCTGGAGCGCGGTCGAGGACGGCGGGAAGCGCATGGCGCCCATCTCGGCGTGCAGTGCCGGGTCGCCGCCCTCGAACGTCGACGTCCGCAGCCGCCCGCCGAGCTGGTCGGCCTCGTAGACGACCGGCTTGAGCCCCATCTTCATCAGCTCGTACGCCGCCACCAGCCCCGACAGCCCGCCGCCGATGACGGCGACCTCGGTGCCGTGCTCGGTCGGCGGTACGGCACCGAGACCGGCCGGGTGCGCGAGGAAGTCGTCGTAGGCGAACGGGAAGTCGGGGCCGAACATGGTCAGCGGACGCTGGGCGCGCTGCTGGGCTTCGTGCTGCTCGTCGTGCTCGTGGGCAGCGTTGGGCACGGTGGGCACGGTGGAGGTCATGCGGGTGTCGCTCCTGGGTGGTACGGGAATTCTTGACGGCTTACGCGGATGCGGCTTCGGGAGCTAGCGCGCGTACAGCTCGGGGCGGCGGTCGGCCAGATACGGGTTGCGGTCACGGGAGGCACGCAGCGCCGCGAGGTCGACGTCGGCCACCAGCACGGCCCCGCCGTTGCCCGCAGCGCGCACCGGCACGGTCCCGTCGGGTGCGGCCAGGCAGCTCAGCCCCGCGAAGTCGAACTCGCCCTCGCGGCCCGCGCGATTGGCGTACGCGACATACAGCTGGCTCTCCACCGCGCGGGCCACGACGAGGGTCTCGGCGACGGTTTCGTACGGGCGCATCAGCGCCGTCGGCACCAGCAGCACGTCGGTGCCCGCCAGCGCATGCGCGCGGACCGCCTCGGGGAACTCCACGTCGTAGCAGATCAGCAGCCCGAGCCGGAGCCCGTCCAGCTCCGCCTGCACGGGCAGCTGCTCGCCTGGGGTGTAGTGCTTCGCCTCGTAGGGGCCGTACAGATGCGTCTTGCGGTAGTTCGCGAGTGCGGCACCGTCCGGGCCGACGAGCTGTACGGAGTTGTGGACCGCGCCGTCCTCGCCACGTTCGGGGTACCCGTAGGCGACGGCGACGCCGTGCTGCCGGGCGATGCGGGAGACGGCCGCGGCGCTCGGGCCGTCAGCCGGTTCGGCGAGCTGAGCCGGGTCCTCCAGCGCGTAGCCGGTGAGGGAGAGCTCCGGCGTGACCAGCAGCCGGGCGCCTCGCGCCGCGGCTTCCCGGGCGGCGCTGTCGAGGGAGGTCAGGCCCGCGGAGCCCGGGGTGGAGGGCTGGGCATGGGTCTGGTGGAGAGCGATTCGCACGCCTTCGACGCTACGGTCGCCGTGGGTGCGCCACAAGCGGGGGATCTTGCGAGTTGACCCGCAGTTTGTTGCGCGTCAAGGCCGGTCGGCATCGATTTGTTGTGCGGGGCAGCCGCTCACAGGGGCGGGCCCGCGTTGTAGCGGCGCAGCAGCGGGGAGAGCACCAGGACGGACTTGGTGCGCTCGACGAAGGCTTCCCCGGCGATCCGTTCCAGCACGGCCTCGAAGTGCCGCATATCGGCGGCGAAGACCTGTACGAGCGCATCGGCCTCGCCGGTGACGGTCGAGGCCGCCGCCACCTCGGGATAGTGGGCCAGCGCCCGGTGGATGTCCTCCGGCGAGGTGCGGGAGCGGCAGTACATCTCGATGAATCCCTCCGTCTGCCAGCCCAGGGCCGAGGGGTCGACCCGCACCGTGAACCCGGTGATCGCGCCCCGCTCCCGCAGCCGGTCCACGCGCCGTTTCACGGCGGGCGCCGACAGGCCGACCTCGGCTCCGATATCTGCGTACGTACGGCGGGCATCCTCGGCGAGGGCGTGGACGATGCGTTCGTCCAGATCGTTCAGTGACACGGCGATCAGTAGAACACGGCGCCGGAGCACGGGCGCGGCGTGGCAGCCGCGTACCCCCGCATGGGGCTGCGCTTGCCGACCCGCTCCGCCAAGCTCTTCCAGCAGGGGGCGCCCAGAAGCGCGGCGCCCCCATCAGTGCGCGGCGGTCACCAACTGGCGTGCAGGGGCTTGCCCTCCGCGTAGCCGGCGGCGCTCTGGACGCCGACGACGGCCTTCTCGGCGAACTCGTCCAGTGTCGCGGCGCCCGCGTAGGTGCAGGCGGAGCGGACGCCCGCGATGATCGAGTCGATCAGGTCCTCGACGCCGGGGCGGGCCGGGTCCAGGAACATCCGGGAGGTGGAGATGCCCTCCTCGAACAGCCCCTTGCGGGCCCGGTCGTACGCCGACTCCTCGGCGGTCCGGTTGCGTACGGCGCGCGCTGAGGCCATGCCGAAGGACTCCTTGTAGAACCGCCCGTCGGCGGACTGCTGGAGGTCGCCCGGCGACTCGTAGGTGCCCGCGAACCAGGAGCCGATCATCACGTTGGAGGCACCGGCGGCCAGCGCCATGGCGACATCGCGCGGGTGCCGCACGCCGCCGTCGGCCCAGACGTGCTTGCCGTACTTGCGTGCCTCGGCGGCGCACTCCAGGACGGCGGAGAACTGCGGCCTGCCGACGCCGGTCATCATGCGGGTGGTGCACATGGCGCCCGGACCGACACCGACCTTGATGATGTCGGCGCCCGCGTCGACGAGGTCGCGTACGCCCTCGGCGGCCACCACGTTGCCCGCCACGATCGGCACGGCCGGGTCGAGACCGCGGACGGCCTTCAGCGCCTCCAGCATGCCTTCCTGGTGGCCGTGTGCCGTGTCCACGACGAGGGTGTCCACGCCAGCGTCGAGCAGCGCCTTGGCGCGGGCCACGGCCTCGCCGTTGATGCCGACGGCAGCGGCGACCCGCAGGGCGCCGTCGGCGTCGACGGCGGGGTTGTAGAGGGTGGCCCGCAGCGCGCCCTTGCGGGTGAGGATGCCCACGAGCTTGCCGTCGGAGTCGACGGCGGGCGCGAACTTGAAGTGGGCCGAGTCGAGTTGGGTGAAGGCGTCCTGCGGGTCGATGTCCGCGTCGAGCAGCATCAGCTCGGAGGTCATGACCTCCGAGAGCTGGGTGAAGCGGTCGACGCCGGTCAGGTCCGACTCGGTGACGACGCCGACGGGCTTGCCGTCGCGGACCACGACACCGGCGCCGTGTGCCCGCTTGGGCAGCAGCGACAGCGCATCGGCCACGGTCTGGGTGGGGGCGAGAGTGATGGGAGTGTCGAGGACGTGATGCCGTCGCTTGACCCAGCCGATGACTTCGGTGACGACGTCGATCGGGATGTCCTGGGGGATCACCACGAGGCCGCCGCGGCGGGCCACGGTCTCGGCCATCCGGCGTCCGGCGATGGCGGTCATGTTGGCGACCACCAGCGGGATGGTGGTGCCCGTGCCGTCGGGCGAGGACAGGTCCACGCCCTGCCGGGAGCCGACCGCTGAGCGGTTCGGCACCATGAAGACGTCGTCGTACGTCAGGTCGTACGGGGGCCGCTGATCATTGAGAAAACGCACGTACTTCATTCTCCCACGTCCGCACATTCATGCGACCACGGACGATCCGCTGGAGTGCCTGCAGCTCCCTGGTGGGATCGCACGAGGAGGTGACGGGGCCATGCAGGCCGGTCACCAAGGGTGACGGCCCACCCACGAGGGCCACCGCCCACGAGGACGACCGCCCACGACGAGGGGCCGCTCACGCGAGTTGATCGCTCACGACGAGTGACCGGCACCGCCCACCGGATCCGGCGCTGCCTCCTCCACGCGGGACAGGGAGCTCTCGTGCTGTGTGCTCGTGCTGTCCGCACGCCCGGCCTCCCGTCGCGTACGGCGGTCGGCCACCAGCCCCTGGAGGCCGCGTACGGCGGGCTCGGTCCAGCGCGCGGTCAGCGGGCCGAAGATCACCAGGAGCATCACATACGCGGTCGCCAGCGGGGTGATCCGCGGATCCGCACCCGCCGCGAGCCCCGCGATGACGATGGAGAACTCACCCCGCGCGACCAGCGCCCCGCCTGCCCGCAGTCTGCCCTTGCTGCCCACACCGGCACGGCCCGCCGCGTACCAGCCGGTGATCACCTTGGTGACCGAGGTGAACGCGGCCAGCGCCAGCGCGGGCAGCAGCACCGGGGGGATCTCGGCCGGTGCGGTGTTGAATCCGAAGAAGACGAAGAACACCGCGGCGAACAGATCACGCAGCGGGGTCAGCAGGCTGCGCGCGTTCTCCGCCGTCTCCCCGGAGAGCGCGATACCCACCAGGAAGGCACCGACGGCCGCCGAGACCTGGAGCTTCGCGGCAATCCCGGCGATCAGCAGGGTCAGCCCGAGGACGACGAGCAGCAGCATCTCGGGGGTGTCGGAGCTGACGGCTCGGCTGATCTGGCGGCCGAACCGCAGCGCCGCGAACAGCACGATGCCCACGGTTCCGATCGCGACGATCATCGCCAGGCTGGTCCCCGCCACTCCGAGACCGGCCACCAGCGCGGTCAGCAACGGCAGGTAGACGGCCATGGACAGGTCCTCGATGACCAGCACGCCCAGAATCACCGGCGTCTCCCGGTTACCGAGCCGGCCCAGATCGGTGAGGACCTTGGCGATGACACCGGACGAGGAGATCCAGGTGACGCCCGCCAGCGCCACGGCCGCGACCGGGCCCCAGCCCAGCAGCACCGCGGCCACCGCGCCCGGCACCGCGTTGAGCAGGAAGTCCACCAGTCCGGACGGGTACTGCGTCTTCAGGCTGGTGACCAGCTCGGACGCGCTGTACTCCAGGCCGAGCAGCAGCAGGAGCAGGATCACCCCGATCTCCGCGCCGACCTCGATGAACCCCTCGCTGGCGGTCAGCGGGAAGAAGCCGCCGTGCCCGAAGGCCAGGCCGCCCAGCAGGTACAGCGGAATCGGGGAGAGCCCGATCCGGCCCGCGAAGCGGCCGACCAGTCCCAGGCCCAGGATGACGGCGCCGAGTTCGATCAGCAGAACGGTGGTGTCGTGCACAAAGGGCCTTTCAGTTGTCCAGCGGCTCCAGTCCCGCTCAGGTGCCGGCGATGATCCGGGTCAGCTCGTCCACTCCCTCACGGGTGCCGACCGCGACCAGGGTGTCCCCCGCCTCCAGCCGGAAGTCCGGACTGGGCGAGGGAACCGCACCGGTACGGCGCAGCACGGCCACGATGGAGGCCCCGGTGCGGGACCGCGCCTGGGTGGCGCCCAACGGCTCCCCGCTGTACGGGGAGTGCCCGGACAGCGGGATGCGGACGGTGACCAGGTCGATCTCCATCTCGCACGTCCCCAGCCTGGGGCTCTCCCCCGGTGCGAGGATCTCCGCGAGGGAGGCGGCCTCCTCCTGGTCGAGCTGCACCGTCGCCTGGCAGGCGTCCGGGTCGTCCTCCCGGTAGAAGCCGAGGAACCTGCGGCCGTCCTGGTGTGCCACCACCGAGATGTGCCGGCCGGTCCGGGTGGTGATGTCGTACTGCTTGCCCAGCCCTGGCAGCTTGGTGCTCTTGGTCGTCATGGCGTACTGCCTTCCGAGAACCCTCTACGAAGAACCGGCTACGAAGCCGCGGTACTGTCCGGGTCCGTACGCTCCAACGCCGGACGGGGCCCCGGTTGTTCCTCGGTCAGCAGCCAGTCGGCGGCCGCCGTGTCCGTCACCAAGCTGGTGACCAGGCCGGAACGGAGCACGGCGCCGATGGCCGCCGCCTTGCGGTACCCGCCGGCGATGGCGACGACCTCCGGGATCCGGCGCAGCCGCTCGGCCTCCACCGTGATGCAGCGCTCCCCCAGGTCCCGGCCGATCCGCCGGCCCTGCGCGTCGAAGAGGTGCGCCGACATCTCGGCGGCCACCCCGAGCGACGAGTAGTGGTCCCGCTCCTTGGGACTGAGCATGTCGTGCACCGTGGAGATACCCGGCTCCCAGGAGCCGATCGAGACGGCGGCGACGGTCACCTTGTCGAAGTACTCGAAGGCGCGGGCGATACCTGTCTGGCTGCGCAGCGCCGCCGCGGTGGCACTGTCCGGCAGCAGCATCGGCGCGTAGACGGGGTGCGCCTCTCCTCCGGCGACCTCGGCCGCCCGCCGTACGGCCTCCACCGAGCCGCGGTCCGCCGTACCGGCGTCGTACACCCCGGTCAGCTGGACGACGGTGCAGGGCGGCAACTGGCGTAGCGCGGTTGCCATATGGATGGTGGAGCGGCCCCAGGCCAGCCCCAGCACATCGCCGTCGGTGACCAGTTCGCCGAGCAGATCGGCGGCCACCTCGCCGAGGTTCTCCGGGTCCGCCGCGTCGTCCCCGGCCTCGGTGGGCGACTCGACGACGACCGCGTGCCGCAGGCCGAACCGGGCACGGAGCGCGTCCGACCGCTCGGCGTCCAGCTCCGCCGGCACCCGGATCTCGATACGCACCAGGTCACGCTCGAGCGCGGTCTCCAGGACCCGGGCCACCTTGAAGCGGCTCACCCCGAACTCGTCAGCGATCTGGATCTTGGATTTGCCCTCCAGATAGAAGCGGCGCGCCATCGCCGCAGCCTGCATGAGTTCGGCGGGTCCCATTCGCGTGGCTCGCCCCGACGACACCGCTCTCACCTCACTGTCTTGCCGTGTCCGCGCTGTCGGCGCTCGCGCGCCGCGCGTTCATCCTTGCAGATCCCCTGACGAGTGTGACCGCGGTCACCCAGCGTTCATCTCAGCCTTCCCGGCCAGGCCCCACCGCTTCCTCGGCCTGCTGCCGCAGCGCGCGGAC
Source organism: Streptomyces sp. 3N207 (assembly GCF_052246355.1). Classification (NCBI taxonomy): domain Bacteria; kingdom Bacillati; phylum Actinomycetota; class Actinomycetes; order Kitasatosporales; family Streptomycetaceae; genus Streptomyces; species Streptomyces sp. 3N207. The sequence goes on along the minus strand of NZ_JBQQBV010000019.1, from coordinate 153,925 downwards.
GGCCGCCGCCGGGTCCTCGGCTCCGTAGACGGCCGAACCCGCCACGAACACATCGGCGCCCGCCTCCGCGCAGCGCTCGATGGTGGAGGCCGAGACGCCGCCGTCGACCTGCAACCACATCTGGAGACCGTGCTTGTCGATGAGCTGCCGGGTCCTGCGGATCTTCGGCAGCATGATGTCCAGGAACGCCTGCCCGCCGAAGCCCGGCTCCACCGTCATGACCAGCAGCATGTCCAGTTCGGGCAGCAGATCCTCGTACGGCTCGATCGGCGTGGCGGGCTTCAGCGCCATCGAGGCGCGGGCACCCTTGGCCCGGATCTCGCGGGCCAGCCGCACCGGCGCCGCCGCGGCCTCCACGTGGAAGGTGACGGACCCGGCCCCGGCCTCCACAAAGCCGGGCGCCCAGCGGTCCGGCTCCTCGATCATCAGGTGGCAGTCCAGCGGAATGTCCGTGGCCCGGCTCAGCGACTCGACCACGGGAGCGCCCAGGGTCAGATTGGGCACGAAGTGGTTGTCCATCACATCGACGTGCAGCCAGTCGGCGCCGGCCACGCCGTCGGTGCCTTCGACGCGCCGCGCCTCCTCGGCGAGGCGTGCGAAGTCGGCGGACAGGATGCTGGGGTTGATCTGAGCCATGGCTACCAGTATTCCGTGTAGACGTTCGAGGTGATCACGCGGTACGGCGCAGCAGCGCCAGGTACATCGCGTCGGTGCCGTGCCGATGCGGCCACAGCTGGATGTCGGGTCCCTCCCCCAGGTCGGGCACACCGGGCAGCAGGGGACGCGCGTCCACCGGCTCGGCGGCCGTCGTGCCCTCCTTCTCCAGCCCGCGCAGTACGTCGTCCACCACGGCACGGGTCTCCGCCAGGTGCGGCGAGCACGTCACGTACGCGACGACGCCGCCGACCCGGGCCGACTCCAGCGCCTGCGTCAGCAGTCCGCGCTGCAACGGCGCGAACCCCGCCACGTCCTCCGGCCTGCGCCGCCAGCGCGCCTCGGGCCTGCGGCGCAGCGCACCCAGCCCGGTGCAGGGCACATCGACCAGCACCCGGTCGAAACTGCCCGGCGCCCAGGCGGGACGGGTGCCGTCCGCGCTGACGACCGCCCAGGGCCCGGGGTTTCCGGCCAGCGCGCGGGCGACGAGGCGGGCGCGGTGCGGCTGCTTCTCGGACGCCAGCAGCGCCGCGCCCCGCTCGGCCGCCAGCGCGCCCAGCAGCGCGGCCTTGCCGCCGGGGCCCGCGCAGGAGTCGAGCCAGCGCGCTTCGGCGCCGTCCAGGGGCGCGTTGGCGAGGGCGAGCGCGACAAGCTGGCTGCCCTCGTCCTGCACCCCGGCCCTGCCCTCGCGTACGGCGTCCAGCATACCGGGCTCACCGCCCTCGGCCAGCCGCACCGCGTACGGCGACCAACGGCCCGGTACGGTCTCGTCGGTGGTCAGCTCCGCTGTGGTGGCCCGTCCCGGCCGGGCGACCAGGGTGACCTCGGGGCGCTCGTTGTCGGCCTCCAGCAGCGCCGTGATCTCCTCGCGCCCGCCTCCCCCGGCCACCGCCGAGGACGCTCCCAGCGCGTCCCACAGTGCGGAGACCACCCAGCGGGGATGTGCATGGCGCAGCGCCAGGTGCTCCTCCGGGTCCTCGTCGTAGGGCGGTGCGATCCGGTCCAGCCAGCCGTCGAGATCGTCGGCCGTGAGGCGCCGCAGCACCGCGTTGACGAACTTCGCCCGCCCGTCCCCCAGCACCACGCGGGCCAGCTCGACCGTCGCGCTCACCGCGGCGTGCTGCGGGATGCGGGTGCCCAGCAACTGGTGGGCACCGAGGGAGAGGACGTCCAGCACGGGCGGGTCCACCTCGCGCAGCGGCCGGTCGACGCACTCGGCGATGATCGCGTCGTAGGTGCCCTGCCTGCGCAGCGTGCCGTACACCAGCTCGGTGGCCAGCGCGGCGTCGCGGGCGTCCAGGCCGCCGTGTGCCGGGTCCTTCTCGCGGGCCTTCCGCAGCAGCGGCGGCAGTACGAGGTTGGCGTAGGCATCCCGCTCGTCCACCGCCCGCAGCGCCTCGAAAGCGAGGATGCGGACGGGATCCTTACGCGGACGCCGGTACCGGTTGCCGCCCCGGCGGGGTTGAGTGCTCACGAAAAAGGTGCTCCGCAAGATGAGGGGTCGAGGCTTCGTAGGGTGAGACCTCCACCCTACGGCCCCGCTGCCCGGAGGCGGCGACCGGTGACGCCCGGCTCAGGAAGCGGGCGCGTCGAAGTGGGCGCCCGCTTCGATACGGGTGCCGCGGGCCCAGTCGGCGGCTCGCATCGGCTTCTTGCCCTGCGGCTGCACCCACTCCAGCTCCACCGGGTGGGAGCCCGTACCGACGTGCACCGAGTTCTTGCCGACCCGCAGCTCACCGGGGGCCGCCTCGTCCGCACCGGCGTCGGGAGCGGGCACGAGCGAACGCACCTTCAGCCGCTCCCCCCGGAAGACGGTCCACGCGCCGGGAGCGGGCGAGCACGCCCGTACCACCCGGTCGACGCGGAGTGCGGGCGCCGTCCAGTCGATCCTGGCGTCCTCGACGGTGATCTTCGGAGCGAGGGAGACCCCCTCCTCCGGCTGCGGCATCGCCTGCAGCGTGCCGTCCTCGATGCCGTCCATGGTGGCGGCCAGCAGTCCGGCACCGGCGAAGGCGAGCCGGGTCAGCAGATCCCCGCTGGTGTCGCGGGACCGTACCTCCTCGGTCACCACCCCGTAGACAGGGCCCGAGTCCAGCCCCTCCTCGATGAGGAAGGTGGTGGCCCCGCTCATCTCGTCCCCGGCCAGCAGCGCGTGCTGCACGGGCGCGGCGCCGCGCCAGGCGGGCAGCAGCGAGAAGTGCAGGTTGACCCAGCCCCTGCGAGGTACGTCGAGCGTGACACGGGGCAACAGCGCTCCGTAGGCGACGACCGGGCAGCAGTCCGGCCCGATCTCCCGCAGCCTGGCCAGGAAGTCCTCGTCCCGGGGGCGCGCGGGCTTGAGCACCTCGATCCCCTCCTCCTCCGCCCGCTGAGCCACAGGGCTGGGCACCAGGCGCCTGCCGCGCCCCGCACGGGCGTCGGGGCGGGTGATCACGGCGACGACCTCGTGCCGTTCGGAGGCGATCAGCGTGTCGAGCGCGGGGACGGCGACCTCGGGGGTGCCTGCGAAGACGAGCCTCATCAGTGGCGAACTACCTCTCACACGTGGAAAGCGTGGAAAGACGGCCCAGTTTACGGTCAGCGCGCCGTCGCCGGGTGAGGGGGCGTACGGGCACCCGCGCGCCCTGTCGATGCCCCTTCCGCGCCCCCGCAGCGTGACCAGAGAGCCCATCGCGGCGTTGGTCAAGTCAGATTGACCAAACCGAGCGCCGCCCCGCCGACGCGCCGCGGCCTCGTTCCCCCCCACATTCCGCACAGCCAGTCACCCCATCCAGCACCACAGCTGAACACCCCCATGTCAGCCGGTCCGAGAGGCTTCTTCATGGCCGACCACGCAACCCACGACGCCCAGGCGCGGGCCAGCCTGCACCTTCTGGTGCGGGACATCGAGCGGGTCCGCCGGCAGGTGGACGCGCTGCGCACCCTCACGGCGCAGCTGGGCAACGTCTATCGCCCACGGCGCACCGGCCCCTCCGCGGGCTTCGTCGTCTACGGCCGCGCTCCGGCGCCGACCGTCAGGCTCGCCCAGGAACTACGCGACAGCGTCGAGACACTGGTGACGGCGGCGGTGGACTTCGACCGCTCGCTCGGCTTCTCCTGGGACGCCGTGGGCTCGGCGCTGGGCGTCACCAAGCAGGCCGTGCACCGCAGGTACGGTTCTGCGCGGCGTGGCACCGCGCGCAACGCCCCCGAGAACGCCGAGACTTCCGCGGCGGGGACATCGCCGGTCCCGTCCCCGGCGTCGGTGCCCCGGCAACCCGAGACCGTGCCCGCCGCCGCCCGTTCGCTTCCCATGGCTCCCGGTACGGCAGCTCCCCGGCCCGCCGGTACGCCGGCGGTACCCGCCGCCCGCTCGATTCCGCCACAGCAGCCACCCGCGGCGCAGCCGTACGACACCCGTCACGAACCCCGGCACGAGCCTCGTCACGACTCGCGCCACGAGGTACGCCAGGACACCTACCGCGATGCCCGGCAGGAGCCGCGTACGGGGGCGCTCCCCTCGCCACGCAACGGCTAGCGCGGGCCCGGCGGGTCTTCCGCAGGGAACGCGCCCCGTCAGGGGCGCCGGGAACTGCGCGACCAGCCATGGGGGTACCTCCCTGCTCGAAGAGCTTGGGGAAACCCGCAGCCCGCGAACGCCGGACAGGGGCACCCCCTCACCGGAACCGGCTCCCACAGTTCGGGCTTCGGACTCCTGGCGTCCCTCTCACCTTCTTACCCCCGCGTTGCCCGGTGCCCTCCGCACCGGGCAACGCGGCGTCCGGGACCTGGCCGCCGCCACGGTCGGCCGGCGTCCGTACCCGGCCTCACCCGATGTCCAGCGGATCGATCCGGACGTGCGCGATCGGGCCCTCCCGGCGGGTCAACCGGCCCACCTGTGCGGTCTTCAGCGCCGCGGCCAGGGCCGCGCCGCTGCCGCGGGGCACCCGCACCAGCGCCCGCTCCCAGAGCTCGCCCGGCGGGGGGTCGCCCGGATTACGGGGTCGGCCCGGCTCCAGCACCGGGAGCGGCACGGGGCCCAACACCTGGGCGCCCTCGGGCAGTCCGGCGTCCCAGGCGGCAGCCAGCAGCCCGGCGACGGCCTCGGGCAGTCCGGTGACCGCCGCCATCCGGGACACCGGCGGAAAGCCCAACTCCGCGCGGTCCGCCAGCTCCCGCTGCGCGTGCCCCGCCGGGTCCCAGCGCACCAGGGCCTGCACCGGCCGCATCGACTCCTCCGCGACGACCACCACGCTCCCGCCCTCGCCCTGCGGCCGCACCAGCGAGGCAGCGCCCAGCCAGCGGCGCAGGGCCTCCTCCCCGGCCCGCAGATCGGGGCGGCCCAGCAGCGCCCAGCCGTCGAGCAGCAGCGCAGCCGCGTATCCCTCGCCGCCCTCCGGAACGGGTTCGGCACCCGGGGTGGCGACCACCAGCGCGGGCCGGCCCGGCACCGACTCCAGTACGTGCGCTCCGCCCGAGGTCCGTACGGGCACGGAAGCGAAGGCCCGCCCCAGCTCCTCCGCCGTGCGGCGGGCACCGATGACGCTGCCGCGCAGCCGCGTCCCCGAGCACATGGGGCAGCGCCACTCCGGCGTCTCCCGGGCACACCAGCCGCAGCGCAGTGCGCTGCCCTCGCCCGCCGCCTCCAGCGGGCCCGAGCAGTGCGCGCACCGCGCCGGCTCCCGGCACCGCTCGCACACCAGCCGCGGTACATAGCCACGGCGCGGCACCTGCACCAGCACCGGGCCGCGCTCCAGCGCGTCCCGCGCCGTGCGCCAGGCGAGACTCGGCAGCCGGGCGCTGCGAGCCGCCGGGTCCCGCCCCTCGTCGCCCTCGGCAGCCGTACGGACCCGAGGCATGGCCGCACGCACGGTGTCCCGGTCAGCAGCGAGTGGCCGCGCGAATCCGGACTCCACGAGCTGTGCGGCCTCCACGGTGCAGCCGTGCGCGCCGAGCAGGAACGCGGCCTGCTCGGTGACAGCACGCTGGAGCAGCACCTCCCGGGCGTGCGGCTGCGGGGCCCGCTCCTCGCTGTGGTTGCTGTCGCCGTCCTCCCAGATCGCGGCGAGGCCGAGGCGGCGTACGGGCGCGAACATCGCAGCCCGCGTTCCGACGACCGCCCGCACCGCCCCGCGGCTGACAGCCAGCCAGCGCCGGTAGCGCGGCTCGGGTCCGGCGTCCGCGGTCAGCAGGACGTGCTGTCCCTCGCCGACGAGCGCGGTGAGCGCGGCGTCCACCCGTGCCGCCGCCTTGCCGTCGGGCAGTACCGCGAGCGCCCCGCGGCCCGCCGCGAGGGTGGCGGCCATGGCGCGGGCCAGCTCGTCCGCCCAGCTCTCCGGGCCGGGCAGCGCGGTCCACACGGCGCGGGGCGCGGCCTTCTCGGCAAGCACCCGCAGGAACGCCGGGCCCTCGGGATAGCGCGCCCACCCGCCCGGCTCGGGCACCGGCGGCTTGGCCGGGCGGCGCCGCGAGGGCTGCTTCTCCGCTTTGGCCCGGCGCGGCGGGACGGCGAGCTGGACCACATCGGCGAGCGATCCCGCGTACCGGTCGGCCACCGCCCGGCACAGCTGGAGAAGTTCGGGCGTGAGCACCGGCTCGGGCGACAGCACCTGGGCGATCGGGGCGAGCCGTCCGGTGAAGTCGGTGTCGGCCCGGCGCTCGACGATGAACCCGTTGATGAGCCCGCCCCCTTCACGGCGCCCCTCGCGCTCCCCCGCCCCGAAGCGCACCCGCACCCGCACACCCGGCTGGGCCTCTTCGTCCATCGCCGCGGGGACGGCGTAGTCGAAGAACCGGTCGAGGTGGACCAGCCCCTTGTCGACCAGCACTCGCGCCACGGGCAGCCGCGCAGCCATCTCGGCACCCCGCCAGGTACGCGGCTTGGCCCTCGGCTGCTGGGCCTTGCGTTCCCGCACGGTCTCCCGGATCAGCGCGAGCTGCTCCGGCGCATGCCGCTGCCGCTCCCCTTCGCCGTTGCCATCACCCCTGCTCACAGCCTCAGTCTCGCAAACAGCACTGACGTCTGCCGCCCGCCGACGCAAGCCCCCTGGCTGACCTGCCCCGGACCCGGCCGGCCGCCCCGCAGGCGCTCCCCCTCCGAGGCGGCCCCGCCAACCAGCGGCCCGGCGACGGCCGGGTCAGTCCAGCGCACAGTCTGCTCTCCCGCCGCGTTGCCCTTCAGGCTGAGGCCGACGAGCGCAAGTGAGAGCCCCGCACTCAGCAGCAGGATCCCGAGCACATCCAGACGCACCCCGGCCGGACCGGCGTGACCGGCCGGACCGGCGTGACGGCCGGACCGGGCAGACCGGGCAGACCGGCTCCGTCGGATTGCACCGTCGGCGAGCCATAAGGTCAGGCGGCGTGCACCGCGGTGAACCGTTCGACGGCGTCCCACAACTCGCGCTCGCGCAGCGGGTCGTAGGACTCCTCGGACGACCGGGCCGTCCGCTCGCGGTCGACGTACGACCCGGTGGACGCTTCGGTCAGGCCGAGGACGATGTCGGCGAGATACCGGCCTGCGGCGGCGCGGCCGGTCGCGAACGGGGTGAGCGCCATCAGCGGCAGGATGCGCCGCATCGCGAACCGCGAGACGGGGCCCGCGTTGCGGGCAAGGCCGGTGCCGGGGACGAACCCCGGGTTGTAGGCGACGACATCCACCCCGGCCGGCAGGCGGCGCGCGTACTCGTGCACGAGATGGATGGCGGCCAGCTTGCTCGTCGAGTAGGCGGTGCGCCCGGCGGACGTGGAGTCCGGCTCGGGGAAGGCGCCCGTGCGGGCGAGGACTTCCGGAAGCTGCCAGACCGGCCCCGGCACCATCCCCATGTTGTGCTTGAAGTCGCCGAAGTGCGTGTCACTCGAGGTGATCACGATCCGGGCGGGTACCGCGAAGCAGTCCTGGAGCAGTCGGACGAACAGATGGTTGGCGAGCACGTTGACGGTGAATGTCGACTCGAGCCCCTCCGGGCCCTCGGTGAGCGCGTTCGTGTACTGCACTCCCGCATTGCCCACGAACCCGCGCAACGGCGGCAGCACACCACACTCCAGTCGGTCACGGATCTCCGCAACTGCAGACCGCACGCTCTCCAGCGAGCTGAGGTCCGCCTGTACGTGCGAGACCGCGCGCCCGCCCGAGCCGAGTTCCGCGGCCAGCCGCGCACCGGCGAGCCCGCGGGCCACGACGAGGAGGTGGGTGTCCGGGGATTCGCGCAGGATGTGCTCTGCGGCGACGCGGCCGATCCCGCGGCTCGCGCCCGTCATGACGGTGGTGGACTGCATGGGTGGCCCCTTCATCGGTCGGCCGACGGCGGCGTTTCAACGGTCGGTGGACGGGCGACGTTTCAACGGTCGCCCGACGGACGCCAGTTCGTCGCACGACGACCGACGGGCACCTGCTCGGCGCGCCCCCACGCTCGCCGCTCCGACCACCGCCGGCCAGAACCCTCCCCGTCACTAGGACTGCCAGTACCCAGGCTCGACGGGCGCCGGGCAGCGAGAATGCCGATATGGCTCCCTCCCGCTCAGCCTTCGCCGCACTCGTGCGCTCCTGGCGCGACCGCCTCTCCCCGGTCGACGCCGGTCTTCCCGTGCTGCCGGGCCGCCGCGTCCCAGGACTGCGCCGCGAGGAACTGGCACAGTTGGCGGGCCTCTCGGTCGACTACGTCCTGCGTCTGGAGCAGGGGCGTGCGAAGAACCCCTCCGCCCAGGTCGTCGGTGCCCTGGCTCGAGCCCTCCAGCTCTCCCGCATCGAACGCGACCAGCTCTACCGAAGCGCCGCCCTGCTGCCGCCGCAGGACGGGACGATCAGCGTGCATGTGCCGCCGGGCATACAGCGGCTCGCCGCACGCCTCGGGGACGTTCCCGTCGGGGTGTTCACCGCCGACTGGACCTTGGTGTGGTGGAACTCCCTGTGGAGCGCCCTGCTCGGCGACCCTGCCGAGCTCCCGGCCGAGGAGCGGAACCTTGCCCGCGCAATGTTCGGCAACGGCGCCGCGCTGCCGCCCGTACGGCCCGAGCGCGGCGAGGAGGCTTTCGCCGCGTCGATCGTCGCCGATCTGAAGGATGCCGCCTCGCGCTATCCCGCGGACGCCCAGCTCGATCGCCTCGTACAGGAGCTGCGGGAATCGTCCGACGCCTTCGGCCACTACTGGGCCACGGCGACGCCGACGCCGCACGCGACCGAGCGGAAGACGATTCGGCATCCGGAGATCGGCGACATCCTGCTCGACTGCGACGTCCTGCTCGTCCCGGGAGCGGATCTGCGCATGGTGACCTACACGGCGGCCGCGCGCAGCCGTGCCGCGGACAAGCTGGACCTGCTGCGTGTCACCGGGGGCCGTTCCGTCCCCGCGCTTCCGTGACGGGCCGCTGGTCATCACCGTCGGGGGGCGGGGACGGACGCGCCCGAGGTCTGAGTCGGCCGAGGGGCCAGGCCGATAGGCCGGAAACGGGTACGCCGGAGGCCCGGCACCCCGCCAGCATGGGGTGCCGGGCCTCGGCGGACGAACGGAGGGACGAACGCGCAGGCGGAGGGCTAGAGCCCGGCCGCCTTGCGCAGCGCTTCGACCCGGTCCGTGCGCTCCCACGTGAAGTCGGGCAGCGCGCGGCCGAAGTGCCCGTAGGCGGCCGTCTGGGCGTAGATGGGGCGCAGCAGGTCGAGATCGCGGATGATTGCGGCCGGACGGAGGTCGAAGACGTCAGCGATGGCCTGCTCGATCTTCTCGTCGTCCACCGTGGCGGTGCCGAAGGTCTCCACGAAGAGACCCACCGGCTCGGCCTTGCCGATCGCGTACGCGACCTGCACCTCGCAGCGGGAGGCGAGCCCGGCGGCCACGACGTTCTTGGCGACCCAGCGCATGGCGTACGCGGCGGAGCGGTCGACCTTGGACGGGTCCTTGCCGGAGAAGGCACCGCCACCGTGGCGGGCCATACCGCCGTAGGTGTCAATGATGATCTTCCGGCCGGTGAGTCCGGCGTCGCCCATGGGGCCACCGATCTCGAAGCGTCCGGTCGGGTTGACCAGCAGCCGGTAGCCCTCGGTTTCCAGCTTGATGCCCTCGTCGACCAGGGCCTTCAGCTCGGGCTCGACGACGAACTCGCGGATGTCGGGTGCGAGCAGCGAGTCCAGGTCGATGTCGGCGGCGTGCTGGGAGGAGACCACGACGGTGTCGAGACGCACGGCCTTGTCGCCGTTGTACTCGATCGTGACCTGGGTCTTTCCGTCGGGGCGCAGATAGGGGATGGTCCCGTTCTTGCGGACGGCGGAGAGCCGCTCCGAGAGCCGGTGGGCCAGGGTGATCGGCAGCGGCATGTACTCGGCGGTCTCGTCGCAGGCGTAGCCGAACATCAGGCCCTGGTCGCCGGCGCCCTGCTCGTCGAGCTCGTCCTCGTCGCCTTCCACCCGCCTCTCGTAGGCGGTGTCGACACCCTGCGCGATGTCGGGCGACTGGGCACCGATGGACTCCGAGACACCGCAGGAGGCGCCGTCGAAGCCCTTCTTGGAGGAGTCGTAGCCGATCTCGAGGATCTTGTTGCGCACGAGCGTCGAAATCGGGGCGTAAGCCTTGGTCGTCACCTCTCCGGCCACGTGGACGAGGCCGGTGGTGATCAGCGTCTCGACGGCGACCCTGGAGTGCGGGTCTTCCTTGAGGAGGGCGTCGAGGATGGTGTCGCTGACCTGGTCAGCGATCTTGTCAGGGTGACCCTCGGTCACAGATTCCGAGGTGAACAAGCGGCGCGACACATCGCTCCCTGGGGTTGCAGCGGCTGCTGGCTGAGCATGGGGCGGACCGGTCGGGGGCTGCGCCCAAGCACGGTCCGCGGCCAGTTTATCCATCTCCACCGGCATCCAATCACGGACTCTCGAACTACGAGACGACCATGACCTGCTCAATCCGGACTCCAACGGCGCCGGAAGGCCACCTGAGATCCGGATATGTCAGGGCGTGTCGGTCGGTGAAGGGCCTGGTCAAGAGTGTTGTTCCGGCCTCTTACGGCGACTTCCGGCCCACTCGGTCATAGCGCCGAATTCCTCCGGCCGAACGCCGGAAGGAGAGATTCCGCGATGCTCACCCATTCCCCGGAAGCCCGGGGAGGCGCTCGGCGATCAGATCCCACACCGTCTCCGCAAGCGCTTCCTTCGGCCCGTACGGCACCGGGGTCTCACTCCCGTCGGCGGCCAGCACGACGGCTTCGTTCTCCTCCGCGCCGAATGTCTTGCTCTCCCCCACCTCGTTGACGACCAGCAGGTCACAGCCCTTCGCGGCGAGCTTGGCGCGGCCGTGCGCCAGTACGTCGTCCGTCTCGGCGGCGAAGCCGACCACGACCTGACCCGGGCGCGGACGGTTGGCGGAGATTTCGACAAGGATGTCCGGGTTACGTACCAGTGCCAGCGGCTCGGGCTCCTGGTCGTCCTTCTTCTTGATCTTTCCGGTCGCGTACGCGGCGGGACGGAAGTCGGCGACCGCGGCAGCCATCACCACGGCGTCTGCGTCGGCAGCCGCCTTGGTCACGGCTTCGCGCAGCTCGAGCGCGCTGCCGACCCGCACGACGTCCACGCCAGCGGGGTCCGGGAGAGCACTGTTCGCGGAGACGAGCGTCACCCTGGCGCCCCGTGCGGCGGCCGTACGGGCGAGCGCGTAGCCCTGCTTGCCGGAGGAACGGTTGCCGAGGAAACGTACCGGATCGAGTGGTTCGCGGGTACCGCCCGCGCTGACGACGAGGTGCCGCCCCGTGAGATCCGCCTCGGCGCCCACCGCGCCCCGCAGCAGTGCCCGGCGGCAGACGTCGAAGATCGCGTCGGGGTCCGGGAGCCGCCCCTTGCCGGTGTCCTTGCCGGTCAGGCGGCCGACGGCCGGCTCGATGACAAGGGCGCCGCGACGCCGCAGAGTGGCGACGTTCTCCTGTGTCGCGGGGTGCTCCCACATCTCGGTGTGCATTGCGGGGGCGAAGACAACGGGACAGCGCGCAGTGAGCAGCGTATTGGTGAGCAGGTCATCGGCGAGCCCATGGGCAGCCTTGGCCAGCAGATCAGCTGTTGCGGGTGCAACGACGACGAGATCGGCCGTCTGCCCGATACGCACATGAGGCACCTCGTGCACGGATTCCCACACCTCCGTGGCCACCGGGTGCCCGGTCAGTGCCGACCAGGTGGCGGCCCCGACGAAGTGCAGCGCCGACTCGGTGGGGACGGCGCGGACATCGTGTCCGCTCTCGGTCAGCCGCCGCGCCAGCTCGCACGCCTTGTAGGCGGCGATGCCACCGCTCACCCCGAGCACGATCTTCGGCCTGCCGGCTGCCGCCCGCCCGTCCCGCTGCTGCGTCACTCGTCTCTCCCCATGCCATACGCGTCGTTATGCCCTTATGACACACCAGGGGCCCGGCAGCCGCGCTGCCGGGCCCCTGGTGGAAGTGGTGCCGACGGCTACTGGCCCACCGGCGGAGCCTCCACGGGCTCGGAGGTGAGGAGGCCGGCGTTGATCTCGCGGAGCGCGATGGAGAGCGGCTTCTCGTGCACGTGGGTGTCCACCAGCGGGCCGACGTACTCGAGGAGGCCCTCACCGAGCTGGGAGTAGTACGCGTTGATCTGGCGCGCGCGCTTGGCGGCGTAGATCACGAGGCTGTACTTCGAGTCGGTGGCCTCGAGCAGCTCATCAATCGGCGGGTTGATGATGCCCTCGGGCGTGGTGATGGAAGAGGACACTCTCTGCCTTCCGAAGGGTGAATTAAGAGGGGATCGATGCGCGGACAGCGCGCTGAGTGCTGGAGGTCTATCGATACGCACTCAATCGATACTCATCAAGGCTAGCAGCTCGGCGCTGACCTCCTCGACGGAGGTGTTCACCAAGGTCCGGTCGAACTCGGCCTCGGCCGCCAGCTCGGTGCGGGCGACCTTCAGCCGGCGCTCGATGACCTCCGGCGCCTCGGTGCCCCGGCCGGTCAGCCGCCTGACCAGCTCCTCCCAGCTGGGGGGAGCCAGAAAGACGAGCTGCGCCTCGGGCATCGACTGCTTGACCAGGCGGGCGCCCTGCAGATCGATCTCCAGCAGGACGGGCTCCCCGCGCTCCAAGTGCTCCAGCACCGCCTGCCGGGGGGTGCCGTAGCGGTTGCCCGCGAACTCGGCCCATTCGAGCAGCTCACCGTTGGCGACCAGCTTGTCGAACTCCTCGTCGTCCACGAAGAAGTACTGCACCCCATGGCGCTCGCCGGGGCGGGGCCTGCGGGTGGTGGCGGAGACGGAGAGCCAGACCTCGGGATGGGTCTTGCGCATATGTGCGACGACCGTGCTCTTACCGACCCCGGAGGGGCCGGAGAGCACGGTCAGCCGCGATGTGCCGACCGGGGGTGCCGGGGTCTCCCCCCGGGGAACTGCAGAACTCATGCAGCGATTATCCCGGTTAACGCGAGTGCCTGAGACCTCAGGCGTTGGCACCGCCGAACTCGCGCTCCAGGGCAGCGATCTGGTTGGAGCCGAGACCACGGACCCGCCGGCTCTCGGAGATCCCCAGCCGCTCCATGATCTGCTTGGCGCGGACCTTGCCGACGCCGGGCAGGGACTCCAGGAGCGCGGAGACCTTCATCTTGCCGATCACGTCGTTTTCCTGGCCCTGCTTGATGACCTCGTGCAGAGACGCGCCGGAGTGCTTGAGCCGGTTCTTGACCTCGGCGCGCTCCCGGCGAGCCGCGGCGGCCTTTTCGAGCGCGGCTGCGCGCTGTTCAGGGGTAAGGGGCGGAAGAGCCACGCCTACGTCACCTCGGATGTCGAACTGTCGGATACGGATCGGTGAGGAACCTAGTAGGCCCGCACCTGCGGAGCAACGAGCAACGCGCCTGTTCGCGGTGCTCTCGACGGAGACTAGCGGGCGTGAGCGCCGGAGTCAGCGAGAACAGACGAAAAGTCCAGGTCAGCCTCTGTCGACCCGGACTTTTCGGTACATACCCGGCGCATTTTCAGCTCTCAGCGTGGGATTCGCCGGTTCTCGCGGTGGGATTTGTCGACTCTCGGTGTGCGATTCGCGGGCCTCGCTTCGGATTCGTCGGCCCCCGGCGCCTGATTTCCCGCCCTCAGACGTCCGATTCTTAAACCCCGGACGTCCGATTCCGCGCGCCCGAACGTCCGATTCCGCGGCACCGGACGTCCGATTCCCGCCCTCGGTTCGGGATCACGAATGACGGCCCGGGTGCTCAGCCCACTGCGCTGCGTACCTCGTCGGCGAAACCGAGTGCGGAATTCCGCAGTCCGGTTGTGTCGGGACCGTGCCGGAGCACTCCCCTGCTGACGCTCGGTACGACATTGCGGACCGCGTCGCCGAAGACCGCGGGCAGATCGGCGGGGGTGGCGCCCTGCGCCCCGATGCCGGGCGCCAGCAGGGGACCGTTCACCGCCAGGTCGAAGGCCGACAGATCCCCCAGCGTGGCGCCGACCACCGCGCCGAAGGAGCCGAGCGGCTCGGCGCCCGCGTTCCGGTCCGCCAGGTGCCCCAGCACCGTGGCCGCCACCGACGAGCCGTCCGCGCGGACCGCGCGCTGGACCTCCTGCCCCTCCGGGTTGGAGGTGAGCGCCAGTACGAACAGCCCGGAGCCGCTCGCGGTGGCCGCCGTGAGGGCCGGTTCCAGCGCGCCGAAGCCCAGGTAGGGGCTGACGGTGAGCGCGTCCGAGAACAGCGGGCTGCCGGTGTCGAGGAAGGCCGCGGCGTAGGCGTCCATGGTCGAGCCGATGTCCCCGCGCTTGGCGTCCATGACGACGAGCGCCCCGGCCTGCCGGGCCTCGCTCACCGTCCGCTCCAGCACGGCGATGCCGCGGGAGCCGAAGCGCTCGAAGAAGGCCGACTGGGGCTTCAGCACGGCCACCCGGTCGGCAAGCGCCTCGACCACCGTACGGCTGAACCGCTCCAGCCCCGCCACGTCGTCGTCCAGCCCCCAGGCGTGCAGCAGGGAGGCGTGCGGGTCGATGCCGACGCACAGCGGGCCCCGGACGTCCATGGCGCGGCGGAGCCGGACGCCGAAGGGTTCGGGCGCGGTCGCGTCCCGCTCTGTCGTCCCCGGGGCTGTCATGCGGCGTCCTCCTGCTGCTTGCCGTCCTGCTGACGGTGCTCGGCGCCGACGGCCTCGGCGAGGGTGGCGTACGGGCTGGCCGCCAGCAGCTCGGCGAGCCCCTGGTGCATGCGGCGCATCCAGAAGGGGCCCTCGTACAGGAACGCCGTGTAGCCCTGCACGAGCGTGGCACCGGCCAGGATGCGGCGCCAGGCGTCGTCGGCGGTGGTGATGCCACCGACGCCGACGAGCGTGAGCCGGTCGCCGACGCGTGCGTACAGCCGGCGCAGCACCTCCAGGGACCGGTCGCGGACCGGCGCTCCGGACAGTCCGCCGGTCTCGGCGGTCAGTGCCGGGTCGGAGGTGAGGCCGAGCCCGTCGCGCGCGATGGTGGTGTTCGTGGCGATGATCCCGTCCAGCCCCAGCTCGACGGCCAGGTCGGCGACCGCGTCGATGTCCTCGTCCGCGAGATCGGGGGCGATCTTGACCAGGAGCGGGACGCGGCGCGTGGTGACCGTACGGTCGGCCGCCTCGCGTACGGCGGTCAGCAGCGGGCGCAGCTGCTCGGTGGCCTGGAGATTGCGCAGTCCGGGCGTGTTCGGCGAGGAGACGTTGACGACCAGGTAGTGGGCGTGCGGGGCCAGTGCCTCGGTGGAGGTGACGTAGTCGGCCACCGCCTCGGACTCCGGGACGGCCTTCGTCTTGCCGATGTTGACGCCGACGGTCGTACGGAAGACCGGCTCGCGGGTGGCCAGCCGGGCGGCGACGGCGGCCGAGCCCTCGTTGTTGAAGCCCATCCGGTTGATCAGCGCCCGGTCCTTGACCAGGCGGAACAGTCGCTTCTTCGGGTTGCCCGGCTGGGCGCTGCCGGTGACGGTGCCGACCTCGACATGGTCGAAGCCGAGCATGGCAAGGCCGTCGATCCCCTCCGCGTTCTTGTCGAACCCGGCGGCGAGGCCGAACGGCCCGTGCATCCGGCGGCCCAGGGCTTCGATGCGGAGTTCCTTGTGGCGCGGGGCGAGGGCGGCTGCCGCGAAGGTGCGGAGCACAGGGGTGCGTACTGCCCTGCGGATCCAGGAAAAGGCCAGGTGGTGGGCCTTTTCCGGGTCCATGCGGCAGAAGACGGTGCGGAAGAGGAGTCCGTACATGGGTGGGTGGGTTCCTGGTGGTGGGGCTCCTCCTCATACGCCGGGCCGACCGGTTCCGGCCTGCCCGGCGTATGAGGACCGGGGGTGGATCAGCTCTTGCGGGCGGCGATCAAGTGATCGGCGTGCTCCTGCAGCGACCGCACGCTGACCTCGTCGCGGGCCATGGCGTCGATGCCCTGTACCGCCGCGGCGAGCGCCTGCACGGTCGTCAGACACGGCACCGACCGGGCGACGGCTGCGGTGCGGATGTCGTAGCCGTCCAGGCGGCCACCCGTGCCGTACGGGGTGTTGACGATCAGGTCGACCTCGCCGTCGTGGATGAGCTGCACGATCGTCGGCTCACCGGCGGGGCCCACGCCCTGGCTCTGTTTGCGGACAACTGTCGCGTTGATCCCGTTGCGCTTGAGAACCTCTGCGGTGCCGGAGGTGGCCAGCAGCTCGAAGCCCATGGCGACCAGCTCCCGCGCGGGGAAGATCAGCGAGCGCTTGTCCCGGTTGGCGACCGAGACGAAGGCGCGGCCCTTGTCCGGCAGCGCACCGTACGCGGCGGTCTGCGACTTGGCGTAGGCGGTGCCGAAGACCGAGTCGATGCCCATGACCTCGCCGGTGGAGCGCATCTCCGGGCCCAGCACGGTGTCCACGCCGCGGCCCTGCACATCGCGGAACCTGCTCCAGGGCATCACCGCTTCCTTGACGGAGATCGGCGCGTCCAGCGGCAGGTCCCCGCCGTCGCCCTCGGCCGGGAGCAGGCCCTCGGCGCGCAGCTCGGCGATGGTGGCGCCCAGCGAGATCCGGGCTGCGGCCTTTGCGAGCGGAACGGCGGTGGCCTTGGAGGTGAAGGGCACCGTACGGGAGGCGCGCGGGTTGGCCTCCAGTACGTAGAGGATGTCGCCCGCCATCGCGAACTGGATGTTGATCAGACCCTGGACGCCGACGCCGCGGGCGATGGCCTCGGTGGAGGCGCGCAGCCGCTTGATGTCGTAGCCGCCGAGGGTGATCGGGGGCAGCGCACAGGCGGAGTCGCCGGAGTGGATGCCGGCCTCCTCGATGTGCTCCATGACGCCGCCGAGGTAGAGCTCGTTGCCGTCGTAGAGCGCGTCCACGTCGATCTCGATGGCGTCGTCGAGGAAGCGGTCGATGAGCACCGGGTGCTTCTCGATCAGTCCGGCGTGCCGCTCCAGGTAGGACTCCAGCGAGAGCTCGTCGTAGACGATCTCCATGCCGCGGCCGCCCAGTACGTAGGACGGGCGGACCATGACCGGGTAGCCGATCTCGGCAGCGATGCCCTTGGCCTGCTCGAAGGAGAAGGCGGTGCCGTACTTGGGGGCCGGCAGCCCGGCCTCGGTGAGCACCCGGCCGAACGCGCCGCGCTCCTCGGCCAGTTCGATGGCCTCGGGCGAGGTGCCGACGACGGGGACGCCGTTGTCCTTGAGCGCCTGGGCGAGGCCGAGCGGGGTCTGGCCGCCGAGCTGGACGAGGACACCGGCGACGGGGCCGGCCTGCTGCTCGGCGTGCACGATCTCCAGTACGTCCTCCAGGGTGAGCGGCTCGAAGTAGAGCCGGTCGGAGGTGTCGTAGTCGGTGGAGACGGTCTCCGGGTTGCAGTTGACCATGACGGTCTCGAACCCGGCGGCGCCCAGTGCGAAGGAGGCGTGGACGCAGGAGTAGTCGAACTCGATGCCCTGGCCGATGCGGTTGGGGCCGGAGCCGAGAATGATCACAGCGGGCTTCTCGCGGGGCGCGACCTCGGTCTCCTCGTCGTAGGAGGAGTAGAAGTACGGCGTCCTGGCCGCGAACTCGGCGGCGCAGGTGTCCACGGTCTTGTAGACGGGGCGGATGCCCAGCGCGTGCCGTACCTCGCGCACCACGTCCTCGCGCAGCGAGCGGATGGCGGCGATCTGCGCGTCGGAGAAGCCGTGCCGCTTCGCCTCGGCGAACATACCGGGGCTCAGTTCGGGCGCTGCGGCGATCTCCTCGGCGGTCTCCTTGATGAGGAAGAGCTGGTCGACGAACCAGGGGTCGATCTTCGTCGCGTCGAAGACCTCCTGCGGAGTGGCGCCGGCCCGGATGGCGGCCATGACCGTGTTGATCCGGCCGTCGGTGGGCCGCTCGGCGTCGGTGAGCAGCTGCGCCTTGTCGCCGAGTTCGGAGACCGGGGTGGCGAAGTCGAACTGGCTGCCCTTCTTCTCCAGCGAGCGCAGCGCCTTGTTCAGCGCCTCGGTGAAGTTCCGGCCGATGGCCATGGCCTCACCGACCGACTTCATGGTGGTGGTGAGCCGGGAGTCGGCGGCCGGGAACTTCTCGAAGGCGAAGCGGGGCGCCTTGACCACGACATAGTCGAGCGTGGGCTCGAAGGAGGCCGGGGTCTCCTCGGTGATGTCGTTGGGGATCTCGTCCAGCGTGTAGCCGACGGCCAGCTTCGCGGCGATCTTCGCGATAGGGAACCCGGTGGCCTTGGAGGCGAGCGCCGAGGAGCGGGAGACCCGCGGATTCATCTCGATGACGACGACCCGGCCGTCCTCCGGGTTGACGGCGAACTGGATGTTGCAGCCACCGGTGTCGACACCGACCTCGCGGATGACGGCGATACCGATGTCGCGGAGGATCTGGTACTCACGGTCGGTGAGCGTCATGGCGGGCGCGACGGTGATCGAGTCGCCGGTGTGCACGCCCATCGGGTCGAAGTTCTCGATGGAGCAGACGACCACCACGTTGTCGTGCTTGTCCCGCATCAGCTCCAGCTCGTACTCCTTCCAGCCGAGGATGGACTCCTCCAGGAGCACCTCGGTGGTCGGCGAGAGGGTCAGGCCCTGCCCGGCGATGCGGCGCAGCTCCTCCTCGTCGTGGGCGAAGCCGGAGCCGGCGCCGCCCATGGTGAAGGAGGGGCGGACGACGACGGGATAGCCGCCGAGTTCCTCGACGCCGCGCAGCACGTCGTCCATGGAGTGGCAGATGTAGGAGCGTGCGGACTCGCCGTGGCCGGTCTTACGGCGGACGGCCTCGACGACCTCCTTGAACTGGTCGCGGTCCTCGCCCTTGTGGATGGCCTCGGGGCGGGCGCCGATCAGCTCGACGCCGTACTTGTCCAGCGCGCCCGACTCATGGAGGGAGATCGCGGTGTTGAGCGCGGTCTGACCGCCGAGGGTGGGCAGCAGCGCGTCGGGGCGCTCCTTGGCGATGATCTTCTCGACGAAGTCGGGGGTGATCGGCTCGACGTAGGTGGCGTCGGCGATCTCCGGGTCGGTCATGATCGTGGCCGGGTTGGAGTTGACCAGGACAACGCGCAGGCCCTCGGCCTTGAGCACGCGGCACGCCTGGGTGCCGGAGTAGTCGAACTCGGCGGCCTGTCCGATGACGATCGGACCTGAGCCGATGACCAGGACGGACTGGATATCGGTGCGCTTAGGCACGCTGGTCCTCCATGAGCTGTGCGCTGTGCTTGTCGTTGTCTCGCATGAGCTCGACGAACCGGTCGAAGAGGTAGGCGGCGTCGTGCGGACCCGCTGCCGCTTCGGGGTGGTACTGGACGCTGAAGGCGGGCCTGTCGAGAAGCCGCAGTCCCTCGACGACGTCGTCGTTCAGGCAGACGTGCGAGACCTCGGCCCGGCCGTAGGGGGTGTCGCTGACGCGGTCGAGCGGCGCGTCCACGGCGAAGCCGTGGTTGTGCGCGGTGACCTCGACCTTGCCCGTCGTACGGTCCTGGACGGGCTGGTTGATGCCCCGGTGGCCGTACTTGAGCTTGAAGGTGCCGAACCCGAGGGCGCGGCCGAGGATCTGGTTGCCGAAGCAGATCCCGAACAGCGGGGTGCCGCGCTCCAGCACGCCGCGCATCAGCGCGACGGGGTGCTCGGCGGCGGCCGGGTCGCCGGGGCCGTTGGAGAAGAAGACCCCGTCGGGCTTGACGGCATAGAGGTCCTCGACGGTCGCGGTTGCGGGCAGCACATGCACCTCTATGCCGCGCTCGGCCATCCGGTGCGGGGTCATGCCCTTGATACCGAGGTCGACGGCTGCGACGGTGAAGCGCTTCTCACCGATCGCGGGGACGACATACGCCTGCTGGGTGGCGACCTCGCCCGCGAGGTCC
The DNA here is from genome assembly GCF_052246355.1 of Streptomyces sp. 3N207. NCBI lineage: Bacteria > Bacillati > Actinomycetota > Actinomycetes > Kitasatosporales > Streptomycetaceae > Streptomyces > Streptomyces sp. 3N207. Next base: position 134,032 of record NZ_JBQQBV010000019.1, on the reverse strand, counting down.
GCGCCCTTCATGGCGGGGATCTCCCGCACCCGGGCCAGCAGCTGCTCCTCGCTGCCCGCGCAGGCGGCGCCGGAGAAGATGCCGACGCGCATGGCGCCGCGCTCCCGCAGGTGCCGGGTCAGTGCGCGGGTGTCGACCCCGCTGATGCCGACCACTCCCTGGTCGCGGAGTTCCTGGTCGAGGGAGCGGGTGGCGCGCCAGTTGGAGGGGGTGCGGGCCGGGTCGCGTACGACGTAGCCGGCCACCCAGATACGGGCCGACTCGGGGTCCTCGTCGTTGACGCCGGTGTTGCCGACGTGCGGGGCCGTCATGACGACGACCTGGCGGTGGTAGGAGGGGTCGGTGAGGGTCTCCTGGTATCCGGTCATCCCGGTGGAGAACACGGCCTCGCCGAACGTCTCCCCCACGGCCCCGTAGGCGCGCCCGCGGAAGATGCGGCCGTCCTCCAGGACGAGTAGGGCGGGATTCGCCGTGGTTCCGGTCGCTCCCCTGGCGGAGGTCGTCATCATGCGCCTTCCTTGTGCTGCTGCATCGCCGCGACGCCGTTGTCGCCGCACATTGCGTTGATCTTCTCGACCCATCGGGCCTGGTCGGCCGAGTGGTCGAAGCGGAATCCGGAGTCGAGCCGCCGTCCGCCGTGCTCCCAGGTGACGATCAGCAGGCCGCCCTCGGTGAGGACCTTGCCCGCGATGCCGGTGTCGAGCCTGGCGCCGCGCAGCTGCTCAGCGGGGACGAAGAAGTCCTGGGCCGCGGGCCGTACGACGTCCACACCGTGCTCGGTCAGCGTCAGCTCTGCGCGGCTGCGGGTGCCCAGGCCGTGCGCGACGATCCGGTCGAGCCACTGGCCCGCGCTGGTGGAGCCGTGGTAGCGGCCGGTGGCGCTCAGCAGCGGCTCGCCACTGGGCTCGGGCGACTGCGGAAGCTCCGGCAGGTCGCCCTGCAGGGTGCCGCGCCACTTCCAGCCCTGGCGCATCAGCCAGTACAGCAGCGCGACGAACAGGACGAGCCCGACAACCCAGCCGATCCGGGCGGCCCAGTCGGTGACTTGCTGTGACTTCTGTTCGGCGGCAAGGCCGATCAGGGGGAGGTTCGTTGCACTCACGCCGCTCACACTGCTCCCGCTGCTCCTACGAGTTTCCCGTCCACGACCGTCGGGCGGCCCCGCAGCCAGGTGTGGGTGACGCGTCCGGGCAGCTCGCGGCCCTGGTAGGGGGTGTTCGCGCTGCGGGAGGCGAAGCCCGCGGGGTCCACCTGTCCACGGTAGTCCGCGTCGAGGAGAACGAGGTTGGCTGGCTCGCCGGGTGAGACGGGGCGGCCGTGGCCCTCCAGCCGTCCGATGGCGGCGGGCCGGAAGGACATCCGGTCGGCGACCTGCGTCCAGTCCAGCAGCCCGGTGTCCACCATGGTGTGCTGCACCACCGCCAGCGCCGTCTCCAGGCCGACCATGCCCATGGCCGCCGCACCCCACTCGCAGTCCTTGTCCTCGTGCGGGTGCGGGGCGTGGTCGGTGGCGACGCAGTCGATGGTGCCGTCGGCCAGCGCCTCGCGGAGCGCCATCACATCGGCCTCGGTGCGCAGCGGCGGGTTGACCTTGTAGACGGGGTCGTAGGAGCGGACGAGCTCGTCGGTGAGCAGCAGATGGTGCGGGGTGACCTCGGCGGTGACGTTCCAGCCCTTGGATTTGGCCCAGCGGACGATCTCCACGGAGCCGGCCGTCGACAGGTGGCAGATGTGGACGCGGGAATCGACGTGCGCGGCGAGCAGCACATCCCGCGCGATGATCGACTCCTCGGCGACGGCCGGCCACCCCTGCAGGCCCAGCTCGGCGGAGACGGTGCCCTCGTTCATCTGGGCGCCCGCGGTCAGCCGGGGCTCCTGGGCGTGCTGGGCCACGACACCGTCGAACGCCTTCACATACTCCAGGGCGCGCCGCATGATCACCGCGTCGTCGACACACTTGCCGTCGTCGGAGAAGACCCGTACCTCGGCGGCGGAGTCGTGCATGGCGCCCAGCTCGGCGAGCTGCTTGCCCTCGAGGCCGACGGTGACGGCCCCGACGGGGCGTACGTCGCAGTAGCCGTACTCCTTGCCCAGCCGCCACACCTGCTCGACCACACCGGCGGTGTCGGCGACGGGGAAGGTGTTGGCCATGGCGTGCACGGCGGTGTAGCCGCCCTTGGCGGCGGCCCGGGTGCCGGTCAGCACCGTCTCGGAGTCCTCGCGGCCGGGCTCGCGCAGATGGGTGTGCAGGTCCACGAGGCCGGGCAGCAGGATTCGGCCCTCGGCCTCGACGACCTCGGCGCCGGGGGCCTCGATGCCGCGGCCGATCTCCTGGAGGGTGCCGTCGGCCAGCAGCACGTCCTGCGGCTCGCCGCCGAGGACCTTCGCACCGCGAATCAGGGTCTGGGTCATATCAGTTGCTCTCCTCAACGGCAGGGCGCGCAGCGCCTCCATCCGTGGTGGTGGCGGGTGCCGGGTGGGGCGGCTCGGCGCCGCCGAGCAGCAGGTACATCACGGCCATCCGGATGCTGACGCCGTTGGCGACCTGCTCGACCGCGGTGCAGCGGGGCGAGTCGGCCACCTCGGCAGTGATCTCCATGCCGCGGTTCATCGGCCCCGGGTGCATCACGATGGCGTGCTCGGGCATCCGCGCCATGCGCTCCCCGTCGAGGCCGTAGCGGCGGGCGTACTCGCGCTCGGTGGGGAAGAAGGCGGCGTTCATCCGCTCGCGCTGGACGCGCAGCATCATCACGGCGTCGGACTTGGCCAGTACGGCGTCCAGATCGTAGGAGACCTCGCACGGCCAGCTCCCCACGCCGATGGGCAGCAGGGTGGGTGGCGCGACGAGGGTGACGTGGGCGCCCAGGGTGCTCAGCAGATGCACGTTGGAGCGGGCGACGCGGCTGTGCAGGATGTCGCCGACGATCGTGATCCGCTTGCCGTCGAGCGCGGTGCCCTCCTCGCCGACCAGCCGGCGGCGCATGGTGAAGGCGTCCAGCAGCGCCTGGGTGGGGTGTTCGTGGGTGCCGTCACCGGCGTTGATGACGGAGCCGCCGATCCAGCCGGAGGTCGCCAGCCGGTGCGGGGCCCCCGAGTCGCCGTGCCGGATGACGACGCCGTCGGCGCCCATCGCCTCCAGGGTGAGCGCGGTGTCCTTGAGGGATTCGCCCTTGGAGACGGAGGAGCCCTTGGCGGAGAAGTTGATGACGTCCGCCGACAGCCGCTTGGCCGCCGCTTCGAAGGAGATCCGGGTGCGGGTGGAGTCCTCGAAGAAGAGGTTGACGATGGTGCGGCCGCGCAGGGTGGGCAGTTTCTTGATCGGCCGGTCGGCGAACCTGGCCATCTCCTCGGCGGTGTCGAGGATGAGGACGGCGTCGTCGCGGGTGAGGTCGGCGGCCGAGATGAGGTGACGCTTCATCTTTTGCCTGGTGCCTTCCGTGGGTGGGATATGAGGTCGTCGCGAGGGCTCGCCCGCTGGGGGCATTTCCCGGCCGAGACTGGGGGATACGCCTTCGGGCGGCGTGCGCCCGGGCAGGCCGTGGAGAGCGGGCACGCGGGCGTACGGCGGTGCTTCGCGCGCCGAGCGGATGCGCCGGGCAGGCGCGCGGGCACAGTTCGGTACGCGGCTAACCAGCGGGCGCGGCGCCGTGGCGCGCGTGTGCTGTTCCTTCGGCGTGCTCGGATTCGGCCGAGCGGATGCCGAGCAGTACGCCGTCATGGCCGTCCTCCTCGGTCAGCTGGACCTTGACGGTCTCGCGCTGCGAGGTGGGCAGGTTCTTGCCGACGTAGTCGGCGCGGATCGGAAGCTCGCGGTGACCACGGTCCACGAGGACGGCGAGCTGGACCGCGCGAGGACGCCCGATGTCACCCAGGGCATCGAGTGCGGCGCGGATGGTGCGGCCGGAGTAGAGCACGTCGTCGACGAGGACCACTAGTCGTCCGTCGACCCCATCGCCGGGGATCTCGGTGTGTGCGAGGGCCCGTGCGGGGCCGAGCCGGAGATCGTCCCGGTACATCGTGATGTCGAGCGAGCCGACCGGGATCGCGCTTCCGGTGATCTCTTCGAGCTTGGCGGCCAGCCGGCGGGCGAGGAAGACGCCGCGGGTGGGAATGCCGAGAAGTACCACGTCGTCGGCGCCCTTGGCGCGCTCGACGATCTCGTGGGCGATGCGGGTGAGCACCCGCTTGATGTCCGGCGCCTCCAGTACGGGGCGTGCCGGATGCAGGCTCGCGCTGTTGTCGTCCATGAAGAGTGGACCTCCTTCCCCGCCTCACGGGACGGGCCTTAAAGGACGTCTTGCTGTCGCTGCTCAACGCTACCAGGGGCCCGCTCACGTCCCGCGCGGGGGCGGAGCCAACCGTTCGGACCCCCTCGGCTTGACGCGGCACATTACGCTGCGTAACCTCACAGTGAGTTACGAAGCGCGAAGGCGCGCGGCGCAGCACACCGCGTGGCGCAGCCGCTCAGCGATACAGCGTCCGGGGAGCCATATGTCCAGCGAATACGCCAAACAGCTCGGAGCCAAGCTCCGCGCCATCCGCACCCAGCAGGGCCTCTCCCTCCACGGTGTCGAGGAGAAGTCCCAGGGCCGCTGGAAGGCGGTCGTGGTGGGCTCGTACGAGCGCGGCGACCGGGCCGTGACCGTGCAGCGCCTCGCCGAGCTGGCTGACTTCTACGGGGTGCCGGTGCAGGAGCTGCTGCCGGGAACCACTCCGGGCGGGGCCGCCGAGCCGCCGCCGAAGCTGGTGCTCGACCTCGAGCGCCTGGCCCACGTACCGGCCGAGAAGGCGGGTCCGCTCCAGCGGTACGCCGCGACGATCCAGTCGCAGCGTGGGGACTACAACGGCAAGGTCCTCTCCATCCGCCAGGACGATCTGCGCACCTTGGCCGTCATCTACGACCAGTCGCCGTCAGTGCTGACGGAGCAGCTGATCAGCTGGGGCGTCCTCGACGCGGACGCACGGCGGGCTGTTTCACACGAAGAGGTCTGACCTTTTCCCGCTGACGGCACAGATCGGCGGTGCCGAGCTGACCGCAACCCATCCCAAGGACGGGTCCGGTCGGCTTGGCACCGCCGATTGCGCTATTTCAGGGTCTAAGCACCTTCGCGCCGGGAAAGAGAGGGCTTCAGTTCCTTCAGCCGGCCCAGCAGGCCGTTGATGAAGCCCGGCGATTCATCTGTGGAGAACTCCTTGGCCAGCTGAACGGCCTCGTCGATGACCACCGCGTCGGGAACCTCGTCCACCCACAGCAGCTCGTAGACGCCCAGCCGCAGGATGCTCCGGTCCACATCGGGCATCCGGTCCAGGGTCCAGCCCACCGCGTAGGTGGACAGCAGTTCGTCGATACGGGCTATGTTCCCCGCATAGCCCTCGACGAGCGTCATCGTGTACTCGGAGACCGGCGGCTGCCGGGAGTCCGTCCGGGCGAGCCGCAACCAGTCCGCGAGCACGGTGCGTACGTCCGCACCACGCTGGTCGGCCTCGAAGAGGATCTGGAAGGCGCGCTTGCGGGCCTTGTTGCGTGCAGCCACGGTTAGCTGTTCACCCGACCGAGGTACTCACCGGAGCGCGTGTCGACCTTGATCTTCTCGCCGGTCGTGATGAAGAGCGGGACCTGGATGCTGTGGCCCGTCTCCAGCTCGGCGGGCTTGGAGCCGCCGGTGGAGCGGTCGCCCTGGATGCCCGGCTCGGTGTGCTTGATCTCCAGCTCGACGGCGGCGGGCAGCTCCACGTAGAGCACCTCGCCCTCGTGCTGCGCGACCGTGGCGTCGAAGCCCTCGATCAGGAAGTTGGCCGCGTCGCCGACGGTCTTGCGGTCGACGTGGAGCTGGTCGAAGGTCTGCATGTCCATGAAGACGAAGTAGTCGCCGTCCATGTATGAGAACTGCATGTCCCGTCGGTCCACGGTGGCCGTTTCGACCTTGGTGCCCGCGTTGAACGTCTTGTCGACGATCTTGCCGGAGAGGACGTTCTTCAGCTTCGTTCGGACAAAAGCGGGCCCCTTGCCGGGCTTGACGTGCTGGAACTCGACAACGGACCAGAGCTGGTCGCTGTCGAGCTTGAGCACCATGCCGTTCTTGAGGTCGTTCGTGGATGCCACGGTCGCGGAATCTCCTGAGACTGCTGCGGAGACCAGGGCGGCTGCCGCGCCTCCGACGGCCCGTGGGCTGAGCCCCGTGGGGGGCTAGAGGGCGAGCAGCTCCTTGGTCGTGATGGTGAGTAGCTCGGGTCCGCCGTCCGCCTGCGGGCGGACGACGAGCGTGTCGTCGATCCGGACGCCGCCCCGGCCCGGGAGATGGACCCCCGGCTCGACGGTGACCGGCACACAAGCGTCCAGTTTACCCACGGCCTCAGGTGAGATCCGAGGGTCCTCACCGATTTCCAGCCCGACTCCGTGCCCGGTCGCCTCGCCCAGCGCCGCACCGTGCCCCGCGGCCCCCAGCACCTGACGCGCCGCACGGTCCACCTCCCGGCACTCCGTGCCCGGCCCCAGCGACTCCCGCGCGGCCCGCTGAGCGGCGAAGACGGTGTCGTACAGCTCGATCTGCCAGGACTCGGGCGCGGTGCCGATGACGAAGGTACGGCCGATCTGGCAGCCGTATCCCCGGTAGCGGGCGCCCAGCCGTACGGAGAGGAAATCACCCTCCTCGACCCGGCGGTCGGTGGGCCGGTGCCCGGGAAGTCCGGAGTTGGGGCCGGTGGCGACGGAGGTGGGGAGGGCGGCGCCCTCGGCACCGTGGTCGATCAGCCGGCGCTCCAGCTCCAGCGCCAGATGCCGCTCGGTGCGGCCGACCAGGATCGACTCCAGCAGTTCACCGAGGGCCTGGTCGGTGATCTCGGCGGCGATCCGCAGCGCGGAGATCTCCTCGTCGTCCTTGACGACCCGTTGCTGTTCCACCACCAGGCCCAGGTCCGCGAGGCGTACGGAGGGCGCGACCGCGGCCAGCGCGCGGTGCCGGGCGACGGTCAGATGGTGCTCCTCCACGGCCAGTGCGCCGGCCCCGCTTTTCTCGGCGAGCCCGGCGGCGGCCACGGCGGTGTCGTTCCGGGCGCCGCCGTGCGGTTCGGCGGCGTAAGCGCCGCTCGGCATGTCCAGGGTGACCTCGCGGAGGTCGTCGGCCGGGTGGGCGCCGTTGGCAGGTCCCTCCCCGGGAGCCGAGACGAGGGTGTCCTGGCCGTCCGGGCCCAGCAGCAGCACGCTGCCGGGCGCCGCGCGGCCGGTCAGATACCGGACGTTGGCGGGACGGGAGATCAGCACCGCGTCGGCCGGACCGTCGTGGGCGGTGCTCGCCGCACAGCGGTCGCGCAGCCGGGCGCGGCGGGACACATGCACCTCGGACATATGCCGAGCGTACGCAGCACCCGGCTCGTCGGCCCTCCGGACACGGCCGAGCGAGCGATGCGGTGAAGATTGTCAGCTCAGCAGTCGGCTCTGCGGCCCGGTACCCGGGCCGGCCGGCCCCTGGTGCCGTACGCGGGACGGCGGATCAGTGCCCGGCCGGTCACCAGCTCACGGGGCTGGCGAGGCTGCGGGCGACCACGTTGTCGAGCATCTGCGCCGTGCTGGCCACATCCTGTCGGGAGTTGTCGATGATCGGCAGCCCGGAGCTGTACCAGCCGGCCATCCGGCCGTGGATGTGCGCCACCTCCTCGTCGGAGAGCCGCCTGTTGCCCGTACGCTCCGCGTTCCGCTCCAGGACGATGTCGAGGCCGGGCAGCAGCACCACCGGGATGAGGCCGGGGCCGACGTGCCGTTTCCAGCCGCCGAGCCCGATGACGGGCCAGTCGGGGAAGACGGCGTCGTCCAGGATGCAGGAGATGCCGTTTGCCAGGAAGTTGCGGGCCGCGAAGCCGCAGGTGCGGCGGGCGAGGCGGTACTGGGCCTCGGAGTTCTCGTTCCAGCCCGCCTGCGGGTCGGCGAAGCCGGAGCGCACCCACTCGCGTACGTCGTCGAGGCTGATGTGGGCCGTGCGCACCGCACGGTGTTCCGCCCAGTAGCGCGCCACGGTGGTCTTCCCGGCGCCCGCCGGGCCGATCAGCAGGACGGCGACGGCGGCACGGGTGGCATCCAGCTGGGCCGGGGTCGCGCCCGGCGCCGGGACCTGGACGGGGGCGCCCGGCGGCAGCTTGACGTGGCCCGTCGACTCTCCGCCGGGCGCGCCGTTGCCCGGCTGCGAGGGTGCACCCGGGGGCGGCGCCGGCGTGCCGCCGCCGGGGTTGCCCGGCGGCTGGGCGGGGAGGGGGCGCGTGTGCTGCGGGGGTGGCTGATGCGGCGGCTGGGGTGGCTGCGGCGCCGGAGCGTGGGGCCGGGGCTGGGGCTGCGGCTGGGGCTGCGGGGGCTGTGGCGGAGGGGCCTGGGTGTGCGGGCGCGGCGGCGGTGCCTGCGGATGGGGGTGCGGCTGGTGGGCCGGGCCCTGTGCCGAGCGGGCGCCGGGGGCCGGCGGGGGTGCGGGCCACTGTGCCCCGAAGCCTCCGTAGGCGCCTTGGGCACCGCTGTGCTGCATCCGGACCCCAACTCCGTCCCACTTGTGAAGGCGCTGCAACGCAACGCCAGGTGTTATGCGAATACTGACGGTACCTTCCCCGTCCGTCTCCGTGTGAACGGCCGGGTCCACTCCCGAGTGCCCGACGCCCGCTGCGGCCAACGCGGTTCCCGCTCCAGGCTCCGTGTGACGGCCCGCGCAACGGCCCCGCCGGGCACAGGGGCGGGCGGACTTCAGGCGGCGATCTCGGCGTGTGCCGCCAGCAGCATCGCGGGGTCCGGGCTCTCCAGGACGGCCGGTTTGGCCAGCCCTTCGAGCACGATGAAGCGCAACCGGTTCCCGCGGGACTTCTTGTCGACCTTCATGGTCTCCAGCAGCTTGGGCCACTGGTCGCCGCGGTAGGTGACGGGCAGCCCCACCGACTCCAGCACCGTGCGGTGCCGGTCGGCCGTCGCGTCGTCCAGCCGGCCCGCGATCCGGCCCAGTTCGGCGGCGAAGACCATGCCGACCGACACGGCCGCGCCGTGCCGCCAGTTGTAGCGTTCGTTCTTCTCGATGGCGTGGCCGAGGGTGTGCCCGTAGTTGAGGATCTCGCGGCGGCCCGACTCCTTCAGGTCCTCGGAGACGACCTCGGCCTTCACCCGGATCGAGCGCTCGATCAGCTCGGCGGTGTGCGGCCCCTGGGGCGTCCGCGCCGCCTCCGGGTCGGACTCGATCAGCTCCAGGATGGCCGGGTCGGCGATGAAGCCCGCCTTGATGATCTCCGCGAGACCGCTGACGTAGTCGTGTACGCCCAGCGACTCCAGCGCCGCCAGGTCGCACAGCACCCCGGCCGGCGGGTGAAAGGCACCCACCAGGTTCTTGCCCTCGGCGGTGTTGATGCCCGTCTTGCCGCCGACCGCAGCGTCCACCATGGCCAGCACGGTGGTCGGCACCGCGATCCAGCGCACCCCGCGCAGCCAGGTCGCCGCGACGAAGCCGGCCACATCGGTGGTGGCCCCTCCCCCGACGCCGACGATCACATCGGTACGGGTGAAGCCGGTCTGGCCCAGCGCCTTCCAGCAGTAGGCGGCGACCTCGGCGGTCTTGGCCTCCTCCGCGTTGGGCAGCTGGACGGCGACGGCCTCGTAGCCCTGACCCGCCAGATCCTCGCGCAGCGCCTCCCCGGTGGAGGCGAGCGCCTCGGGGTGCAGCACGGCGACGCGCTGGGCTTCGGCGCCGATGAGGCCGGGGAGTTCGCCGAGGAGCTGCCGTCCGACGAGCACGTCATAGGGGGCCGTGCCCGCCGTGCCACCGACGGCGATACGGGTCACGGCGGGGTCCTGGGTCGTCATTGCTGCTTCTCCGGCTGGGTGGTCGGTAGCTGAAGGGCGGCGAGGATCTCGTCGGCGACCTCGTCGGGCGTGCGGTCCTCGGTGCTGACGACGACGCGGGCCACCTCGGTGTACAGCGGCCTGCGCTCCTCCATCAGCTTGCGCCACTGCTGGCGCGGATTGATGACGAGCAGCGGGCGCGGGGCGTCCAGTCCGACGCGCTTGACGGCCTCCGCCACCCCCATCTCCAGGAAGACGACCGGCCGTCCGGCCAGCAGCGCCCTGGTCTCCTCTGCCAGTACGGCGCCGCCGCCGAGCGCGAGCACGCCCGTGTGCTCGGCCAGCGCCGTACGCACCGCCGCCCGCTCCAGCTCGCGGAAGTGCGGCTCGCCCTCGTCCAGGAAGATCTCCGAGATGGGCTTGCCCGCCTTGGCGACGATGTCCTGGTCGGTGTCGCGGCAGGTCACGCCGAGCCGCTCGGCGAGGATGGCGCCGACGGTCGACTTGCCGACCCCCATGGGGCCGACCAGCACGATGGCGGGCCCGGTCACTTGATCTCCAGGTTGTCGAGGAAGCCGCGCACGTTGCGGCCGGTCTCGGCAACGCTGTCGCCGCCGAACTTCTCGGCCACCGCGTCCGCCAGCACCAGTGCGACCATCGCCTCCGCGACGATCCCGGCGGCCGGTACCGCGCACACGTCCGAGCGCTGGTGGTGCGCCTTGTCGGCCTCGCCGGTGCGGACGTCGACGGTGGCCAGGGCGCGCGGCACGGTCGCGATCGGCTTCATCGCGGCGCGTACCCGCAGCAGTTCGCCGGTGGACAGACCGCCCTCGGTGCCGCCGCTGCGTCCGGAGGCGCGGCGGATACCGTCCGGGGTCTGCAGGATCTCGTCGTGCGCCTGGGAGCCGGGGACCCTGGCGAGACCGAAGCCGTCGCCCAGTTCGACGCCCTTGATGGCCTGGATGCCCATGAGCGCTCCGGCCAGCCGCGAGTCCAGCCGCCGGTCCCAGTGCACGTGGGAGCCCAGGCCGACGGGCACACCGTGTGCGACGACCTCGACGACGCCGCCGAGGGTGTCGCCGTCCTTGTGGGCCTGGTCGATCTCGGCGACCATCGCCTCGCTCGCCTCGGTGTCCAGGCAGCGCACCGGGTCGGCGTCCAGCCGCGCCACGTCGCCGGGCTCCGGGACCTTTCCGTACGGGGCCTTCGCCGCACCCAGCTCCACCACGTGCGAGACGATCTCGATGCCGGCCGTCTCCTTGAGGAAGGAGCGTGCGACGGTGCCGAGCGCGACCCGTGCCGCGGTCTCCCGCGCCGAGGCGCGCTCCAGGATCGGTCGGGCCTCGTCGAAGCCGTACTTCTGCATCCCCGCCAGATCGGCATGGCCGGGGCGGGGCCGGGTGAGCGGGGCGTTGCGGGCCAGCTGCTCCAGCTCAGCGGGGTCGACCGGGTCGGCCGCCATCACCTGCTCCCACTTGGGCCACTCGGTGTTGCCGACCATGATCGCGACCGGCGAGCCGAGGGTGCGGCCGTGGCGGACACCGCCGAGGAAGGTGACCTCGTCGCGCTCGAACTTCATCCGGGCGCCGCGGCCGTAGCCGAGGCGGCGGCGGGCCAGCTCGTCGGCGACCATGTCGGTGGTCACCGGTACACCGGAGGGAAGGCCCTCCAGGGTTGCCACGAGTGCGGGGCCGTGCGACTCCCCTGCGGTCAGCCAGCGCAACCTGCTCAACGGTGCTCCTCTCGGCCGCCTTGCGGCCCGTCCACTTTCCTGGAACCGATCCTCCCACGCCGCCGGGAGGACCCTTTCCCCAAGGCGTTCCCGTCTCGGAATGTGGGCGGCACACCGGGTCACACGGTGCGGGCCCGCAGTTCGGCCTCTCCGGCGGCACGCATGGCCGCCAGCGGCGCCGGGCGGCGTCCTGTCATCAGCTCCACCTGGAGCACCGCCTGGTGCACCAGCAGGTCGAGGCCGCCGATGACGGCACCGTTCCAGGCGCCGGCCAGGGCGGTCGGCCACGGGTCGTACAGGACGTCGAAGAGGGTGCCCCCCGAGGCGGGCACCGTCTGGGCGAGCCCGTCGGTGGCACCCGCGGGCGTGGTGGAGATGACCAGAGGCGCCCGCAGCCCCTCGGCGGCCCGCGTCCAGTCGGCCGTCCGTACGGCGACCCCGAGCCGTTCCCCCCACCCGCGCATCTCGCGGCCCCGCTCCTCGCTCCGTACATACGCGGTGACCTCGCCCTCGCAGATCCGGGCGAGGGCGGCCAGTGCGGAGGACGCCGTGGCGCCCGCGCCCAGCACGGTGGCGCTTTCGACGGTGCGGATGCCGCGTTCTCGCAGTGCGGCGATCATGCCGGGGATGTCGGTGTTGTCCCCGGTGCGGCGCCCGTCCTCGGTGAACAGGACCGTGTTGACGGCCTCCACGGAGGCGGCCGTCTCGCTGATCTCGTCCAGCAGCGGGATCACGGCGCGCTTCAGCGGCATGGTGAGGGAGAGCCCCGCCCACCGCCGTCCTGCTTCGTCCTGCTCGTCGAGGCCGGCGAGAAAGCCCGCGAGGCCCTGTTCGTCCACCTGGTAGCGGTCGTAGGTCCAGCCGTCGAGGCCGAGTTCGGCGTAGGCGGCCCGGTGCAGCACCGGGGAGAGGGAGTGCGCGACCGGCGAGCCGAGGACGGCGGCGCGCCCGGCCTCCTGCGAGAGGGTGGATGGCATCAGCCGCCGTTCCCCTTCCTACTTGCGCTGTTCCTTGTTGAAGTCTTCGACATTCTTCTGGTGTTCGTGCGGGTCGTCGGTGAAGCGGGTGTCGCCGGGCTTGACCGTGACGAAGTACAGCCAGTCGCCCTTCGTCGGCTTGAGTGCCGCCTCTATCGCCTGGTGCCCAGGATTGCCGATCGGCCCTGGCGGGAGGCCCTTGTGCAGATAGGTGTTGTACGGCGAGGGGTATTTGGTGTCGGCGACCGAGGTGTTGAGCGTGGAGCGGCCCATCGCGTAGTTGATGGTGGAGTCGAAGCCGAGCTGCATTCTCTTGTCGAGCCGGTTGTAGATGACGCGGGAGACCTTGCCGAACTCCTCGTCCTCCTGGGCCTCCGCCTGTACGAGAGAGGCAATGGTGATGATCTGCTCCGGCGTCTTGCCGGTCTCCTTGGCCTTCTTCTCCAGGCCGGTCCTGGCGTACTCGGACTCCGCCCGTTTGACCATCTCCCGCAGCACGTCCTTGGGCTTGCTGGCCTTGCCGACGCTGTACTTGGAGGGGAAGAGGAAACCTTCCGGCTTGCCGTGCGCCCACGCGGGCAGGCCGAGACCGCCGGACTCTGCGGCCTTCTTGGTGGTGCCCTTGGCGACGTGGAGCTTCTTGTCGATCTCCGCGTAGATCCTTGTGGCGCGCCAGCCCTCGGCGACGATGATGCCGTTCTGGCTGGCCGGATCGAGCATCATCTCGACGGCGCTGGCCCCGGACATCTTCTTGCGCAGCGTGTAGGTGCCCGCCTGGATGCTCTTGTCGCCCGCCGCATCGACGAAGGCACCGGGGCTCTTGACGACACCCTCCTTCTGCAGGAGGGCTCCCATGTCGGCGAGCGAGGCGCCGTCCGGGATGTCGACCATGACCTCGCCGGTGCCTTCGCCCGCGTAGTCGGGAGCCGGGCCGAAGTGGGTCTGGTAGAAGTCGTAGCCGAAGTATCCGACGACACCGACCCCCGCCACGAGAGCGGCAGAGATGACGATTCCGCAGCCGCGCCCCCGCTTGGTCCTGCCGCCGCCCTCACGTCCGCGGCGGCCACGGTCGTCGTCCTCGTCGTAGTAGTCCTCGGGCAGCTCGTCCTCACGGTCCCGGAAAAAGGCGTGCTCGCCCTGATCGGGCCCCGGGTCCCAGCCCGTCTCCGGATCGGCCGCCGGCACCGGTGCCTGCCGCGGCCCGGGCACGGGGGCCTGCTGCGGACCGGGGGCGGGGGCCTGCTGCGGACCGGGGGCGGGGGCCTGCTGCGGACCGGGCACGGGGACCTGCTGCGGGTGCACAGCGGGATTGCCGTCCGGGTAGCCGCCCTGCTGCGCGTAGTAGCCGGGGTGTTCGCCGGTGCTGTACTCGGCGGAGCGGTACTCGCCCGAGGGGTATTCGCCTGTCGAGTACTCACCCGTCGGGTATTCGCCGGTGCGGTACTGCCCGGTGCTGTAGTTACCCGTGCTGTATCCGCCCGTGCTGTACTCGCCGCTGGGGTATTCCGTGTAGTGCCCGCCGGTGGGGTACTCCCCCGTGCTGTAGTTGCCGGTCGGATACCCACCGGTGTGGTACTCCCCGGTCGGGTACTCCCCCGTGCCGTATTCGCCGGTCGGGTACTCGCCCGTGGAGTACTCACCCGTGCGGTACTCCCCGGTGCCGTACGGGTCCGCCGGGTGTCCGGGGTGCTGCTGGGCGGCGTACGACGGGTCGTAATGCTGCCCGGTTCCGTGGGCGGCCTGCTGGGTGCCGTCCCAGCCGTTGTGACCGTACTGCTGCTGCGGGTGCGGGTACTGCTGCTGGTACTGCTGCTCCGCGTACTGCTGGGGGCCGGGGTGGCCGGAATACTCCCCCTGTTGAGGGATCTCGTTCCAGCCACCCTGGTACTCGGGCTGCCGGCCACCGTCCCACTCCTGATCCCCGTAGAGAGGGTCGTCGGGGTGCCACGGTTGGGAGCCATGTCCCTGGCCATAGTCAGTCATCGGTCCCCTTGCGACGCGAGAGCGGCAGCCGGTGACGCACCGGACATCCTGCGCCGGAGTCCCCCGCACCGTACGGGTTCGTCGTTCCGTTCACGTGCTGTACCAGTGCGGTTACGCGTGCATCGGCGGCTGCCGTGTCGCGCGGAACGTTACCGTACAGCGATCAGACAACCACCTCGACGCACTGCCCCGGGGGACGGCCCGAGGACCGTTCCGCCTCCATAGCGCTCTGGAGAATCACCACGGCGGCCGCCTGATCGATGCGTGAACGTCCCTTTTTGGAACTGACTCCGGAGGCCCGCATCCCCTGCGCCGCGGTGACCGTCGACAGACGTTCATCGACGAGTCTGACCGGAACGGGTGTGATGTTTTTCGCCAACTCCTGGGCGAAGCTTCGGACCTTGGCCGCCGCCGGGCCCTCCCCTCCGCTGAGCGAACGGGGCAGCCCGACGACGACCTCCAACGGCTCGTACTCCGCCACCAGCGCCACCAGCCGACGCTGGGCCGCCGGGACATCGCGCCCGGGAACCGTCTCCACCGGGGTGGCCAGCAGCCCGTCGGGGTCGCTGCTCGCGACCCCGATCCGAGCGTCCCCGACATCGACGGCGAGCCGCCTGCCGCGCCGGAAGGACTCCGGCTGCGCGGCATCGTCCGGGACCATCAGGCGTTGCCCCCGGCCTCCGCGACCAGGCGCTCCACGGCGGCCACGGCGTCGTCAACGGCTTCCGGGTTCTGGCCGCCGCCCTGGGCGACGTCCGGCTTGCCGCCGCCACCGCCCCCGAGCGTCTTGGCAGCCGTACGCACCAGGTCACCGGCGCGCAGCCCGGCGTCCCTGGCGGCCTCGTTGGTGGCGATCACCGTGACGGGGCGCCCGTTGGTGACGGCGAACAGCGCCACGACGGCCGGGCGGCTGCCGAGCCGCTGGCGTACGTCGAGCACCAGGGTGCGCAGGTCGTCGGCCGCTGTGCCGTCCGGCACCCGGGCCGCGGCCAGCGCGATACCGCGGACGTCCTTGGCGTTCTGGGCGATCCCGGCGGCGGCCTGGAGGACCTTCTCGGCGCGGAACCGCTCGATCTCCTTCTCGGCGTCCTTCAGCCTGGTCAGCATCCCGGAGATACGCTCGGGCAGCTCCTCGGAGCGGCCCTTGAGCAGCTCGGTCAGCTGCGAGACGACAGTGTGCTCGCGGGCGAGGAACCGGTAGGCGTCCACACCCACCAGGGCCTCGACACGGCGCACACCGGAGCCGATGGAGGACTCGCCCAGCAGCTTGACCAGGCCGAGCTGCGCCGTGTTGTGCACGTGCGTGCCGCCGCACAGCTCCTTGGAGAAGTCGCCGATGGTCACCACGCGCACGGTCTGGCCGTACTTCTCGCCGAACTCGGCCAGCGCACCCTGCTTCTTGGCGTCGTCGATGCCCATGTACTCCGCGTGCACGTCCAGTTCGCGGGCCAGCACCTCGTTGATCTTCTGCTCGACGTCGGTGAGCACGGTGCCGGGGACGGCGGCGGGCGAGCCGAAGTCGAAGCGGAAGCGGCCGGGGGCGTTCTCCGAACCGGCCTGCGCGGCCGTCGGGCCGAGCGCGTCACGCAGCGCCTGGTGGGTGAGGTGGGTGGCGCTGTGGGCCCGGGCGATGGAGCGGCGGCGGTCGCCGTCGATCTGCGCGTAGGCGGACGAGCCGACGGTGACCTCGCCGACCTGGACGGTGCCCTTGTGCACACTGACGCCGGGCACCGGCTGCTGGACGTCGCGCACCTGCACGACGGCGCCGCCCTCCAGCCGGATGCGGCCGGTGTCGGCGAGCTGCCCGCCGCCCTCGGCGTAGAAGGGGGTGCGGTCCAGAACGACCTCGACCTCGTCGCCCTCACCGGCGGCGGGCGAGGAGATGCCGTCGACCAGCAGTCCGACGACGGTGGCCTCGCCGGAGGTCTCGCCGTAGCCGGTGAAGTCGGTGGCGCCGGCGCTGTCGGCGATCTCGCGGTAGGCGGACAGATCGGCGTGGCCGGTCTTCTTGGCCTTGGCGTCGGCCTTGGCGCGCTCCCGCTGTTCCTTCATCAGCCGGCGGAAGCCCTGCTCGTCCACCGACAGGCCCTGCTCGGCGGCCATTTCCAGGGTGAGGTCGATGGGGAAGCCCCAGGTGTCGTGGAGCAGGAACGCCTTGTCACCCGGCAGCACGCTGCTACCGGTCTTCTTGGTGTCGGCGACGGCGGTGTCGAGGATGTTGGTGCCGGCCTTCAGCGTCTTGAGGAAGGCGGCTTCCTCGGCGAGCGCGACGGTCTCGATGCGCTTCCGGTCGGTGACCAGCTCGGGGTACTGCTGGCCCATCGTCTTGATGACGACGTCGATCAGGTCCTCGGCGACCGGTCCCGTGGCACCCAGGATGCGCATGTTGCGGATGGCACGGCGCATGATGCGGCGCAGCACATAGCCGCGGCCCTCGTTGCCGGGGGTGACGCCGTCGCCGATGAGCATCACGGACGTACGGATGTGGTCGCAGACGACGCGCAGCGACACATCGCTGTCCTCGGCGGCACCGTAGGCGACGCCGGTCAGCTCGGTGGCCTTGTCGATGACGGCGCGCGAGGTGTCGATCTCGTACATGTTGTGCACGCCCTGGAGGACCATCGCCAGGCGTTCGAGGCCGAGACCGGTGTCGATGTTCTTGCTGGGCAGCTCGCCGAGGATCTCGAAGTCCGTCTTGGTGGAGCCCTCGCCGCGCTCGTACTGCATGAAGACGAGGTTCCACAGCTCCACGTACCGCTCGTCGTTGACGGCGGGGCCGCCCTCGGGGCCGAACTCGGGCCCGCGGTCGTAGTTGATCTCCGAGCAGGGTCCGCACGGGCCCGGTACGCCCATGGACCAGTAGTTCTCCTCCATGCCCAAGCGCTGGATGCGCTCGGCGGGCACGCCGACGACGTCACGCCAGATCCGCTCGGCCTCGTCGTCCTGCTCGTAGACGGTGATCCACAGGCGCTCGGGGTCCAGTCCGTAGCCGCCCTGCTCCTGCGAGGAGGTCAGCAGCTCCCAGGCGAGCTCGGCGGCCCCCTCCTTGAAGTAGTCGCCGAAGGAGAAGTTGCCGCACATCTGGAAGAAGGTGCCGTGCCGGGTGGTCTTGCCGACCTCTTCGATGTCCGGTGTACGCACGCACTTCTGCACGCTGGTGGCCCGCGGCCAGGGCGGGGTGGTCTCGCCCAGGAAGTACGGCTTGAAGGGCACCATGCCCGCGTTGACCAGCAGCAGCGTCGGGTCGTCCGCGATCAGCGACGCCGACGGCACGACGTGGTGCCCGCGCTCCTCGAAGAAGCGCAGCCAGCGGCGGCGGATTTCAGCCGACTCCATCAGTGGTCCTCGTTTCGGTCGTTCGGGTGGTTGGGGGTGGCGGGCCGGTCCTGGTGGTCCGGCGGTTCCGGGGTGAGCGGCGGGGCGTGGGGGTCCCTCCCGGCCGGAGGCTGGGGGAGCACACCGCCCAACTGCCGCTTGCCCTGCTGCCGCGGAAGGCGCTTGCCCTGCCGCCGTGGGGCGGGGGCCGGTTGCGCGGCCGGGAGCTCCCGGAACCGCTCGGCCTCCCCGGGCGCCGACAGGCCCAGCGCGTCCTTGAGTTCGCTCTCCCGCTGGACCATGCCCGCGCGTACGTCGAGCGCGAACTCGCGGAGCCGGTGGCCGCCTTCGACGGCCTTGTCGGCGGCGCGCAGTGCCAGCGCGTCCGGGGCGAGGCTACGGATCTTGCGCTGGACCTTGGTGGTGGCCCAGACCCCGGCGGCGGCGCCGGTGGTGAACCAGAAGGCACGGCGGAACATCTGCGCTCAGCCCCTTCCACGCTTGCGGCCGCCGCGGCGGGCGGCGGGCACGGTGCGGCTGACGACGACCTTCCGGCCGCCGCGCGTCTCCCGCTCGGGCACGTCCTTGCGGCCCAACGCCCGCCGTACGCCGTAGCCGAAGGCGGCGACCTTGACGAGCGGGCCGCCGAAGGTGGTCGAGACGGTGGAGGAGAGCGCGGAGGCGTTGGAGGTGACCTCCTGGACGTCCGTCGCGATGGCGTCGACGCGGTCGAGCTGGGTCTGTGCGGAACGGACGGTCGCCGACGCCTCTCCCAGGAGGGGGACTGCCTGCTCCGTCACGCCTGTCACCAGCTTGGTCGCCGCCTTGAGCGTCTGCGCGAGCCTCACCAGCACAACGGCGAGGAACGACACCAGGATCGCCCAGAAGACGGCCACGAGGAGGCCGGCCACTTCTCCACCGGACACGCTGCACCGCTTCCCTTGATGGTCATGGGGGTCGGCCGCCGCTCGCCGGGGGCCGACCGCGGCGGCGTACGAGGTATCGACCTTATCGCGCCGCACCGTCACCGCCGTACCGCATTCCGAGGCGGCACCCCCGGGGAACGCCGCAGCCCGCCGTACCCGTACCGGGTGGGACCGGCGCCGGGCAGGCGGGCTGGCGGGGCTGAGCCGAAGCAGGCGGTCAGCGGGCGTAGTACTCGACGACGAGCTGCTCGTCGCAGATCACCGGAACTTCCTTGCGGTTGGGGTCCCGGTCCAGGCGGAAGGCGAGGGCCTGGAGGTTGACCTGGAGGTAGCGCGGGGTCTCTCCCTCACCGGCGTAGCCACCCTCACGGGCGACCTGGAAGGGGTGCTTGCTGCGGCTGCGCTCGCGGACCATCACCACATCGTCGGGGCGCACCCGGAACGACGGCTTGTCGACCTTGCGGTCGTTGACCGCGATGTGGCCGTGCACCACCATCTGCCGGGCCTGGTAGATGGTGCGGGCCAGCCCGGAGCGCAGCACGAGCGCGTCCAGCCGCCGCTCCAGCTCTATGACCAGGGCCTCGCCCGTCTTGAGCTCGGTCTTGCGGGCGCGCTCGTAGGCGCGGCGCATCTGGCTCTCGCTGATGTCGTACTGCGCGCGCAGGCGCTGCTTCTCCAGCAGACGGACCTTGTAGTCACTGTTCTGCTTGCGGCCCCTGCCGTGCTCCCCGGGCGGGTACGGGCGCTGCTCGAAGTACTTGACGGCCTTCGGGGTCAGCGCGACGCCCAGGGCACGCGACTTCTTGACCTTGGGACGCGACTGGTTCACGTTGAACGGACCTCCGTGTAAGTTAGGTGAGCCTTACCTTAGCCGAGGAGCACGTATGTTTCGACCTGGGATTTCCCCGCCTGGCACCGACGCCGAGGAGGAACAGCCGCGTCCCGTGGAAGACGCCCGGCGGCCGACCGCCGCCGAACGCGTACGAACCCTCGCGCAATCCAGCGTATCCGCCCTGCTGAGCATCCCCGGAGCCGAGGCCGACCTGCGGGAACCCGGCTCAGGCATGCCCGAGGCCCGCACCGTCACCCCCGACGGAGACGTCCTGCTGCTGGTCCCGGCGGACTCACTGGAAGCACGCGTGAGCGCCAACGCACAGGACGACGACCTCGTGGCGGTGATGGAGATCACGGATGTGGCGCCCGTCTCAGTACCTCACCGGGTACGCGGACGCGCCTGGATCGCCGGCTGGCTCACCCCCGTACGTGGCGAGGAACGCGCCGTCTGCGCCCGGCTGCTCGCCGAGGCGGCTCCCTCGGCCCCCGTCGCCGGCACCTCCCGGCGAATGTTGCGACTGGAGGTCGGCGAGGCGTACATCGACGACCTGTGGGGCGAGGAAGAGGTGGAACCGGACGCCTTCGCCGCGGCCTTCCCCGACCCGCTCGCCGTCCATGAGGCGGAGCTGCTGCAGCACCTGGCCGCCGCGCACCAGGAGCAGGTGCGAGGGCTGTGTGCCTGCCAGGGGTGGGAGCGTGCCGTTCCGCTGGCGCTCGACCGGTTCGGGCTGCGGGTGCGCGGATGGAGCCGTACGGGCATGTGTGCGGACGCCCGCTTCGAATTCGCGGAGCCCGTCAGCACGGTTGCGGAGCTGCGCCATGCCATGCACGCGCTGTTCGCGGCGGGCGGGTAGCGGCCTCTCGGCGATCCGGTGGGGAGGTCAGTCCCCCTCTCCCCGGAGCCGGGCCCGCACACGGTCGGCGATGTCGGCGTAGCGGGCCTCCGCGCCGTAACGGGTCGGCTCGTAGTAGCGGCGCCCGTGCACCGCGTCCGGCGCGTACTGCTGGGCTGCGATACCGCCCGGCAGATCGTGCGGGTACTGATACCCCTCGCCGTGCCCCAGCTGCTGCGAGCCCTTGTAGTGGCTGTCCCGCAGATGCGGCGGCACCGGCCCGGCGAGCCCGGCGCGTACGTCTGCGAGCGCCGCGTCGACGGCGAGATACGCCGCGTTCGACTTGGGCGCCAACGCGAGGGCCACCGTGGCATGGCCGAGGGTGATCCGCGCTTCGGGGAAGCCGATCATCGCGACCGCCTGCGCCGCGGCGACAGCCGTCTGGAGCGCGGTCGGATCCGCGAGTCCGATGTCCTCGCTCGCGGAGATCATCAGGCGCCGGGCGATGAACCGCGGATCCTCCCCGGCCTCGATCATCCGCGCGAGGTAGTGCAGCGCGGCGTCCACGTCGGAGCCCCGGATCGACTTGATCAGCGCGCTGGCCACGTCGTAGTGCTGGTCACCGGCGCGGTCGTACTTCACGGCTGCGCGGTCGACGGCCTCCTCCACGCTGGCCAGCGAGATGGTGCTCTCGCCCTTGGCGAGTGCAGCTCCCGCACCCGCCTCCAGCGCCGTCAACGCACGCCGGGCGTCGCCGCCCGCGATGCGCAGCAGATGGTCCTCGGAGTCCTCCGGGAGTGTCACCTCTCCGGCCAGACCGCGCTCGTCGGCGACGGCCCGGCGCAACAGTCCGCGGATGTCGTCGTCGGTCAGCGGCTCCAGCGTCAGCAGCAACGAGCGGGAGAGCAGCGGGGAGATCACCGAGAAGTACGGGTTCTCCGTCGTGGCCGCGATCAGCGTGACCCAGCGGTTCTCCACCGCGGGCAGCAGCGAGTCCTGCTGGGCCTTGCTGAAGCGGTGGATCTCGTCGAGGAAGAGGACGGTGTCCTTGCCGTAGGCGCCGGAGGCGCGGCGGGCGCCGTCGATGACGCTGCGTACTTCCTTGACTCCGGCGGTGATTGCCGAAAGCTCCACGAACCGCTTTTCGGTGGCCTTGCTGACGACGTATGCGAGCGTCGTCTTTCCGGTGCCGGGCGGACCCCACAGCATCACGGAGGAGGTGCCGGCCGGACCGCCGCCGCCCTCCCCCACCAGCCGGCGCAGCGGTGAGCCGGGGCGCAGCAGATGCTGCTGCCCCACGACCTCGTCCAGGGTGCGCGGCCGCATCCGTACGGCGAGGGGGCTGGCGGACGGGTCCTTGGCCTGGCGTTCCTCTGCTGCTGCGGTGAAAAGATCGGGCTCCACACCGGAAACCCTAAGTCAGCCCTCTGACAGCCGTACCGCCCGCGGTCCGGCCCCGGGGAGCCCTCGCTCCTCGGCCGATACGCGGCCCCGGAGTCAGCTCGTCCAGAAGTCCCACCAGCGGGTGAGGACCAGGATGCCGATCACTCCGATGTGCAGCACCGGGAGCACCCATGGGAACTCGTCGGCGAAGCCGCGTACCGCAGCAGGGGCCGGCAGGAAGCCGTTGCGGACGCTGTGCGCGGTCACGTACCAGAACATGATGATCGTCGCGACCCAGGCCAGGCAGCACCACAGGCACAGGTTCCCGATGTTGTACAGCGACTGGTACTGGAGCCAGGTCACGAAGCCGACGCCGAACAGGCACCCCGCGTTGAACGTCAGCCAGTACCAGCGCGGGAAGGTGGTGCGGGTGAGCAGGGTGACGCCGACGCAGATGACGATGCCGTAGGCCACCAGCCCGATCATGGGGTTCGGTGCACCGAAGGCCGCGGCCTGGTCGCTCTGCATGATGTTGCCGCAGGAGACGACCGGGTTGATGCTGCACCCCGGCTTGAAGTTCTTGTCCTCCAGCAGCTTGAACTTGTCCAGCGTGATGACCCAGGACGCGAGCAGTCCGGCGGCGCCCGTGACGATGAGCATCCAGGCGAAGGCCAGGCTCGCGCCGACGGCACCCCCCTTCGGTGTGTCCGCGCCCACGTGCGCCTCGTCGAGGGGTGCCGTCGTCGTCATAACCTTCGTCATCCCGTCATCTGGTCCATGCCCGGCAGGGGCACATTCTGCCCCAACTGGCTGTGCGGTCGTTGCAGCTTGGCCCGCACTTCGGCCACCACCCGATCGAGTGCCACAGCCGTCTGCTCGCCGCTGTCGAGGTCCTTGAGCTGGGCCACGCCCTCGGCGAGGTCCCGCTCCCCGAGCAGCAGGGCGAACCGGGCGCCGGAGCGGTTGGCCGACTTCATGGCGTTCTTCATGCCCTTGCCGCCGTACGCCAGGTCCGCCGCGACGCCCTCCCGGCGCAACTCGGTGACCAGACCGAACAGCCGGCGGCGCGCCTCGTCGCCGATCGGTACGGCGAACAGCTCGGTGGCCGCGGGCAGTTCGAGCTCGATGCCCTCGGCCTCCAGCGCCAGCACCGTACGGTCCACGCCCAGGGCCCAGCCGACCGACGGCAGCGCGGGCCCGCCGATCATCTCCGAGAGGCCGTCGTACCGCCCGCCGCCGCCGATGGCGGACTGCGAGCCGAGGCCGTCGTGGACGAACTCGAAAGTGGTACGCGTGTAGTAGTCGAGACCGCGCACCAGCCTCGGATCGTCCTCGAAGGGCACGCCCGCCTCGGTGAGCAGCGCGCGCACCTCCTCGTGGAACGCCTTGCACTCCTCGCACAGGTGGTCGCGCATCAGCGGCGCACCGGCCAACTGCCGCTGCACGCTCTCGCGTTTGTCGTCCAGCACCCGCAGCGGGTTGATCTCGATCCGGGTCCGGGTGTCCTCGTCCAGTTCGAGCCCGCGCAGGAAGTCCTGGAGCGCGGCCCGGTAGACGGGACGGCAGGTGCGGTCGCCCAGCGAGTTGAGCAGCAGCCGGAAACCGGTCAGCCCCAGCGAGCGGTAGGCGTCGTACGCCAGGATGATCAGCTCGGCGTCCAGCGTCGGGTCCTCGGTGCCCAGCGCCTCGGCGCCCACCTGCGAGAAGTGGCGGTAACGGCCCTTCTGGGGGCGCTCGTAGCGGTAGTACGAACCTGAATACCACAGCTTCACCGGGAGGTTGCCCGCCTTGTGGAGGCTGGACTCCAGCGCGGCGCGCAGCACCGAGGCGGTGCCCTCGGGGCGCAGGGCCAGCTCGTCGCCGCCCTTGGTGGTGAGGGTGTACATCTCCTTGGTCACGATGTCGGTGGACTCGCCGACACCGCGGGCGAACAGCTGGACGCTCTCGAACCCGGGGGTCTCCACATAGCCGTAGCCGGACCTGCGCAGCGGCGCGGCGATGGCCTCGCGCACGGCGAGATACGTCGCGGAGTCGGGCGGCAGCAGGTCGTAGGTGCCCTTGGGGGCCTTGAAGGTGCTCACGTGGCTTCTCGTCACATTCCTCGTCGCGGGGTGGCGGCCGCGTCGATGCCGCCGCCTCCCTGGCCGTGCTCCGCCACCTGTCGCAGGAAGGGATTGGTGGCGCGCTCGCGGCCGATGGTCGTCTGGTGCATGTGCCCGGGCAGGACCACGGTCTCGTCCTCCAGCGGAAGGCACACACGCGCCAGGGACCGGAGGATCTCGTCCGGGTCGCCGCCGGGCAGATCAGTGCGTCCGATGGAGCCGGGGAACAGCAGATCGCCCGAGAACAGCACCGGCGGTACGTCAGCCTGTTCGGGCATCCGGAAGGTCACCGACCCCTTGGTATGGCCGGGCGCATGCGCGACGGTCAGCTCCAGGCCCGCCAGGTTCAGCACCGCGCCGTCGGAAAGCTCCTCGACGTCGTCCGGCTCGCCCACCGTCAGCTCGCCCATCAAGGGCTGTCCGATGGTCATCCCCAGCGCCTTCTCCGGGTCGCTCATCATGAAGCGGTCGGCGGGGTGGATCCAGGCGGGTACGCCATGCGAACCGCACACCGGGACGACGGAGGCGACGTGGTCGATGTGGCCGTGCGTGAGGATCACCGCAACCGGCTTCAACCGGTGCTTGGCGACGGCTTCCTCGACACCCTGCGCGGCCTGGTGGCCCGGATCGATGATCACGCACTCCTCGCCGGCGGCGGGGGCGACCAGATAACAATTGGTCCCCCAGGCCCCGGCGGGGAACCCGGCAACGAGCACGATCGTCCTTCATTCGTCCGACAGCGGGGGCGGCGACGCGGCCGAGCAGGCCCGCCGCCGGTCAGGCAGCTGCCAGCCTACCGGCGCCGCACTCACGGGTCCGCAAGGGGCGAACCAGTAACAGGCACGGCGGACCCGTGAGTGCGGCGTATACGGTACGTGAGGTCCCGCAGGTGCGACGCCTCGAAGACGCTCGCCAGACGCCTCACCAGACGCCTCGAAGGAGACGAGACCGTGGTCAGCAGTGAGCAGCGCAAAAAGCAGCTCGCCCGTGAAAAGTACGAGCGGCAGCTCAAGCGGCGGGAGGCGGCCCGCCGCAAGGCCCGAATACGCAATATCTCGATCGCCCTCGGACTGGTGATCGTCCTCGCCGCCGGCGGCGCCTACGCCGCCTCGGGCGGGCTCAACGGCGACAAGAAGAAGGACGACGCCGACAGCGCGGCGGACCAGCCCTCGGCGCCTCCCACCAGCAAGGCCCCGGATCCCTGCGAGAAGCCGGCCAAGGGCAAGGCGACGCGCAAGCAGTGGAAGAAGGAGCCGGCCATGAAGGTGGACAAGTCGGCTTCGTACACCATGCAGCTGAGCACCACCTGCGGCGAGATCGACTTCACCATGGACGCGGCCAAGGCGCCGCACACGGTCAACTCCTTCGACTTCCTGGCGGGCGAGAAGTTCTTCGACCACACGCCCTGCCACCGGATGACCGATCAGCCCGGCCTCTCCGTGCTGCAGTGCGGCGACCCGACCGGCAGCGGCAGCGGCGGGCCCGGCTATGAGCTCCCCGACGAGAACCTCAAGGGCGCCGAGTACCCGGCGGGCACCGTGGCGATGGCCAACAGCGGCCCGGACACCGGCGGCAGCCAGTTCTTTCTCGTCTACAAGGACAGTAAGCTCCCGCCCAACTACACCCCGTTCGGCAAGATCTCCGACTCCGGGATGAAGGTGCTGAAGAAGATCACCAAGGCCGGAGTGGGCTCCCCGCAGGGTGACGGCCCGCCCAACGCCACCGTGGTGATCGACAAGGCTACGGTCCGTAAGTCCTGACGGTCGCCCGGCCTCGGGCCGGGAGGCCCAGCCGTCGCCGCCCGCGCGGTACCGTTCCGGAACCGCTCCCGACCGGCAATTCGCCGCTCGCCGGATGCGGACAGCGCGGGCGCCGGTCGCCTATGTTGGCTGTGACGAGAACCGTGGACGATGCCGGGGGGCCACAGCCCTCCCAGGCATCTTGTGGAGGAGGCGCTGTGAGCAGCGACCCGTGGGGCCGCGTCGATGACGCGGGGACTGTGTACGTGCGTACGACGGACGGCGAGAAGATCGCCGGGTCGTGGCAGGCGGGCTCGCCCGACGAAGCCCTCGCCTACTTCAAGCGCAAGTACGACGGTCTGGTCGTGGAGATCGACCTGCTTGAGCGCCGGGTGAAAACCACCGACCTGTCCGCCAAGGACGCCACCGCCGCGATCGAGCACCTGCGCGAGCAGGTCGACGCGCACAACGCCGTGGGCGATCTGGACGCGCTGCGGGGCCGGCTCGACCATCTCACCGAGGTCGTCGAGCAGCGCCGCGAGGAGCGCAAGGCCCGCAAGGCACAGCAGGCCGAAGAATCGCGCCGCGCCAAGGAGGAGCTGGTCACCGAGGCGGAGGAGCTGGCCCAGAGCGAGCAGTGGCGGGCAGCCGGCGAGCGGCTGCGGGCCCTGGTCGACACCTGGAAGGGCCTGCCCAGGCTCGACCGTAAGAGCGATGACGAGCTGTGGCACCGCTTCTCGCACGCCCGCTCGGCGTTCTCCAAGCGCCGCAAGGCGCACTTCGCGCAGCTGGACGCACAGCGCGAGGAGGCGCGGCAGCGGAAGGAGAAGCTCGTCTCCGAGGCCGAAGCCCTCTCCGGCTCGCGGGACTGGGGCCCCACCGCCGCCAAGTACCGCGAACTGATGCAGGAGTGGAAGGCCGCCGGCCGGGCGCAGCGGGAGCACGAGGACGATCTGTGGGCGCGGTTCCGCGGTGCCCAGGACGTCTTCTTCCAGGCCCGCAGCGAGGTCTTCGCCGAGCGCGACAGCGAACAGCGGGAGAACCTCGCCCGCAAGGAGGAGCTGGCGGCCGAGGCGGAGAAGCTGCTGCCGATCAGCGACCTGAAAGCCGCGCGGAGTGCCTTCCGCGCCATCAACGAGCGCTGGGACGCCATCGGTCATGTGCCGCGCGACGCACGGCCGAAGATCGAGGGCCGGATGCACGCGGTGGAGCGGGCCATCCAGGAAGCCGAGGAAGCCGAATGGCGGCGCACCAACCCGGAGGCGCGAGCCCGCGCCACCGGGCTCGCGGGCCAGCTCCAGGACGCGGTGGACAAGCTCCACGCCCAGATCGACCAGGCCCGCTCCGCGGGGAACACCGCCAAGGTCGCCAAGCTGGAGCGCGAACTGGAAGGCCGCCAGGCCCTGTTGGACCAAGCCCTGAAGGGCCTCCAGGAATTCGGCGGCTGACCGCTTCGCGAGGCCCCGAACGCTTCGGCTGAGGCCGCCTCATTTTCCGCCCGACCCTCGCCTCTGTGGTTACTCGCCATCGCGGCGGACAAGGGTGTGAGGGCTCCGCCCCCACACCCCCACCCGGGGAGCGCAACCACAGCGGCGAGGGTCTGGGGGTACCTCCCGGCCGGAGGCTGGGGGAGGCATCAACGACGGGCCCCGCCCCAACGTTCGGCTATTGCGGCCTGCGCGCGGAGGTGACCCGGTAGACGTCGTAGACGCCCTCGACACCGCGGACGGCTTTCAGTACGTGGCCGAGGTGTTTGGGGTCGCCCATCTCGAAGGTGAAGCGGGAGATGGCGACGCGGTCGCGGGAGGTCTGGACGGCGGCCGAGAGAATGTTGACGTGCTGGTCGGACAGCACGCGGGTGACGTCCGACAGGAGACGGGAGCGGTCCAGGGCCTCGACCTGGATGGCGACCAGGAAGACGGACGACTGGGTGGGCGCCCATTCGACGTCCAGGATCCGCTCCGGCTCCTGGGTGAGGGAGTCGACGTTGACGCAGTCGGTACGGTGCACCGACACCCCGTTGCCGCGGGTGACGAACCCCATGATGGGGTCGCCCGGCACGGGCGTACAGCAGCGGGCCAGCTTGACCCACACGTCGGAGCCCGCGCCCTTGACGACGACGCCGGGGTCGGTGGTGGAGCGCCGCCGCGTGCTGCGCGCCGGCATCGGCGGCGCGGTCTCGGCGATGTCCTCCTTGGCCTCGTCCTCGCCGCCCAGCGCCTGCACCAGCTTGTGACAGACGTGCTGCGCCGAGACGTGGCCCTCACCGATCGCGGCGTAGAGCGCGGAGATGTCCGGGTAGCGCATCTCGTGCGCGAGGGTGACCAGCGAGTCGCCGGTGAGGATGCGCTGGATGGGCAGGTTCTGCTTGCGCATGGCCCGCGCTATGGCGTCCTTGCCCTGCTCGATGGCCTCGTCACGCCGCTCACGGGTGAACCAGGCGCGGATCTTGTTGCGGGCGCGCGGTGACTTGACGAAGCCGAGCCAGTCCCGGGAGGGCCCGGCGCCGGACGCCTTGGAGGTGAAGACTTCGACGGTGTCGCCGTTGTCCAGCGTCGACTCCAGCGGCACCAGGCGGCCGTTGACGCGGGCGCCGATGGTGCGGTGGCCGACCTCGGTGTGGACGGCGTAGGCGAAGTCGACGGGGGTGGCGCCCGCCGGGAGCGCTATGACGTCGCCCTTGGGGGTGAAGACGAAGACCTCGTTACGGGAGAGGTCGAAGCGCAGGGACTCCAGGAACTCGCCGGGGTCCTCGGTCTCCTTCTGCCAGTCCAGCAGCTGCCGCAGCCACGACATGTCGTTGAAGTGGTCGTCGCCCTTGCCCGCGCTCTTGGGCACATCCGTGCGCACCTTGGAGGCGCCGGCGACGGCCTGCTGCTTGTACTTCCAGTGGGCCGCGATCCCGTACTCGGCGCGGCGGTGCATGTCGAAGGTGCGGATCTGCAGTTCGACGGGCTTGCCGCCGGGCCCGATGACTGTCGTGTGCAGCGACTGGTACATGTTGAACTTGGGCATCGCGATGTAGTCCTTGAACCGCCCCGGAACCGGGTTCCAGCGGGCGTGCACGGTGCCCAGCGCCGCGTAGCAGTCGCGGACGGTGTCCACCAGGACGCGGATGCCCACCAGGTCGTAGATCTCCGCGAAGTCCCGGCCGCGGACGATCATCTTCTGGTAGACGCTGTAGTAGTGCTTGGGCCGTCCGGTGACGGTGGCCTTGATGCGTGCCGCGCGCAGATCGGCCTGGACCTCGTCGGTGACGACGGCCAGGTACTCGTCTCGCTTGGGCGCCCGCTCGGCGACCAGCCGGACGATCTCGTCGTACATCTTGGGGTAGAGGATCGCGAACGCGAGGTCCTCCAGCTCCCACTTGATGGTGTTCATGCCCAGCCGGTGGGCGAGGGGCGCGAAGATCTCCAGCGTCTCGCGGGCCTTCTGCTCCTGCTTGGACCGCTTGAGATAGCGCATGGTGCGCATGTTGTGCAGCCGGTCGGCGAGCTTGATGACCAGGACGCGGGGGTCCTTGGCCATGGCGACGACCATCTTGCGCACCGTCTCGGCCTGCGCGGCCTCGCCGAACTTGACCTTGTCCAGCTTGGTGACGCCGTCGACCAGGAGGGCCACCTGGTCACCGAAGTCGCGGCGCAGGGTGTCGAGCCCGTACTCGGTGTCCTCGACCGTGTCGTGCAGCAGGCCGGCCATCAGCGTCGCCGGGTCCATGCCCAGCTCGGCGAGGATCGTGGTGACGGCGAGGGGATGAGTGATGTACGGGTCGCCGCTCTTGCGCTTCTGACCGCGGTGCCAGCGCTCGGCGACCTGGTAGGCGCGCTCGATCTGGCGGAGCGTGGAGGATTCGATCTTGGGGTCGTTGCTGCGCACTATCCGCAGCAGCGGTTCCAGGACCGGGTTGAACGGGCTGGACCGCTGTACCCCCAGGCGCGCCAGGCGGGCGCGTACGCGGTTGGAGGAGCCGGAGCGGCCCGAGACCCCGGAGACGGCCCGGGCGGGCGCCACACGGTCGCGTGCGCCGTTCTCTGCGCCCTTTCCACCCCGGTCGGAGCCCTTGCTGCGGCTCGGGGCGCCGTGCGCGGTGCCGGGCTGCTTCCCGTTGGCGCCGGCGTTGGCGTTCGCGGAGCTGTCGGCGGCACGCGAGCGGCCGGTGCCCTCGCTCTTCGAGGGCAGCCCGCCGTTGGCCGCGGCGCCGGACCGGCGCTGGGCCGCCTGGCCTGCGGCCTCCGCTTGCCGGCGCTGAGCGGCGGTGAGCTGCTGGGCCTCGTCTGGCAAGAGCACTCCTCGGTGGACCCCGGTCGGACTGCCATGGTAGCCACCCCGGCCACGCCCGGCCCTCCCGGACGGACGGCGAAGGCGGCCACCCCTCTCCTGGCTCTCCCGGCCATCGGCCGGGAGCTACTCCCAGGTGAACGTATCGGGTGGCCGCCTTATGCCGCTCATGCCGTCGGCCTGTGCAATTCGTGCCGCCGGCCGCGCAGGGCGGCCGGCGGTCTCAGACGGTGACGAGGGTGTCGAGCGGCGCACCGGCCAGGGCGCGCTCCACCCGCTCCCGTCCGGCCAGAAAGCCGAGCTCCAGCAGTATGGCCGCACCGGCAACCTCGGCACCGGTGCGCCGGATGAGCTGCACGGATGCCTCGGCGGTGCCGCCGGTGGCCAGTACGTCGTCGATCACCAGCACCCGGTCGCCCTCCGCGAGCCCCGCGGCATGCACCTCGATCTGGGCGCTGCCGTACTCGAGGTCGTACGCCTGGGAGAGCGTTGCGCCGGGGAGCTTGCCGGACTTGCGTACGGGCACGAAGCCGATGCCCGCGCGCACGGCGACGGGGGCGCCGAGGATGAAGCCGCGCGCCTCCAGGCCGACGACCTTGGTGGCCCCGCGCCGCTCGGCCAGGCCCGCCAGCACGTCCGTGAGGACGGAGAACGCCTTGGCGTCGGCGAGCAGCGGAGTGATGTCCTTGAACAGCACTCCGGGCTTGGGATAGTCGGGTACGTCATGGATCCGGCTGGTCAGCAGATCCCGCACCTCGGCGGGGACCAGCGGGGCCGCCGAGGACTCCATCGCGCTCACCGGCTCACCTGCGCTTCCCGGACGGCTTGCCACGGCCCCGGCCGCGGGAGGGCGACTGGCGCCGCTGTCCCCCGACCCCGGCGCCCGCCGCCGCGGGACCTCCGCCGCGGCCGTTGTCCACGGTGACGGAGGGACGGACACCGCCGCCTCCATCGCCCGGTGGCTCGTCCCCGTGCTCGTCGTCCGGCTCGTGCGCCTCATGCTCGGCTGCCTTCAGGCGCTTGGCGCGCACCCGCCTGGCGAGGGCCTTCATCTCGGGCTGGCGCTCCTTGAAGTCGGCGACCAGCGGGGTGGCGATGAAGATCGAGGAGTACGCGCCGGCGGCGAGACCGACGAACAGGGAGAGCGCGATGTCGTTGAGCATGCCGCCGCCGAGCATCCCGCCACCGATGAACAGCAGACCCGCGACCGGCAGCAGCGCGACAACGGTGGTGTTGATGGAGCGCACCAGCGTGCCGTTGATGCTGCGGTTGGCGATCTCGCTGAAGGTGTACTTGGTCTGCTTGGTGACGTTCTTGCTGCCCTCTCTCAGGCCGTCGAAGACGACGACCGTGTCGTAGAGCGAGTAACCGAGAATCGTCAGCAGACCGATCACGGTGCCTGGTGTGACCTCGAAGCCGACGAGTGAGTAGACGCCGACGGTGATGGTGATGTCGTGGATGAGCGCG
Source organism: Streptomyces sp. 3N207 (assembly GCF_052246355.1). Classification (NCBI taxonomy): domain Bacteria; kingdom Bacillati; phylum Actinomycetota; class Actinomycetes; order Kitasatosporales; family Streptomycetaceae; genus Streptomyces; species Streptomyces sp. 3N207. The sequence continues at coordinate 102,664 of NZ_JBQQBV010000019.1, read as the reverse complement.
ATGAGCGCGGCGAGCGCCATCCGCCACTCGAAGGCGATGGCGAGATAGATCACCACCAGGATCATGAAGATCCCGAGCCCCTGCCACGCCTTGTTGGCGATCTGCTCGCCCCAGCTGGGACCGACCAGCTGGGCGTCGATCTTCTCCGGGTTCACCTTCAGCTCGCCCGCCAGCTCCTCCTTGACCTTGGTGGAGGTGTCGGTGTCGACGCTGGCGATCTGCACACGCTTACCGCCGCCGCCCAGCTCCTGGACGATGGCCGTGTGCCCGGAGACCTTCTCCGCCGCGTGCGTGGTCTGCTCCACGGAGGCGGAGGTCTTGGGCGTGGTGAAGACTGCACCGCCCTCGAACTCGATGCCCATGTTCAGGCCGCGGACCACCACTCCGACGATGGCCGTGATGGTGATCAGGATCGAGAGGCCGTACCAGAACTTGCGGTGCCCGACGAAGTCGTAGCCGACCTCACCGCGGTACAGCCGGGCGCCGAGACTGCCGAGACGGGACACCTCAGACCTCCTTCGGGTCGGTGCTGACGGTACGGCGGCCGCGCCGCAGAGGTGGCCTGGCGCCGAGCCGCTTGGGGTCGAGGCCCGACCAGGGGTGCCCGTCGGAGAAGAACTTCCTGCGGGCGAGCAGCGTCATGACCGGCTTGGTGAAGAAGAAGACCACGACGACGTCGAGCGCGGTGGTCAGGCCCAGCGTGAACGCGAAGCCCTGCACCTTGCCGACCGAGACGATGAACAGCACCGCGGCGGCGAGGAAGGAGACGAAGTCGGAGACGAGGATGGTGCGCCGGGCGCGCGGCCAGGCGCGCTCGACCGCGGGCCGCAGCGTGCGGCCCTCGCGCACTTCGTCCCTTATACGTTCGAAGTAGACGATGAACGAGTCGGCCGTGATGCCGATGGCGACGATGGCGCCGCAGACGGCCGGCAGGTTGAGCGCAAAGCTCATCGCCGGGCCCAGCAGCGTCATGATCGTGTACGTCAGGGCCGCGGAGACGAGCAGGCTGAGGATGGCGATCAGCGAGAGGCCGCGGTAGTAGGCGACCAGGTAGACGACCACCAGGGCGAGGCCGATGGCGCCCGCGATGAGACCCGCCTTCAGCTGGTCGCTGCCGAGCGCGGCGGTGACGGTGGTGACGTCCGACTCCTCGAAGGAGAGCGGCAGCGCACCGTAGGAGAGGATGTTGCCCAGTTCCTCGGCGGACTCCTGGGTGAAGCTTCCGGAGATCTCCGCGTTGTTGGTCAGCCGCTGGTTGACCGTCGGCGCCGACTGGACCTCGCCGTCCATCGCGATGGCGAACTGGTTCTGCGGCTGCTGCTTCTTCATCAGCTGGCCGGTGATGTCACCGAACTGGTCGGAGCCCTTGTCGTTGAACGACATCTGGACGATCCACTGACCGCGGTCCTGGGCGAAAACCGCCTTGGCCTTGCTGACGTTCTTGCCCTGTACGGCGACCGGGCCCAGCGCGTACTTGATCGGGTCCTTCGCGTCACAGGCGACGATCGGCTCGGAGCCCTCGGTGTTCGCGGCCTTCTCGCTGGCCTTGGCCCGGGCTTCCTTGGTGCTGCAGTCGAGCGCGTCGAGCTTCTTGGCGAGCCCGGCCGGGACTCCGGGGGCCTGGGGCTGCTGCGGCGGCACCGTCGGCTGCGGGGACTTCTTCTTGCCGCCGGAGTCACTGGGCTGGGGGCTGGGGCTCTTGTCCGTCTTGGCGGCGCCCTTGGCCGTCAGTCCCTCGGTGACGGCGCGGCCCTGGCCGCTGGGCGACGGTGAGGCTGAGGGCGAGGAGGACGGCTTCGCCTTCTCGTCCTGCTTGCCCTTGCCGTCCTGGCTGCCCTGCTTGTCGGAGCTGCCGGGCTTGGAGGGCGTGGGCTGCGGCTGCTTCGGCTTCTGGGCCTGCGTCAACGTCAGCACCGGGCGGAAAGCGAGCTGCGCCGTGGTGCCCACCTGTTCGCGCGCCTGCTTGGAGTTGGTGCCCTTGGGGATGTTGACGATGATGTGCCGGTCGCCCTGGGTCTGGACCTCGGCCTCGGTCACACCAAGACCGTTGACGCGCCGCTCGATGATGCCGACGGCGGTGGCCATGTTGGTCTTGTTGATCGCGTTGGGCTTGCCGGGCTGGTTCTTCGCCTCAAGCGTGATGCTGGTGCCGCCGGCCAGGTCGATGCCCAGCCTGGGCGTCTTGTGGCCCGAGGCGAACATCCCCACGATCAGCCCGGCCGTGATCACCAGAATCAGCCCTAGGGAACGCCACGGCCTCCCCTTGGCGCCGGAGGCCCTGCGACCCCTCTTCGGTGCTGCCACCTTCTCGTCTCTCCCTGTCCAACCGCCCGTGCCGCCCCGCGAGTTCGGCCGGGCGCGGCACAGCGGCGCGCGAAGTGGTCTGTGGACGTGCTACGCCGCCGGACCCGGTCCTGCTCCCCCAGTCCGGCGGCGCTGACCTTACTTGGAGTCGGCGTCCTCGTCCCGCTTGCCGTCCTTGGCGGTGTCGTCGGCCTTGGCCGAGTCCGCCTTCGGCTCGTCGGACGCCTCGGCGGGCTCCTCGTCGTCCTTCTCCGCGACGGCGTCGGGGCCGTCGTCGGCGTCCTTCTTCTCAAGGTCGAGCTTCGCGTCGGCGGGAGCGTCCTCGTCCCTGGTCAGCGAGGAGGCGTCGTCGGGGACCACCGTGTCGACCTCGAACTCTTCGCCCTCCGGGCCGTTCGTGATGCGGTCGAACTCCTCATCGGAGAGGACGGCACCGATGGCGTTCTTCGCGAAGAGCGCGTGCGTGCCGGGCTCGATCTCCACAAGGACGCTGTCCTCGCGGATCTCCTTGACGACGGCGTACATGCCCCCGATGGTGCGGATGCCCGTGCCAGGCTGCATCTGGTCACGCATCTGCGCGGCCTGACGCTGCTTCTTCTTGGCGGAGCGAGTCATCAGGAACATGGCCCCGATGATCACAATGAACGGGAGCAGAGCAATAGGATCCACGGCGGAAGATATTCCTTCGCATGGCCGCGTCTCAGCGGCCTGGGTATTCGGGGTGGGCAAGCCTCCGCAAAGGGAGGGCGTCGGCGGAGTCTAAGGGAGCCTTCGCCGATGGAACAACGTCAAGCATGGCACCGAGGTTCCCGGCCCGCCGAGTCTCCGCGCCGTCACGCTCCGAACAGGCCCTGTTGCCCCGGCCCTCCGGAAGCCGACCGCGAGGACTGCTGGGGCGGGGTAAGTCCCAGGTGAGCCCATGCGGCTGGTGTGGCCACGCGACCACGAGGAGTACGGGCCAGCAGTCCCTCGCGCACGAGGAACGGCTCGGCCACCTCTTCCACTGTCTCACGCTCCTCGCCAACCGCGACGGCAAGCGTGGAAAGCCCCACGGGACCGCCGCCGAACAGCTTCAGCAGCGAGCCGAGCACCGCACGGTCGAGCCGGTCGAGACCGCGCCCGTCCACCTCGTAGACCTCCAGCGCCGCGGCAGCCACTTCACGGGTGATGACGCCGTCCGCCTTGACCTGCGCGTAGTCCCTCACTCTCCGCAACAGCCGGTTGGCGATACGTGGCGTCCCCCGGGAGCGCCCGGCGATCTCCACGGCGCCCTCCGGATCCGTACGCACTTCGAGCAACTCCGCGGACCGGCGTACGACCTGCTCCAGCTCCGCCGGCTCGTAGAACTCCATGTGCGCCGTGAACCCGAAACGGTCGCGCAGCGGCGGTGGCAGCAGCCCGGCCCGGGTGGTGGCGCCGACCAGCGTGAACGGCGGCAGCTCCAGCGGGATGGCCGTGGCGCCTGGCCCCTTGCCGACGATCACGTCGACGCGGAAGTCCTCCATGGCCATGTAGAGCATCTCCTCGGCCGGGCGGGACATGCGGTGGATCTCGTCCAGAAAGAGCACCTCCCCTTCCTGGAGGGAGGAGAGGATCGCCGCGAGGTCGCCCGCGTGCTGGATGGCGGGCCCGGAGGTGATGCGGATGGGAGCGCCCATCTCCGCCGCGATGATCATGGACAGTGTCGTCTTGCCGAGTCCGGGCGCGCCGGAAAGCAGCACATGGTCGGCGGTACCGCCGCGGGCCCGGGCCGCGCGCAGCACCAGATCGAGCTGCTCCCGCACCTTGGGCTGCCCGATGAACTCCCCCAACTGCTTGGGGCGCAGCGCGGCTTCGACGGCCTGCTCATCACCGTCGACCTCGGCGTCGACGAGCCGTTCCTCGGAGCTCATGGCGTCACCGTGCCCGGTTCAGCGACTGGAGGGCGGCCTTCAACAGCGCACCGACCTGGGGCTCGCCACCGTCCGCGACAACGGCCTCCGCCTGCGGGGCCACGGCCGCGACCGCGTCGTCCGCCTCCTTGGTGGCGTACCCCAATCCGACCAGAGCTGCGTGGAGTTGCTCCTGCCATCCCGGCGCTGCGGGTGCCGCGGCCCCGCGCGAAGCGGGAACCGTGCCCAGCGGCTGTCCGAGCCGGTCCTTCAGCTCCAGCAGCAACTTCTGTGCGCCCTTCTTGCCGATGCCGGGCACGGCGGTCAGCGCCTTCTCGTCCCCGCCGGCGACGGCGAGCCGCAGCGCGTCGGGGCTGTGCACCGCGAGCATCGCCTGGGCAAGCCGGGGGCCCACCCCGCTCGCGGTCTGGAGCAGTTCGAAGATCTGCCGCTCGTCGTCGTCGGCGAAGCCGTAGAGGGTCAGCGAGTCCTCCCGTACGACCAGCGAGGTGGCCAGCTTGGCCGGCTCGCCCATGCGCAGCCCGGCGAGCGTGCCGGGCGTGCACTGGACCGCCATGCCGACCCCGCCGACCTCGATCACGGCGGAGCCGGGGCCGAGCGCGGCGACGGGTCCCGAGACGGAGGCGATCATCGAACGGTGCCCTTCCTGGGGTGCTGCGTACGCGAGGCGGGGTCGGCTTGCCGGGCTGCGACGGCCTGTTGGAGCCGGTTCTGCGCCGGGCCGCGCCAGATGTGGCAGACGGCGAGGGCCAGGGCATCCGCAGCGTCGGCGGGCTTCGGCGCCGCCGAGAGCCCCAGCAGGCGCGTCACCATGGCACCGACCTGCGCCTTCTCGGCCCGGCCCGAACCGGTGACGGCGGCCTTGACCTCGCTGGGGGTGTGCAGCGCCACCGGCAGTCCGCGCCGGGCCGCGCACAGCATGGCCACGGCACTTGCCTGCGCTGTGCCCATGACGGTGCGGACGTTGTGCTGGCTGAACACCCGCTCCACCGCGACCGCTTCGGGGCGGTGTTCGTCCAGCCACTCCTCCAGCCCGCGCTCGATCAGCACCAGCCGCTCGGGGATCTCCGCCTCGGCAGACGTACGGATCACACCGACGCCCGCCATGGTCAGCCGCCGCCCTGCGACACCGTCGACCACGCCGATGCCGCAGCGGGTCAGCCCGGGATCGACCCCCAGCACGCGCAATGCCGTCCCCCTCTCCAGGTGTCTCCCGGTGTGCCCTGTGCAACCGTGCCTGTGTTCCCGCAGGTTATCGGGAACCTCTGACAGAAGCGGGGCGCGCCCCGTAAGGGGCGCGGGGAATTGCGCGAGAACCACAACCCAGCCGCAAGCCCGCGCACCACAGGCAGGGGCACCCCCTCACCAGAACAGAGGGAGCGACGGCGCTACGCGTCGACCTTCGCCATCACATCGTCGGACACATCGAAGTTCGCGAAAACGTTCTGCACGTCGTCGCTGTCGTCCAGCGCGTCGATCAGCTTGAAGATCTTGCGGGCGCCGTCCTCGTCCAGCTCGACCTGCATGCTGGGGACGAAGCTGGCCTCGGCCGAGTCGTAGTCGATGCCCGCATCGACCAGAGCAGTGCGCACCGCGACCAGATCGGTGGCCTCGCTGATCACCTCGAAGTTTTCGCCGAGGTCGTTGACCTCCTCGACGCCCGCCTCCAGCACGGCACCGAGGATGTCGTCCTCGGTCCGGCCGTTCTTCGGGACGATGACGACGCCCTTGCGGTTGAACAGGTAGGAGACCGAGCCCGGGTCGGCCATGGAGCCGCCGTTGCGGGTCATGGCGACCCGCACGTCGGAGGCCGCGCGGTTGCGGTTGTCGGTGAGGCACTCGATCAGCACGGCAACGCCGTTGGGGCCGTAGCCCTCGTACATGATCGTCTCGTAGTCGGCACCGCCGGCCTCAAGTCCCGCGCCCCGCTTGACCGCGCTGTCGATGTTCTTGTTGGGAACCGACTGCTTCTTCGCCTTCTGAATGGCGTCGTAGAGGGTCGGGTTGCCCTCCGGGTCGGCGCCGCCCATGCGGGCCGCGACCTCGATGTTCTTGATCAGTTTCGCGAAGAGCTTGCCGCGCTTGGCATCGATCACGGCCTTCTTGTGCTTGGTGGTTGCCCACTTAGAGTGGCCGGACACAGCCTCGCTCCTTCACAGTCCCAACTTCTTCCCGACGCGGAGATCCTACCGTCAGCAACTCAGTGTGCTGACCGCACCATCTCCGTGAACAGGGCGTGCACCCGCTGGTCGCCGGTCAGCTCCGGATGGAAGGCGGTGGCGAGCAGATGCTGCTGCCGGACGGCCACCGGGTGACCGTCGTAGGAGGCCAGTGTCTCGGCTGCCGCACCGGTCGATTCGACCCAGGGGGCGCGGATGAAGACGCCCTCCACCGGACCGCCGGGAACCGTCGGCATATCGAGGGCCGCCTCGAACGACTCGTTCTGCCGTCCGAACGCGTTGCGGCGGACGATCATGTCGATACCGCCGATGGTCTCCTGCCCGGAGCGGGGGTCGAGGATCTTGTCGGCGAGCATGATCATGCCGGCGCAGGAGCCGTACGCGGGCATCCCCTGGGACACCCGCTCGCGGAGTCGGTCCATGAGGCCGAACGTGACGGCGAGCTTGCTGATGGTGGTCGACTCGCCGCCCGGGATGACGAGGCCGTCGACTGCGTCGAGCTCTTCGGGGCGCCTGACCTGTACGGGGTTCGCCCCCGATGCCTTCAGGGCTGCGAGGTGTTCGCGGACGTCGCCCTGGAGGGCGAGTACGCCGATCGTTGGCACAGACACGGTGCGGGTCCTTCTTCGTTGCGGGATGCCTACGCGGGGTGGGCGTTGCGGTGGGTGGACGGGCGCCGCCCCCTGTTGGCACCCGTACCGCCTTACGGGACGGTCCGGGTGCCGACAGAGGGCGCGTGCTCCGCTGCCGCTGTCACCAGCCGCGGCTGGCGTAGCGCTCCGTTTCCGGGAGGGTGTCGCAGTTGATGCCGACCATGGCTTCGCCCAGGCCGCGGGAGGCATCGGCGATGATCTTGGGGTCGTCGTAGAAGGTGGTGGCCTTCACGATGGCCGCGGCGCGCTTGGCCGGGTCGCCGGACTTGAAGATGCCGGAGCCGACGAAGACGCCCTCCGCGCCGAGCTGGCGCATCAGCGCGGCGTCCGCCGGGGTGGCCACGCCGCCCGCGGAGAAGAGGACGACCGGCAGCTTGCCCGCCACCGAGACCTCCTTGACCAGCTCGTACGGCGCGCGCAGTTCCTTGGCCGCCGCGTAGAGCTCGTTGTCGTCCAGGACGGTCAGCTTGCCGATCTCGTTCTTGATCTGGCGCATGTGCCGGACGGCCTCGACGACGTTGCCGGTGCCGGCCTCGCCCTTGGAGCGGATCATGGCCGCGCCCTCGGCGATCCGGCGCAGGGCCTCGCCCAGGTTGGTGGCGCCGCAGACGAAGGGCGTGGTGGGCGAACTTGTCGCTGTGGTTGGCCTCGTCGGCCGGGGTGAGGACCTCGGACTCATCGATGTAGTCGACACCGAGCGCCTGGAGCACCTGGGCCTCGACGAGGTGACCGATGCGGGACTTGGCCATCACCGGGATCGAGACGGCTTCGATGATGCCCTCGATCATGTCCGGGTCGGACATCCGGGCCACACCGCCGTCCTTACGGATGTCGGCGGGCACACGCTCCAGCGCCATCACGGCGACGGCACCCGAGTCCTCGGCGATCTTCGCCTGCTCGGGGGTGACGACATCCATGATCACGCCGCCCTTGAGCTGCTCGGCCATGCCCCGCTTGACGCGGGCGGTACCGGTCTCGGGGCGCTGCGCCGCAGCCGACGCCGAGGATGCTGTGGCGGTGGACGGAGTTGACACGTTCGACCTCGCTGAAGGGGTGGTGTTCGACGGGACCGCTCAGGTCCTTGGTAAGCCTGCTCGAACTGGGCCGCCTGCGAAAAGGGCCAATCGCCGGGCTGTGGCCTGCAAACCCCCGCCCACCAGTGCCGTCAGTCTTCGGAAGGGTGCCCCCGGTCGGCCAGCACCGGTGGCGGCTCGTCGTCCATCTCGAACGCCAGCGGCGACGGGGCGTGCCCGGCCAGCCGGAACCAGCGCACGGTGCGGTGGCTCCGCAGCGCCCGCGCAGCCCGTACGGCGTCGTTGTGGAAGCGTCTCGCCATGGGCACCCTGCGTACCGCCGCGCTCAGCTCGCCGGCCGTCTCATGGCCGCCGGGCGCCTCCCGTACGGCCTCCAGTTGGGCGCTCTCGGCGAAGACGGCCCGCAGTGCCTGACTCAGTTCGCTCTCGGCGACCTCGCGCTGCTCCTCCTCGGCCTGCCGGGCGTCGTGTGCGGCCTGGTAGAGCACCATCGAGGCCGCGGGGTCCAGGACGCCCGCCGTGGCGAGCTCCTGGGCGATGGAGGCGCGGCGCAGCAAGGTGGCGTCCAGCGCGGCCTTGGCCGCGTCGATCCGCGCGTGCAGCCGGTCCAGGCGGCCGGCTGTCCAGCTCAGATAGACGCCGACGAGCAGCAGCGCTACGACGATCCAGATGACGGTGGTGAGGGTCGGCATCGTAGGTATCGGGTCCTAGGTTCAGTCCCGGGCGAGGCCGAACCGGGCCCACAGCCCGGTGCGCTCGTCGGGTGCGACGGAAGCGGCACCGTCCGTGACCGTCTCGTACACGGCGAGGATGTCGGCGCCCACGGTGGACCAGTCGAACCGGCGCACATGCCGGGTGCCGCGCTTGCACAGGTCGGCGCGGCGTCCAGGGTCGGCGAGCAGGCGTACGGCGGCGCCGGCCAGTGCGTCCGCCTGCTCCACCGGGAACAGCTCGCCGGACGCTCCCCCGTCCAGCACCTGCTCGAAGGCGTCCAGATCGCTGGCCAGCACCGGAGCACCGGCCGACATCGCCTCCACCAGGATGATCCCGAAGGACTCGCCACCCGTGTTGGGCGCGACGTAGAGGTCGACACTGCGCAGCAGCCGGGCCTTGTCCTCGTCACTGACCATGCCGAGGAACTCCACGCTCTCCCGCATGGCGGGCGGCAGCTGGGCGACCGCCTCCTGCTCGTCGCCCCGCCCCGCGACCAGCAGTCGGGTGCCCGGGGCCGCCTTCAGGATGGCGGGCAGCGCCTTCATCAGCACCGGCAGGCCCTTACGGGGCTCGTCGATCCGGCCGATGAACCCGATCGTGTGACCTTCGGGGCCGCCCTGCCACTCCTGTTTGGGCTCGGCGTCGGCGAAGAACCCGACGTCGACCCCGTTGGGGATGGTGACCGCGTCCCCGCCCAGGTGTTCGACAAGGGTGCGGCGCGCGTACTCGCTCACCGCGATCCGGGCGCTGATCTTCTCCAGCGCGGGCTGGAGGATCGGATACGCCGCGATCATCGCCCTGGAGCGCGGGTTGGAGGTGTGGAAGGTGGCGACGATGGGGCCCTGCGCCGCCCAGCAGGCCAGCAGCGCCAGCGAGGGAGTGGCCGGCTCATGGATGTGCAGTACGTCGAAGTCGCCGTCATGCACCCAGCGGCGGACCCGGGCCGCCGAGAGGAAGCCGAAGTTCAGCCGCGCCACCGAGCCGTTGTACGGCACGGGCACGGCGCGCCCCGCCGAGACGACGTAGGAGGGCAGCGGGGTCTCGTCGTCCGAGGGCGCCAGTACGGACACCTGGTGCCCCAGCCGGATCAGATGCTCGGCCAGATCGCGGACGTGGAACTGGACGCCGCCGGGGACGTCCCACGAGTAGGGGCAGACGACGCCGATCCTCATCCGGGCCCCCGCTCGCCCGCGTCCGTCGCCTCGCCGGACGCCGGGCCCCTGCCCGGGGCCGGCTCCAGGTCGGCGAGCCAGAAGCGCTGGAGCATGTGCCAGTCCTGCGGATGCTCGGCGATGCCCGCTGCGAAGGTGTCGGCGAGGGTCTGCGTCATGGCCGCGACCCGCTCCCTGCGCCCCTCGAGCTCCGGCACCGGAACCGGCTCGTGGACTCTGGCCTTCATCCGCGGCGGCGCCTCGTACCAGAGCGTCACCGGCATCAGCAGCGCCCCGGTCTGCTGGGCCAGCAGTGCCGGGCCGGCGGGCATCCGGGTGGCCTCACCGAAGAACTTGACCTCGATCCCGCTGGCGGACAGATCGCGGTCGGCGACCAGGCAGACGAAGCCGCCCGCCCGCAGCCTGCGCGCCAGCGTGCCGAACGCGGAGGAGCCACCGTGCGGCAGCACCTCCATGCCCAGGCTCTCCCGGTAGGCGACGAACCGGTCGTAGAGGCTCTCCGGCTTGAGGCGCTCGGCAACCGTGGTGAAGGGCGTACGGGTCGCGGTCACCGCCCAGGCGCCTGCCAGGTCCCAGTTGCCCATGTGCGGCAGCGCGAGTATGACACCGCGACCGGAGGCGAGCGCGTCGGTGAGCCGGTCCACGTTCTCCACGTCGACGCTGTCGAGAATGTGCTGCTCGCTGTAGGCAGGCAGCCGGAAGGACTCCATCCAGTAGCGCAGATAGGAGCGCATCCCGGCGCGGGAGAGCTGCCGCAGACGGGCCGGCGACGCGTCCGGCACCACCCGGGCGAGGTTGGCCTCCAGCCGCGTGACGCCCTTGCCGCGGCGTCGCCACACCGTGTCTGCCAGCTGCCGGCCCAGCGCAGCGGCGGCGGGCTCGGGCAGCTTCTTGACCCCTGCCCAGCCCATCCCGTAAAGCGAGTCGGTGAGCCGGTCGCGCAGCGCGCTCAAGCGGTCCTCCCCTTCTCCTCCGCCTCGTCCCCCGCAGGGGTCTGCCGCTCCTCCGGTACGGACTTCGACTCCTCCGCCGCTGCCAGCTCCGCGGACTCCCGGCGCACCGTGACCACTCGCTGACCGAGGGTGACGGCGCTGCCGACCGCGACCACCCACAGGGCGATCGGGAGGAGCACGCCGATGTTCGGGACGCCGAACGTGGCCTCGAAGCCTGAGAAGCCCGCCAGCACCAGCGTGATCACCAACCGCTCGGACCGCTCCACCAGCCCGTTCACATTCACCGGCAGCCCGATGCTCTCGCCCCGTGCCTTGGTGTAGGAGACGACCTGTCCGCTCGACAGGCAGAACAGCGTCACCGCGCACAGCACCAGGTCGTCGCCCCGGCCCGCGTACCACATCGCGATTCCGCCGAAGACGGCCGCGTCCGCCACCCGGTCGAGCGTGGAGTCCAGGAAAGCCCCCCAGCGGCTGGAGCGGCCCAGCTGCCGCGCCATGTTGCCGTCCACCATGTCCGAGAAGACGAACAGCGTGATGACGACGGTGCCCCAGAAGAACTCCCCGACGGGGTAGAAGATCAACGCTCCCGCCGTCACTCCGACGGTGCCGACCAGGGTGACGGCATCGGGGCTCACTCCCCGGCGCAGCAGCATCGCGGCGAACGGGGTGAGGACACGCGTGAAGAAAGCACGCGCGTACTTGTTCAGCATGACCGTCCCTGGTACGTCGAGGGCGAGCCGGATGACGGTGTGGCCACCGGGTGGCCCATCGTAGTCACGCGGCGGCAGCGCTCGGCGCACACGGTCGGGTAGTGCGGTGTCGGTCGCGGTCTCACGTATGGACGCCTGTCGGCAGCGGTGTAAAGCTCGGAAGAACCGTGGTCTTCGCGACCGCTCGGCCCCTTCAGCGTGCTCCAGCAGGTGACAACCGGAAGGCGGGACACATGGCCGACAAAGCGAACGCACACCCCGGAGCCGCCGGCAGGGCAGCGGCGGCCGACCACCCCGCCGCGGTACGGAACGTGGTGCTGGTCGGCCACAGCGGAGCCGGCAAGACGACTCTGGTCGAATCCCTCGCACTCGCCTCGGGTGCGGTCAACCGGGCCGGACGGGTCGCGGACGGCACCTCGCTCTCCGACTACGACGAGATCGAGCACCGCCAGCAGCGCTCCGTCCAGCTCTCCTTGGTGCCTGTCGCCTGGAACGGCATCCGGATCAATCTGCTCGACACCCCCGGCTACGCGGACTTCGTCGGCGAGCTGCGGGCCGGGCTGCGCGCCGCGGACGCCGCCCTCTTCGTCGTCTCGGCCGCCGACGGTGTGGACGGAGCCACCCGGCTGGTGTGGCAGGAGTGCGCGGCCGTCGGTATGCCGCGCGCCATTGTCGTCACCCATCTCGACGCCGCCCGCGCCGACTTCGACGAGATGACCGCCGTCTGCCAGGAGCTGCTGGGCGGCGACGACCCCGACGCCGTCATCCCGCTCTACCTGCCGGCGCTCGGCGAACGCCGCTCCGACGGCACCGCCCCGGTCACCGGCCTGATCGGGCTGCTCACCCAGAAGCTGTTCGACTACGGAAACGGACAGCGCACCGAACGCGATCCGGACGAGGGACAGCTGCCCCTCGTCGAGGAGGCCAGGAACCGGCTGATCGAGGGCATCATCGCGCAGAGCGAGGACGAGTCGCTCATGGACCGCTATCTCGGCGGCGAGGACTGCGACGTCAAAACGCTCATCGAGGACCTGGAGAAGGCCGTGGCCCGCGGCACCTTCCACCCCGTGCTGGCTGCCGCGCCCGCCACCGACGGCGCCAAGCAGGGCCTGGGCACCGTCGAACTGCTGGAGCTGATCACCGGCGGCTTCCCGACCCCCGAGGAACACGGAATCCCCGCCGTCACCACGCCGGACGGCAAACCGCAGCCGACGCTCGACTGCGACCCGGCGGGCCCGCTCGCCGCCGAGGTCGTCAAGACCTCCTCCGACCCGTACGTCGGCCGGATCTCCCTCGTACGTGTCTTCTCCGGCACCCTGCGCCCCGACGAGACCGTGCACGTCTCCGGACACGGGCTGGCGGACCGGGGCCACGAGGACCATGACGTCGACGAGCGGATCGGCGCCCTGTCCGCGCCGTTCGGCAAACAGCAGCGCTCCCTCGACGCGGCCATCGCGGGCGATCTTGCGTGCGTGGCCAAGCTCAGCCGCGCCGAGACCGGCGACACCCTCTCCGCCAAGGACCACCCGCTGCTGATGGCGCCCTGGGAGATGCCCGACCCGCTGCTCCCCGTCGCCATCCAGGCCCACAGCAAGGCCGACGAGGACAAGCTCTCCCAGGGCCTCGCCCGGCTGGTGGCCGAGGACCCGACCATGCGGCTGGAGCAGAACCCCGCCACCCACCAGCTCGTCCTGTGGTGCATGGGCGAAGCCCACCGGGACGTCGCCCTGGAGCGGTTGCGGTCCCGCTACGGGGTGCAGGTGGACACCGTGGAGCACAAGGTGTCGCTGCGCGAGACCTTCGCCTCACCGGCCGACGGGCGCGGACGGCATGTCAAACAGTCCGGCGGACATGGGCAGTACGCCATCTGCGACATCACCGTCGAGCCCCTGCCGGGTGGTTCGGGCATCGAGTTCGTCGACAAGGTGGTGGGCGGCGCGGTACCCCGCCAGTTCATTCCTTCGGTGGAGAAAGGCATCCGCGCCCAGGCCGCCAAGGGCGTTGCCGCGGGCTACCCGCTGGTGGACGTACGGGTCACACTCGTCGACGGCAAGGCGCACTCCGTCGACTCCTCCGATGCGGCCTTCCAGACCGCGGGCGCGCTCGCCCTGCGCGAGTGCGCGGGCCAGGCGAAGATCCACCTGCTGGAACCGGTCGCCGAGGTGGAGGTGGAGGTCCCGGACGACTATGTGGGCGCCGTGATGAGCGACCTGTCCTCCCGGCGCGGCCGGGTGCTCGGCACCGAACAGGCCGGACCGGGCAGCACGACGGTGCGCGCCTCGGTACCCGAGATCGAGATCAGCAGATACGCGATCGACCTCCGCTCGATGTCCCACGGCACCGGCCGCTTCTCCCGTACGTACGCACAGCACGAACCGATGCCGCAGCAACAGGCAGCGCGAATCCTGGAGGCAACGGGGTAGGGCGTGCCCCGCGGTTTGCCCGTGCCCGGCGTCGGGGGCTGCGCTTGCCCACCCTGCGCCCCTGGCGCAGACTGCCCAAGCTTCGCGGGCAAGCCATCAAGGGGCGCGGGGAACTGCGCGACAAGCCACAACGCGCCCGCAGCCTGCGTACGCCGGACAGGGGCAGCCCCTGCCCAGAATCAGGGAAGGGAGCCGGCCCTCGGCCGGGCCACCCCGCGGCGGGGTAACCCCGTAATGCGACGGTCGCAACATCACCGCGGCTGAGGCAAGATGTGTGCCGACCACGGCAGTTGGGCAGCCGTCTGTCGTGGTCGGCGGCACCAACCGCACCTGCGCGGTCGGCACCGGGTGCCGCGAGCCAGATCCGAGCGGAGTGGGGGCCCAGTGGCCGGATTCGACGATCTCAGCAGCCAGCCTGATGTGGCGGCCGAGTTCACGCCAGGCGCCCAGGTCCCCATCTCCGGATCGGGCGGCCAGACGGCGGCGACCCAGGCGCTCGCCTCCGCCGCGTACCGCGACGACGAGGTCAAGAAGCTCATCGACGCCAACCCCGAGGCGAGTTTCAAAAAGCCCCGGCTCTCGCTGTTCGAACCCAATCTCGGCGAAGCGTTCTCCCGGGCCGTCCAGACCCGGCTGCTCGGCGGGGCCCGCAAGCCGATCATCCAGTCCTTCGGCATCGAACCGCAGACCGTCGTCGAGCACTGCCTGGCCGCCACCCGGGTACGCAAACAGCGCGACACGCGGCTGACCATGGTGATGACCCTCTTCGGGCTGCTGTTCCTGCCCGGAGTGCTGCTGTGGCTGCTGGCGTTCCAGCTGCGCCGCATGATCGCCGGCTCCAAGGACAAGCGCGCCGGCGCCCTCGGCATGGTGGCGATGGTCGCCGTCGGAGCGCTGGTCGTACTCTTCGCGATCAAGCTCCCGTTCAGCGGCTTCCTGGGCATCTATCTGCGGGCCATGTTCGTCGCACCGATCGTCGGCGGACTCTGGGCCAAGCAGATCTGCGAGCGGTACGCGAAGGACCTGCGCAGCCGCTGGCAGAGCATGCTGGGCGGCGCCGGGGTCGGCCCCAAGATCCCCGAAGCCGTGCCCCAGGACCCGGGCGACGCGGGCGCCGAACGCATCCGGCTCGGCCTGGCCAAGGTCGCCGCCGAACAGGCCAGCAACCTCGTCTACTACGCGGGACCCAAGGGGATATTGGGCATGGGCACCCGGTGGGGCAGCTGGCAGCTGGCCGAAGAGCTGACCCCCGCCCGCGGCAGCGAGGAGATCCACCCGTTCCGCAGCTGGGACGTGATCCGCGCGATCCACGACCAGCTCCGCATGCTGGAGCGCGGCCCGCTGCACACCGGCGGATTCCCCACCCCCTCGATACGGCACTGGATCGTCTCGCCCATCGCCGAGGGCGCCAAGGAGGTCAAGCGCCCCGACGGCCAAGAGGTCGAGGGCTACCGCATCAAGGACTTCGAGATACAGCGCATCTGCAACGAGCAGCAGTTCGGCGCGGGCAACCGGCACTATCTGGGCGTCCAGTTCGTGCTCTGGGACGGCCAGTTGGTGATCACGCTGCTGATCAGCGTCACCGTGCTGCACCACACGCTGCGGATCGAGGTCACGGGGCACGCGCTCGGCCCCGTCGACGGGCTCTTCACCAGCGGCCCGAAGGCCAAGACCAAGCAGGTCGCCAAGAGCGTCAAGTTCTGGGAGACCCGCACGGTCAAGCTCCCGCTGGTGGAGACCAGGGAGGTCGTACGCCTCGCCGCGCGCGCCCCGCTGACCTGGTTCCCGCCCGTGCTGGACTACCTCGGCGGCAAGCTCAGCCTGCCCGAGCCGTTCGGCCTGCGGCACGCCTGGGCCAAGAAGCCCTGGCGGCACCGGTTCATGGCCGATGACGCCATGCGCGCGGCAACACCGGTACTGCGGGTGGTGCACTCGGCGGCCATGAAGGTGCTGGAGGAGAACGGCTGCAACGTCGAGAAGTTCGGCAGCCGCTCGCTCAACCTCAGCGCCGCGGTCCAGGACGCCAAGCCCTTCAAGGCCGACGTCTACGACGCCTGATCCACGACGCCTGAGGGATCACCACGCCTCGGCCAGCATCGCCCGGGTGTCTGCCAGCAGTTGGGGCAGCACCCGGGTGTGGCCGACCACCGGCATGAAGTTGGTGTCACCGCCCCAGCGGGGCACCACGTGCTGGTGGAGATGGGCGGCGATACCGGCGCCCGCGACCGAGCCCTGATTCATGCCGACGTTGAAGCCGTGCGCTCCGGAGACGCGGCGCAGCACGGTCATCGCGTGCTTGGTGAACGACGCGAGCTCCAGCGTCTCGTCCTCGTTCAGCTCGGTGTAGTCCGCGATGTGCCGGAAGGGGACGGTCATCAAGTGTCCGCCGTTGTACGGGTAGAGGTTGAGCACCGCGTAGACGTGCTCGCCGCGGGCGATGATCAGCCCGTCCGCGTCGGACTTCTCCGGAATGGTGCAGAAGGGGCAGCCGTCCTCGGCGCCGGGGCCGCTCGGCTTGTTCTCGCCCTGGATGTAGGCCATCCGGTGGGGCGTCCACAGGCGCTGGAACTGGTCCGGCGCCCCCACTCCGATCTGCTGCTCCGGCTCACTCGTCATGTCCGCCAGCTTATGCGCCGTCCGGCGTCGGACACGAGGAGGGGCGGACCCCCGGGAAGGCCCGCCCTCACTCACGATAACTGCGCGTTCACACCTGGATACGACGCTCCACTGCGTCCAGGATCTCCGCAATCGCCTGCTCCTGCGGGATGCCGTTCTTCTGGGAGCCGTCCCGGTAGCGGAAGGACACCGCACCGTTCGCAATGTCCTCGTCACCCGCGATCACCATGAACGGGACCTTGCTCTTCTGCGCGTTGCGGATCTTCTTCTGCATCCGGTCCGAGGACGAGTCGACCTCCATCCGCAGCCCCTTCGCCTTCGCTGCGGCGGCGAACTCCGTCAGGTACGGCACATGGTCGTCGCCGATCGGGATGCCGACCGCCTGCACCGGCGCGAGCCAGGCCGGGAAGGCGCCCGCGTAGTGCTCCAGCAGAACGGCGAAGAAGCGCTCGATGGAACCGAACAGCGCGCGGTGGATCATCACGGGCTGCTGGCGGGAGCCGTCGGCAGCGGTGTACTCCAGACCGAAGCGGGCGGGCTGCTGGAAGTCGACCTGGATGGTCGACATCTGCCAGGTACGGCCGATGGCATCGCGGGCCTGGACGGAGATCTTCGGCCCGTAGAAGGCGGCGCCGCCCGGGTCCATGACCAGCTCCAGGCCCTGCTTGCCTGCGGCCTGCCGCAGCGCCTCGGTGGCCTCCTCCCACTCCTCGTCGGTGCCCATGAACTTGTCCGACTCGGGGTCGCGGGTGGACAGCTCCAGATAGAAGTCGGACAGGCCGTAGTCGCGGAGCAGGTTGAGGACAAAGGTGAGTAGATTGTCCAGCTCGTCCGGCATCTGCTCCTTGGTGCAGTAGATGTGCGAGTCGTCCTGGGTGAACCCGCGGGCCCGGGTGAGCCCGTGCACGACGCCGGACTTCTCGTACCGGTAGACGGTGCCGAACTCGAACAGCCGCAGCGGCAGCTCCCGGTACGACCGTCCCCGCGCCCGGAAGATCAGGTTGTGCATCGGGCAGTTCATCGCCTTGAGGCGGTAGTTCTGCTCGTCGAACTCCAGCGGCGGGAACATGCTGTCCGCGTAGTTCGGCAGATGGCCCGAGATCTCGAAGAGCCGCTCCTTGGTGATGTGCGGCGTGTTGACGAAGTCGTAGCCGGACTCCTCGTGGCGCCGGCGCGAGTAGTCCTCCATGACCTTGCGGACGACGCCGCCCTTGGGATGGAAGACGGCGAGCCCGGAGCCCAGCTCCTCGGGGATGGAGAAGAGGTCCAGCTCGGTGCCGAGCTTGCGGTGGTCGCGCTTCTCGGCCTCGGCGAGGAATTCCAAGTACTGCTTGAGCTCGTCCTTGGTCGGCCATGCGGTGCCGTAGATCCGCTGGAGCTGCGGGTTCTTCTCGCTGCCGCGCCAGTACGCGGCAGCGGAACGCATCAGCTTGAAGGCGGGGATCAGCCGGGTGGAGGGCAGGTGCGGGCCCCGGCACAGGTCCTTCCAGCACAGCTCGCCGCTCTTGGCGTCGAGGTTGTCGTAGATGGTCAGCTCGCCGGAGCCGACCTCGGCCGAGGCACCTTCGGCGGCGTTGGCTGCGTTGCCCTTGAGGCCGATCAGCTCCAGTTTGTACGGCTCGCCCGTCAGCTCCTCGCGGGCCGCCTCGTCGGTGGTGACGCGGCGGGAGAAGCGCTGGCCCTGCTTCTGGATCTGCTGCATCTTCTTCTCGATGCGCTTGAGATCGTCGGGGGTGAAGGGCTCGGCGACGTCGAAGTCGTAGTAGAAGCCGTCCTTGATGGGCGGGCCGATGCCGAGCTTGGCCTCGGGGAAGAGCTCCTGGACGGCCTGCGCCAGCACATGCGCGGTGGAGTGGCGCAGGATGTCCAGACCGTCGTCGCTGGTGATCTCGACGGGCTCGACTTCATCGCCGTCGGCCAGCGGGTGGGCGAGGTCCTTCAGCTCGCCGCCGACCCGTGCGGCGACGACCGAGCGCTCGCCCTCGAAGAGCGCGGCGGCCGTAGTGCCCGTCGTCACCACGCGCTCTTCCCGCTCGGAATCGCGTTGGATGGTCACACGGACATCTGACACCGGTCTCTCCTGACTCTCACCTGGGATGCGCGGCCGTCGCCACGCCGTGAACGCGGGCATACCGCGCCGTCGAATCGTACCGAGCAACGCCCCCCGACCGCGAAACGGTCGGGAGTCCCGACCGCGCACCGGCGACGGCCGGTGCGGGCCTCCGTTGCGGCCCGCTCAGCCGCCCATGCCACGCTCGAAGTCGTCGAGGCCGTACCGCAGCTGCTTCAGCAGCCGTTCGCGCGCCGCCTCGGGCACCGGAACCGGGGCGACGTCGTAAGCGCCACTGAGCCGCCGGAAGCCGCCCCTGCTCTCCAGCAGCCCGGCGATCCGCAGCGGCAGCCCCGCCAGATGGGCGTGGACGGCGCGGCGGTAGCCCTCCTCGTCCAGCCGGGCCCGTATCTGGGTCACCTCGGTCCCGGCGAGCACATCCAGCCGAACCGACCCGGGCCCGTCGGGCCGGGCGCGACGCAGCCGTACGACGGTGCCCGTCACCCGCACGGGAACGGAGGGCTCCGCACGTATGTAGTGCCGCCCGGCCACCTCCAGTGCGGACAGGTCGCCGGGGGTGAAGACGACGGGCAACGGCCGCTGCGGACAGCCCTGCGGCGTCCCGGCCGTCCGCGACCAGACGAGGGTGATCTGCACCCCCTCGGTGCCGCGTACCAAGTCACCGAGCGACTCGGTGAGTTCGGCACAGCAGCCGTCCGCCACGGCGGCGTCGAAGTGCTCGGTGGCACCGGTGGCGCGGTAGCGGCACACGGCGTCGGCGGTGGCCCGCAGGGCGCGGCTGAGCACAGCGAGCTCCCGGCTGCCGTCCTGCGGGCCGGGAGTGACGCGGGCGGTCAGCAGCCGGCCCGCATGGCTCTCCTCGGAGCTCTCGTCGTACCGCACGCCTTCGGTGAACGCGTCGGCCCGCCGCTCACCGCGGGCCCCGTGGAAGCCGGTGGACCGGTGGGCGGCGAGTGCGCCGGCGCGCAGCATCGCGCGGGCTGCCGTGCTCAGCTTCTGCCGGGCACGCCAGGTGGCTGCCGTATTGCTCGCGGGCAGTTCGCGTCTCCAGTGGATCTCATCGTCGTCGGCGGCGACTCGCATCACGCTCTCCGTGTCCCGGCCACTCCCCTCCTTCTCCTGACCGCGGATCGGTGCCGCAAACGGCCGCTTTCGCAGATGAGATGCGGAAACCGGAGAAACGAAGAAGTGAGAAGCGGAGAACGGGGAAACAGAAAAAGAGGCCGTCCCGTCTGCTGACGGTCCGGCCTCCGGCGATCTCACGCGCAGGTGATCCCACACGAACACGGGGTGGGCGATACTGGGTTCGAACCAGTGACCTCTTCGGTGTGAACGAAGCGCTCTCCCACTGAGCTAATCGCCCCGGGCGTTCCGCCTTCGGTGCGGCGGCACGGCAGAACAATACAGTGCGCCTCACTCTTCATCCAAACCCCTTTCCAGCAGGGCCCGCAGGCCCCGCAGACCGCCGCTCACCCCGATCTCGAGGACCCCGGCCGCCCGGTCGCGGCGGGATTGTGCGGAGAGTTACGGAGAGTTCATACAGCAGCACGGACCGGATGCGCAGCTCGGCACCGTCCTCACCGGTCCGGTCGATGCGGCGCACCTGGTGCCACCACTCGGGATATCTCTCAGCCCGTTCCAGTACGGCAAAGACCCGGGCCGGCGGAGCAGCGAGCTGCCATGCCGCATGGGAGCGGTAGTGGTTACGGCCCACGCCGACCCTCCGGAAACGCCTCGGGGCCCGGAAGCTGATCACTTCCGGGCCCCGGTGCACTGGGTGGGCGATACTGGGTTCGAACCAGTGACCTCTTCGGTGTGAACGAAGCGCTCTCCCACTGAGCTAATCGCCCGTTGGCGCGCCCAACATTACCGCATGTCAGCGGGTGCTCATGACCAACGGCCGGGCCTCAGCGGGACTGCCGCTCCGCCCGTTGGGCAAGCTTGCGCTCCTTGCGCGCCGCCCGGCGATCCTTCAGCCACTGGGTGCCCTCCCGGTATTTGCGCTTGGTCCACCGCAGGACGTGCTGCGCCCAGACGAACTCGGTCGCCCACACAGCCATCCCGCCGAAGATCACCAGCCAGCCGGGCCCCGGCAGGGGCAGCATGATGATGCCGCCGGCCACGATCGCCAGGCCGACGAGGAAGATCCCCACGCGCCAGCTCATGTGCAGCGGTCGGGAAGCCTGAACGAATCTCGGCGCGCGTGAACCGAGCGGCTTCTCCTCCCGGATATTACGCGGCATTGCGTCACTCTCCGCAGTCATGAGGGACAAGGTACCTGACGCCTTTCGAACAGGCCGGTTCACTTGATCGGCCGTACATCCCAAACCTACAAGAGCCGTACGAAGGATTCGATTCCGTACAAATCAGTCAGAGGGGTTTACAACCGGCGCGTAGGTGGCATGTCGATTTCGCCGACGTGCGAATCCCCGAGCGCACACTGAGCGAAAGGCCCTGGCGCTTATGAACACAACGGTGAGCTGTGAGCTGCACCTGCGCCTCGTTGTTTCGAGCGAGTCCTCACTGCCTGTACCAGCGGGCCTGCGGTACGACACGGCGGACCCCTACGCCGTGCACGCCACCTTCCACACCGGTGCCGAGGAGACCGTGGAGTGGGTCTTCGCCCGCGATCTCCTTGCCGAGGGCCTGCACCGGCCCACGGGCACCGGGGACGTCCGAGTCTGGCCGTCCCGCAGCCACGGACAGTCCGTGGCCTGCATCGCCCTCAGCTCCCCGGAGGGCGAGGCCCTGCTCGAGGCCCCGGCGCGGGCACTGGAATCCTTCCTCAAGCGGACCGACGCGGCCGTGCCGCCCGGTACCGAGCACCGCCACTTCGACCTCGACACCGAGCTCTCGCACATCCTCGCCGAGAGCTGAGACCGCCGGTCACCGCGGCCGTCCGACTCGGGGCGACGGCCGACGGTTCCCGGCAGCCGTGTGCCACGGCACCGCTTCGTGTAACGGCACACTGCGACGCCGCCGCCGCGTAGAGATACGCGGCGGCGGCGTCGCTGCGTTCGGCAACTCCACGGCTACCGGCCGGAAACAGGCGGC
Organism: Streptomyces sp. 3N207; assembly: GCF_052246355.1. Classification (NCBI taxonomy): domain Bacteria; kingdom Bacillati; phylum Actinomycetota; class Actinomycetes; order Kitasatosporales; family Streptomycetaceae; genus Streptomyces; species Streptomyces sp. 3N207. The sequence continues at coordinate 80,888 of NZ_JBQQBV010000019.1, read as the reverse complement.
TCCCGGGCGGGGCGCAGCGACTAGGCTTCCGCATCAGGCCGGAGATGTTCCCGGACACGGCAGGAGCGGCCCGTGCAGATCAACCACGACACCCGGTGTGCGCTCGACCAGGTGGTCGAGCTGCTGAACACCATGGCGGACAGCGACACCCCCGACACGCTGGTGTCCGTGGCGGACCTGCGCGCCTACGTGGAGCGCAACGACGTCAGTGGCGTCGGCAAGCTCACCGAGGACGACCTGCGGGCCGTACGTGAGGCCCGGGAGCGCTTCGCGCAGGTGTTCGCGGCGGAGGACTCGCGTACGGCGGCCCGGCTGATCAACGCGCTGGTCGCGGAGGCCGGGACGACGCCGCAGCTCACCGACCACGACGGCTACGACTGGCACGTCCACTACTTCGCGCCCGACGCCTCCCTCGCGCAGCATCTGGCCGCCGACGGTGGCATGGCGCTGGCGTTCGTCCTCGTCTCCGGCGAACGGGACCGGCTGCGCCGCTGCTCCGCGCCGGACTGCCGGCGCGCCTTCGTCGACCTGTCCCGCAATCGCTCCCGCCGCTACTGCGACAGCCGCACCTGCGGCAACCGCCTCCATGTGGCCGCCTACCGCGCGCGCCGCCGGGAGTCGACCGGGGCAGCCACCCGGGGCTGAGCCCTGCCGCGCGTCCGGCCCTCACAGCAGCAACAGATCATGCACCCCCGCGGCGCCGAGCAACACCGCGATCACAGCGAGGAACAACATCAGCGGCGGTTGGGAGAGTGCGTACAGACATCCCTTGGGCTCGGAGGGCGGCAGCTCGTCGAGCTCGATCGCGGAGTTCGGCGTCGTGTCCATCTCGCCGTGATCATGTCTCAGCCACTACGACCCCGTGCGACCGCACGCCCCCTTTCCCGGGGATTTCCGACAAAACCCCGCATGCCGCCCGCTGGGCGTGCTAGGGGCGCCCGGGAGGCCCGGGAGGGGCGGCGGGGTCAGATGCCGTGCTTTTTGAGGATGGCTTCGATGTCGGAGAAGTCTTCGCCGGAATCGGCGGGCTTGCCCTTGCCCTGCTTGGTCTTCTCGGGCTTGGCCTTCCGCTGGGTGGCGGGTGGGCCGGAGGAGGTGAGGGCGGGGGTATCGGCAGCGGGCTCCGCGGCGCTGGACTGCCGGCGGGCGGGCTTGGCCGCGGCACGGCCTGCGGCGGCACGGCCGATGGTCCACAGCACGACGGCGCAGGCCAGCACGGCGAACCCGGCCCAGACGGTGGGCTTGAGCACCAGATCTGCCGCCCAGCTGCCGAACGCCCTGCCGATCTTCCCGCCGAGGCCGACCAGCCCGGACATCGCCAGCCCGACCGGCACCAGCGCGACGGCGGCGAGCCGCGTCGCGGCGGCGAAGCGGCGCCGCCATGCCGTCAGGAAGGCGACGGCGAGGCCCGCCGCGGAGAGCGCGGCGCAGACGGTGGTGGTGAGCATGTCTCCATCGTCGCACCGGGCAGGCGGTGGCGGCCATGGCCGGGCGCCCGGTTCAGGGAGATCTCCGGGTCGGGTGCCCTCCTCGGGGCTGAGAGACTGTGGCCATGGACAACACCACCGACTCCGGCACCTCCCTCCCCCAGCCTTCGGCCGGGAGGTACCCCGACGCCCACGCCACGCTCGACGTGTGGTGCGATCTCCAGTGCCCGGACTGCCACCGGGCCCAGGGCGATCTGCGGGCGCTGCGCGAGCGGTACGGCGACGGTATGGAGATCCGGCTGCGGCACTTCCCGCTGGAGAAGAACAAGCACGCGTACGCCGCTGCCCAGGCGTTCGAGGAGGCGTACGAGCAGGGCAAGGGCGAGGAGTACGGCGAGGCGCTGCTCGCCCGCACCGAGCAGCTCGGTGAGCGCGGCGAGGAGCTGCTGGTGGAGCTGGCGCGCGAACTGGGCCTGGACGCCGAGGAGTTCTCCTCCGCGCTGATCGACGGCCGGCATCTGCTGGCTGTGGACGCCGACCAGGCCGAGGGCAAGGCGATCGGGGTGACGGGAACGCCGACGTATGTCATCGACGGGCAGCGGCTGGACGGCGGCAAGAGCCAGGAAGGGCTGCGGGAGCGCATCGAGGAGATCGCCGACCGGCTGCTCGGCCGCTGATCCGCAGCTGGACGGCTACAGCAGCGTCTTGACGAAGTAGCGCTCCACCGGGCGGTAGCCCAGCGAGGTGTAGAGCCGCCGCGCGGGCGTGTTGTCGGCGAAGACGTTGAGCCCGAGCCGGTCGGCCCCCGCGTCCAGGCAGCTGCGCTCGGCGGCCAGCATCAGCGAGCGTCCATGGCCCTCCCCGCGCCGCTCGGGCACCACGCTGATGTCGTAGACCCAGGCGTCCACTTCGGTACGGGGCAGCCCGGTGAAGGCCAGCCAGACCGAGCCGACGTCGGTGCCTTCGCAGGTGAGGACCCGCAGCGCGACCCCGGGTGAGGCGGCACCGTCCGGCAGTTGGGTGCGCCGGACGGCCGCGGACCGGGCGGCGGCCTGTTCAGGGCTGAAGCCGAGAGAGACAAGTCCCTCGATGAAAGTCGCGGCGCCTGCTTCCCACCAGGCGTCGAACTCCCTCTCGGTCAGCGGCCGGACCGCGCTGCCGGGCGGCAGCTCGGGCCGCCGGCCAAGCTGCTTGATCATGTGACAGCTGCGTTCCGTATAGCCGAGTACGCCCAGCAGGTGCACGCCCGCGGGCACCGCTTCCCCGCTGCCGTCGGTGTCGGCGGCCAGCGGCACGCTCGTCTCCACATGTGTGCAGCCCCAGCCCCGCAGTGCCTCCTCGGCCGCCAGCGCCGCGACGGTTCCCCGCCCCCGGCGCCGCTCGCCCTCGTCGACGTACAGCCGCTCCAGCCGACCGAGGGCAGGCCCGTCCTCGCCGGGGCCGAGGAGGGCGACGGCGCCGACCGGGCGGGAGTTGACACAGATCTCGTACGCGCGCGAGCGCCTGCCCTCGGCGGTGCGGCTCTCGGGACCGGTGGGGCGCAAGGTGGTCGTCACAGTCCGGTTCTACCCGTCGGCCGTCGCGCCCCACCACCGGTTCACGGGTCGATATCGGCCGCCGAGCGCTCCTCGAAGACCCGCATCGCCTTGGCGGTCACCGGGCCGGGCGCGCCGGGCAGGGTGCGTCCGTCCAGCCGCGCCACGGCCTGGATGTCGCGGAGGCTGGAGGTCACGAAGATCTCCTCGGCCCGCTCCAGCACATCCATCGGCAGCTCGGTCTCCCGGCCGCCCGCCCATTCGAGGACCAGCGCCCGGGTGATGCCCGCCAGACAGCCGGAGGACAGCGGCGGTGTGTGCAACTCGCCGTCGAGGACGACGAAGACGTTGGTGCCGGTGCCCTCGCACAGCTGCCCGTGGGTGTTGGGGAACAGCGCCTCGGTGGCGGCCTGTTGACGGGCGCGGGCGAGCGCGACGACGTTCTCCGCGTACGAGGTGGTCTTCAGTCCGGTGATGGCGCCGCGCTCGTTGCGGGTCCAGGGGACGGTGACGACCGAGGTGGTGTCCGGCCTGCGGGTCGCCTGGCCGACGGCGACGACGAGGGTGGGCTTCGCCTCGCCGCGGTCCGAGCCGAGCGGGGAGAGGCCGCCCGTGTAGGTGATCCGCAGCCTGCCGAAGGGCATGGGGTTCGCGGCGACGACGGCGTCGCAGGCCCGCCGTACCTCGTCCAGGTCGGGCTCGGGCAGACCGAGGCCGCGTGCGGAGGAGGCGAGCCGGTGCAGATGCCGGGTGAGAGCGAACGGTGTGCCGTCAGTGGTCTTCACGGTCTCGAAGACGCCGTCGCCGACCGTCAGCCCATGGTCGAGCACGGAGACGTTCGCGCTGTGTGCGTCCCGCAGTCCGCCGTCGAGCCAGATCTTCACTGCTGTTCACCTCGGGGAGCCTCTGGGGACCGCTGTGTCACCGGGCCTGTGCCGCGGTCTCGTGTCCGTCGTACTCCCCCGACGCTACCGCGAGCAGCCGGGAAGCCTTCAGTTCGGTCTCCCGCCACTCCTGCTCCGGGTCCGAGTCCCAGATGATGCCCGCGCCGGTACCGAAGCGCAGCAGGGGGCGTGGGTGGTCATGCTCGATCCAGAAAGTACGGATACCGACGGCCAGCTCACCGATCCCACGGTCGGCGTCGACCCAGCCGATGCCTCCGGTGTACGGGCCGCGCGGCACCGTCTCCAGCTCGTCGATCAGGCGCAAGGCGCTGGACTTGGGCGCCCCGGTGATCGAACCGGGCGGGAAGGTGTCCCCCAGCAGCCGCGCCCACGCCCCGGGCCCGGTGCCGGGTGTCTCCGCGGTCTCCGGCAGCTCGCCGCGGACGGTGGAGACCAGATGGACCAGGCCACGGTAGGGCTCGGCCGCGCAGAGCTGGGGGACGGTGATGGAGCCTGGCACACAGACCCGGCCGAGGTCGTTGCGGACCAGGTCCGTGATCATCACGTTCTCGGCCCGCTCCTTCTCCCCCAGGTCGGCCGCCGAGCGGCCGGTGCCCTTGATGGGGCCGGACTCGACGGTGCGTCCCGTGCGGCGCAGATACAGCTCGGGGGAGGCCGTGGCGATCTCCACACCGTGTGCGGGCAGGCGCACGGTGCCCGCGTACGCCGCCGGGGTACCGAGGGCGAGCCGGGCCGTGAGCTGGTCGATGTCGGCGGCCCCCGGGGAGGGGTCGGGCAGCGGTGCGGACAGCACGCGGCAGAGGTTGACCTGGTAGACGTCGCCCGTACCGATGGCCGCGCGGATCCGCCGCACGCCCTCGGTGTAGCCGGCGCGGTCCAGGGAGCTGACCCAGCTGCCGGCCGCGGGGCCCCGCCAGCGGCCCGGCACCGGTGCGGGGAGAGGGGCGGGGCGTACGTCGCCGAAGCGGGCGCAGCACAGCCCGCCCTCGTAGTCGGCGACGACGGCCCACCAGCCCGAGGAGTCGAGAGCCTCGGGATCGCTGGTCACGTCGCGGAGGTCGGTGGCAAGGCAGCCGCCCAAACGGGCGAGCGGGGTCGGATCGGACACGGTTTCGAGTCTATGAGGGCCGCTGGGCGGCCACGCTGCGGAAACGGAATTTGAGCTGGCCCGGGAATCCGCTAAAGTTCAACACGTCGCCGAGGCGCAAGCGCCCCGGGGACTGCCTCCCGGGCGCGGCCTGGGAAAGGCACTGCGGACGTGGCTCAGCTGGTAGAGCATCACCTTGCCAAGGTGAGGGTCGCGAGTTCGAATCTCGTCGTCCGCTCGACGTGGGGGACCTCCCGGGCCCCCGCACTTGGTGGAGTGGCCGAGAGGCGAGGCAACGGCCTGCAAAGCCGTCTACACGGGTTCAAATCCCGTCTCCACCTCCAAGGACGATTAGCTCAGCGGGAGAGCGCTTCCCTGACACGGAAGAGGTCACTGGTTCAATCCCAGTATCGTCCACCGGGTCCGGTGACCACCGGACCTTCCGCGCGGTTAGCTCAGCGGGAGAGCGCTTCCCTGACACGGAAGAGGTCACTGGTTCAATCCCAGTACCGCGCACGGACGATTAGCTCAGCGGGAGAGCGCTTCCCTGACACGGAAGAGGTCACTGGTTCAATCCCAGTATCGTCCACCAGCGCAAAGAGGGCTCCGGCGGTTCCGCCGGGGCCCTCTTTCGTGTGCCTTCGAGGGCGGGAGAAGAGCATCCGTCCGACGACCGCTGCGGCGCGGGGAGTTCGGTCCATTCGATAAGCGCCGCGATCCGGGCGCATGCGGCCACGCACGCCTCCTCCGCCTCGTCCAGCGACCGGCCCTCCGTACGGGCCTTGGCGACGCCGAGTGCCGCGCTCTGAACCGTCAACGCACGGGCGGCCGGGTCGAGATACGCCCACGGGTCGGCACCTGCCAGACCCCGCAGCGTGCTGCCTGCGCGGAGCGCACCGGCGGCCCGGACCGTACGGGTGTACGCGTCGAAGAAGCGCTCCCACTCGGCGGGCGGGAGGAGCCCGGCCGCGTACCAGCAGGCGGGGCGGCCCAGGTCCCAGGCGGGGTCGCCGAGGCCGAGGTCGTCGACGTCGATGAGGTGCCAGGGGCCGTCGGGCGGCGGGTGCCGCACGAGCTGGCCGAGGTGGAAGTCGCCGTGGCAGAGGGTGTGGGCCTCGGGCGGCGGCTCCTCGTCCCGGCACCACGGCGGCAGCGCGGCCCAGGCACGCTCGACGGCTTCGGCCGCCGCAGTGTGCGCGCCCGGCGGGGCGTTCCGCATCCGCGTCAGGGCACGGCGGGCTTTGGCGGGTCCGCGCATCGGCGGCAGGGGGCCGGGAAGTTGGGCGGCTGCGGGGAGCGGCGCAAGGTGCAGCCGGGCCAGGAGCTCGCCCGCCGCCTCCCAGGGGGCGGCGGCCGCGTCGCCCGGGTCCACCGGGGCTCCGTACGGCCAGACGCTGCCGACCCGGCCGCCCGGCAGCGACACCGTCCCGCTGTCCGAGACGGGGGGCAGCAGCACGCCCTGATACGTCGCGGCAGCCGCAATCCGCACCCGTATGTCCAGCGGCGCCACCTCGGCATCGGGTGCGTGCGCCTTGGCGACCCGGTCCCCGGCCCGTACGACGGTGGTGTCGGCGCGCTCGGCGACCACCTTGCCGTTGCCCGCGGGGTCCCCGGCGAGCACGCCGAGCGCCCGGTGCAGTGCGGTGTCACCGGCGGGGCTGTCGGGGAGGGGCATGGAGTTCTCCAAGCGTTCGACGACCACAACGTACGGCGGTGCCCGCACCCCCGTGCGGCGCCAGGGGGTCATGTGGCGGCAGCGGACCGGGAGGTTGTGGATACGCGAGGGCCCGGGTAGCTCCCCAGCTACCCGGGCCTCGTGCCGTCCGCCGCACCCCCGTCCCCACGGGGCTGAAAGCCGGAAGTCCCCGACCCGGTCCGCTCCACCGGGCCTGGGATCGCTCAGGACCCCAGCATTCCGGCCACGGACGACGCCTGTGTCAACACCATCCGGCCCCAGCCCGAAACGAGGCCGAGGAGGAGGGCGAGTGGCAGCACCATGGCGGCTGCCACCAGCGGATGGCGACGCCTGCCGGGACGGGTGCCGAGATCGGCGAGTGCCGCGAGCCTTCCCTTCCCTGTGGGCGTCGTGCGCCCGGCGGTGTGTGCCATGTCCGCTCCTGATCGTTGTTGGGGCGGCGGACGTCTGACCTCGGGGGACGAGTGCTGCGTCCGCCGCTTGACCACAACATTAGGCACGGGCGTGCGTGACGGCGTCATGCGCGCGTACCGACTCGGGGGCCTCCCGCAGGATGACGTGGTGCGGGGCCGCCTACTCCCCAGGGTGGAGGCGTCATCAGCTTTTCCAGGGTCTTCCCCCAGGGGTGCCGCCGCTCGGTCGGCCGAGCACCCCGAGGGGGTGAGTTCTCTCACTCCGCCGCTGTCCCCGTCGCTCGGGCCAGGAGCCTCTTCGGTGCCCGGTGGGTACGGGAGACGGACACTCTCCTGCGTACCCGACCAGCCTCCGGCCTCTGCATCCGGCGGTATCCGTTACGGCGTCAAACTCCGTGCTGCTGCCTCTGATTGGTGGCGGCGGACCCGGGCGCACAGGCGCGCGTAACCGGCGCGCCCAACGGACTTCCCGTCGTGCGGCGGGCTCTGACATTCCGTCCGGCGCCGCGTGCGCGGCCTATCGTCGCCTTGCCACAGCAGTCCGTAAGCTGTGGTCGTCAGACGGACCGGTCGGCGGTGGGCTGCTTCCCCCACCGGGCGCCGGAGGTGGGGCAGTCGCCCACCGGACACCGGAGGTAGGAACGGACATGGCGATGATGCGGCTCCGGCGCGAGGACCCGCGAGTCGTCGGCTCGTTCAGGCTCCACCGGCGCCTGGGGGCCGGCGGCATGGGCGTGGTCTATCTCGGTTCGGACCGGCGCGGCCAGCGGGTCGCGCTGAAGGTGATCCGGCCGGATCTGGCCGAGGACCAGGAGTTCCGCTCCCGCTTCGCCCGTGAGGTATCGGCCGCACGGCGGATCAGGGGCGGATGTACGGCCCGGCTGGTGGCGGCCGATCTGGAGGCCGACCGGCCCTGGTTCGCCACCCAGTACGTACCGGGCCCCTCGCTGCACGACAAGGTGAACGACGGCGGCCCGCTGCCCGCCGCGCAGGTCGCCTCGATCGGCGCGGCCCTGGCCGAGGGCCTGGTGGCGGTGCACGAGGCAGGCGTCGTGCACCGCGATCTGAAGCCGTCCAACATCCTGCTGTCCCCCAAGGGCCCGCGCATCATCGACTTCGGCATCGCCTGGGCGACGGGCGCGAGCACACTGACACACGTCGGCACCGCGGTCGGCTCTCCCGGCTTCCTCGCCCCCGAGCAGGTACGGGGCGCGGCCGTCACCCCTGCGACGGATGTGTTCGCGCTGGGCGCCACGCTGGCGTACGCGGCAACGGCGGACTCCCCGTTCGGGCAGGGCAGTTCGGAAGTGATGCTCTACCGCGTCGTGCACGAGGAGCCGCAGCTGGACGGGGTGCACGCCGCGCTGGCGCCGCTGATCCACGCCTGCCTCGTCAAGTCGCCGGAGGACCGGCCCAGCACCTTGCAGCTGTCGCTGCGGCTCAAGGAGATCGCGGCGCGCGAGGCCCGGGGGCTGTCCGACGGCGGGGACGCCGCGCTGGGTGACTGGCCGGGCGCCGGCGCCCGGCCGGCAACCGGTGGGCCGGTATCCGGCAGGCCGGTGCCCGGCAGGCGGCACGAAGCACCCTCCGGGGAGCGGTACCCGCGGGACCATGTGCAGCAGCGCACCCAGCGGGACGGCGCCGGCCGGGAACGCGAGCGGGCGGCGAGCGCACCCCGCGCCTCGACGCCCCGCGCTCCTCGGGCGACCGCGCCCGGCTCTTCGCGTGCGTCGCGCCCCTCCCGGGACGCCGGACATGTGACCGGCAACGGCGCCCGCAGAAGCGGGGAGCGCCCGGCGCGTCGCCCCGCAAGCCCGCCGCCCCCACGGGGCGGCGGCGAACGGACGGGCAGCGGCAGGTCCGCCACCGGCAGAGAGGGCCGCCCCGCCCGGGGCACTCGGCCCGGCGGGCTCAGCCCCGCCGCCCGCAGACGACGGCTGCTGCGGCAACGCCTCATCGTCTTCGTGACGGTCACCCTGCTGGTTGCCCTGGGCATCGCGGCGGCACAGGGCTGCGAGGGCCCCACCCGGGGGCTCGGCAGCGTCTCGGAGCAGGTGCCGTAGCCGAAGGCGGGTGGCCGGGCCGGGTACCGCGTCAGGTCAGCGGGTCACCGCGTAGAAGGCGACGGCCGCGGCGGCGCCGACGTTGAGGGAGTCGACGCCGTGGGCCATGGGGATGCGGACCCATTCGTCGGCGGCGCGCAGGGCGCGGGCGGTCAGGCCCTCGCCCTCGGCGCCGAGCATCAGCGCCGTGCGTTCGGCGCCGCCCGCGGCGACGGTGTCGATGGGGACAGCCTTCTCGTCGGGGGTGAGTGCGAGCAGCGGGAACCCCGCATCGCGTACCGTCTCCAGGCCGCGCGGCCAGCTCTCCAGCCGGGCGTAGGGCACGGCGAAGACGGCGCCCATCGAGACCTTGACCGAGCGGCGGTAGAGCGGGTCGGCGCAGTCGGGCGAGAGCAGTACGGCGTCCATGCCCAGCGCGGCGGCGCTGCGGAAGATGGCGCCGATGTTGGTGTGGTCGTTCACCGACTCCATGATCACGACGCGGCGGGCCGTGGCCAGCAGTTCCTCCGGCGCCGGGAGGGGCTTGCGCTGCATGGAGGCGAGGGCTCCGCGGTGCACGTGGTAGCCGGTGACGCGCTCGGCCAGTTCCGGGCTGACGGCGTAGACGGGTGCGGGCACCTCGTCGATGACGTCCCGCATGACGTCGATCCACTTTGCGGACAGCAGCATCGAGCGCATCTCGTATCCGGCGTGCCGCGCACGGCGGATCACCTTCTCGCCCTCGGCGATGAACAGGCCCTCGGCGGGCTCGCGCTTACGGCGTAGCTCGACGTCGGTCAGGCCCGTGTAGTCGCTGAGCCGGGGGTCGTCGGGGTCGTCGACGGTGACGAGCCTGCCGTCCGGTGGATCGCCGGGTGTGCCGTTGGAGGATGCTGTAGCCACAGGCCGATACTGCCCTGTCCCGCTCGAAGTGCCAATGCTCCGTTACTGCCGCGTACACGTCCGTGCCCCCGCATGGGCTGCGCCCCGAAGGAGCGCGGGGAACTGCGCGACCAGCCACAGCTCACCCGCAGCCCGCAAGGATCGCACAGGGGCAGCCCCTCACCGGAAGGGCCTACTGGGGGGCCGCCTCGCCGCGGGTACCCACCGAGACCACGTCGCCGATCACAATGACGGCCGGGGGTCGGACTTCCTCGGCGGCGGCGCGCTCCGCGGCCGTCGCCAGCGTGGCGTCGACGCGGCGCTCGGTCGCCATGGTGCCTTCCTGGACGATGGCGACGGGGGTGTCGTCGGCGCGTCCGTGCGCGCGGAGCGCGGCGGCGATGGCGCCGAGGTTCTCCACGGCCATCAGCAGTACGAGGGTGCCGCGCAGCCTGGCGAGCGCCGACCAGTCCACCAGCGAGCGCGGGTCGTCGGGGGCGACATGGCCGCTGACGACGGTGAACTCGTGGGCCACGCCCCGGTGTGTGACGGGGATGCCGACGGCGCCGGGCACGCTGATCGAGCTGGAGATGCCCGGCACGACGGTCACCTGGATGCCCTCGGCCGCGAGCTGTTCGGCCTCCTCCATGCCGCGGCCGAAGACGAACGGGTCGCCTCCCTTGAGGCGTACGACGGACCGGCCGGCCTTGGCGTGCTCGACCAGTACGGCGTTGATGGCCTCCTGCGCCATTGCGCGCCCATAGGGGATCTTGGCCGCGTCGATGACCTCGACGTGCGGCGGGAGTTCGTCCAGCAGGTCGCGGGGGCCGAGCCGGTCGGCGACCACCACATCGGCCTGGGCCAGCAGCCGGCGGCCGCGCACCGTGATCAGGTCCGGGTCGCCGGGTCCCCCGCCGACGAGGGCGACGCCCGGTGTGCGCGGTGCGCGCTGTTCCGCGCCCAGCGTGCCGTCGCCGAGGCGGGCGACGATGGCGTCCCGGATGGCGGCCGAGCGGCGGGGATCGCGGCCCGCGGCGCCGTGCACCCCACTGGTGAGGACGGCGACGGTGATGCCGTCGCTGCGTCCGGTCGCCGGGGTCCACGCGGTGCCCTGGTCCGCGTCATCCGTCCGTACGCACCACACACGGCGGGACTCGGCCTCGGCGACGACGGCGGCGTTGACACCGGGGTCGTCGGTGGCTGCCAGCGCGTACCAGGCGTCGGCGAGGTCGCCGTCCCGCCAGTCGCGGCGCTCCCAGGTGATCTCGCCGCTGGTCACCATCGCCTCGACGGAGGGCGTGACCTCGGGGGCGATGACCGTGACATCGGCGCCCGCCGCCAGCAGCGCCGGGAGGCGGCGCTGCGCCACGGTGCCGCCGCCGACCAGCACGACGCGGCGTCCGGCCAGGCGGAGTCCTACGGGGTAGGCGGGAGTGGCGGAGGTTTCCGACATCTGGGACGGCATCCTTCTCGGGAGGGCGAGCCGGCTCGATACCGAGCCGACGACGATGCCGCTGCGGCGGTGGAGCGGCCGGGGGACGGTGAGGGACAGCCTATGCGGGACCGGCGAACGGTGCTGTCTCGCAGGTCACGGCAGGGGCAGCGGGAGGGGGACAGGACAGACGGGGGCGTCCCCGGTCCCCGGAACAAGGGGGCCGGGGACGCCGCCGCGTCGAGGCTTCGCGTCAGCCCTTCTCGGTGACGCCCGCCGCGTCGAACGTCGCCACCTCATGCATCGCGCGGGCCGCGCTCTGCACCATCGGGAGCGCCAGCAGCGCGCCCGTGCCCTCGCCCAGCCGCAGATCGAGATCGACCAGCGGCCGCAGCCCCAGCTTGGTGAGTGCCGCGACATGGCCGGGCTCCGCGCTGCGGTGACCGGCGATGCACGCGGCGAGCGCCTCGGGCGCCACGGCGCGGGCCACCAGCGCGGCGGCTCCGGCGCTGACCCCGTCGAGGATGACGGGCGTACGCAGCGAGGCGCCGCCGAGGATCAGCCCGACCATCGCGGCGTGCTCCAGCCCGCCGAAGGCGGAGAGCATGCCCAGGGGGTCGGCCGGATCGGGCTGGTGGAGCTCCAGCGCGCGGCGTACGACCTCGACCTTGCGGGCGTGGGTCTCGTCGTTGATGCCGGTGCCGCGGCCGGTGACCTCGGCGGGGTCGGCGCCCGTGCAGGCGGCGATCAGCGCAGCGGACGCCGTGGTGTTGGCGATGCCCATCTCACCGGTGAGCAGCGCCTTGTTGCCTGCCGCGACGAGATCGCGGGCGGTCTCGATGCCCACCTCCAGGGCTCGTTCGACCTCCTCGCGGGTCAGCGCCGGACCGGCGGTCATGTCCGCGGTACCGGCCCGGACCTTACGGGGCAGCAGACCGGGCGTGGTGGGCAGTTCGGCCGCCACGCCGACGTCGACGACGCACACCTCGGCACCCACCTGGTTGGCGAACGCGTTGCAGACGGCGCCGCCGCCCAGGAAGTTGGCCACCATCTGCGCGGTGACCTCCTGGGGCCAGGGCGTGACACCCTGCGCATGCACCCCGTGGTCCCCGGCGAACACCGCGACGGCGGCCGGCTCGGGCACCGGCGGCGGACACTTGCGGGAAAGCCCGCACAGCTGCGCGGAGATGATCTCCAGCATGCCGAGTGCCCCGGACGGCTTCGTCATCCGCTTCTGCCGCTCCCATGCCTCGCCGAGCGCCTTCGCGTCCAGCGGGCGGATGGTGCCCAGCGTCTCGGCCAGCATGCCGGTCGGCTCCGCGCCCGGCAGCGCACGGCGCCCGTAGGACTCCTCGTGGACGACCCACGAGAGCGGGCGCCGCTTGGACCAGCCCGCCTGCATCAGCTCGGGCTCGTCCGGGAACTCGTCGACGTAGCCGACGCACAGATAGGCGACGACCTCCAGGTGCTCGGGCAGCTCCAGCGTGCGGACCAGCTCCCGCTCGTCGAAGAAGCTGACCCAGCCCACTCCCAGCCCTTCGGCCCGCGCGGCGAGCCACAGATTCTCCACCGCGAGCGCCGAGGAGTACGGCGCCATCTGCGGCTGCGTATGACGGCCGAGGGTGTGCCGGCCGCCGCGCGTCGGGTCCGCGGTGACGACGATGTTGACCGGGGTGTCGAGGATCGCCTCGATCTTCATTTCCTTGAACTGCTTCGCCCGGCCCTTGGGCAGCGACTTGGCGTACGCCTGCCGCTGCCGCTCGGCCAGCTCGTGCATGGTCCGCCGGGTCTCCTCGGAGCGGATCACCACGAAGTCCCACGGCTGCGAGTGCCCGACGCTGGGCGCCGTGTGCGCCGCCTCCAGCACGCGGAGCAGCACCTCGTGCGGGATCGGGTCGCGTCGGAACCCGTTGCGGATGTCCCGTCGCTCCCGCATCAGCCGATGTACGGCTTCCCGCTCCGCCTCGGCGTAGCCGGCGGCGGGGTCGCCCGCAGGGGTGTCGGCCGGGGTCGCGGCGTCGCCGGCGGGCTCGTCTTCGACATCCGCGGGTTCGGCGTTGGCGGGTTCGGCGTTGGCGGGTTCGGCGTTGGCGGACTCGCCTTCGGTGGGTTCGGCGTTGGTGCGTTCGGTGTCGGTGGGTTCCTCGGCGGCTTCGCCGGTCGGCGTTTCGGCAGCGGCGGGTTGGCTGTCCGGGGCCTGGGCGTCGGGGGCTTCCGTAGTGGCGGCCTCGTTGTCGTCGTCGGCCTCCACGTCGGCGGCCCGGCCTTCGGTCGTCTCGCCATCGGCGGCCTCACCGTCGGCCGGCTCAGCGTTGACAGCCTCGCCGTCGGCGGCTTCCGTGGCCGTCGCGGATTCCGTGTCTTGCGGCGCCGGGGACTCGGCCGGGGCCGCGGCTTCGGCTTCCGGGGCGACCGCGTCGACGGTTTCGCCTTCGGGGGCGGAGGTCTCCGGGACAGCGGTCTCCTCGGCGGACGTCTCCGGGACAGCGGTCTCCTCCGCGGAGGTCTCCTCCGCGGACTCCGTGCCCGGCATGGCCGGCTCGGCGGGGGCGGCCTCCGTATCGGCGGGGGACGGGTCTTCAGCGGTCGCGGCGTCGGGTGCGTCCGGGCCCTGGGGCGTCGGGGGGTCCTGCGGGGCCGCCTCGGGTGCTTCCGCCACACCGGTCAGCTCCATGGTCACCGAGTCGGTCGGGGTGGCGCTCGTCGGAGCAGCTGCTTCCGGTTCCGGGCTGTCCGATGCGTCTGCCGGTGCCGCTTCGGCGGTGCCGGGCTGCGCCTCGGACGAGGTGCCCGGGGAGTCAGGAGAGTCAGGGGCTGTCGGCTGTCCGGGGATCACCGGGCTGTCCGGCTGGGTGCCGTGCTGCTGCTCCGCGTCCTGGTTTATCGGCGGTGCCACCGACTGGGGCGGGGCTTCGGCGCCCTGCTCGGGCCGGGATTCGCCGCCCTGGACCGGAACGGTGGGCAGCGCTCCTGTCTGCGCCTCCTGGCGAGGGCCGGGCACGGCGTCGTTGACGGGGTTCTCCGGTGCGGGTGTGGACGCCTGCTGAGGAACTGCCTCGCCGGTCGCGGAGACCTCGATCGGTCCGCCCGTCGTCGGCGCCTCGTCGGGAGCCTGGCCGCCCTCGGCCGGAACGGCCTCCGCAGCGTTGCCGGGGGTTTCGGGAGAGGGCTGTGGTTCGCCACCTGCCTGCCCGTCCTCGGGCATGGGCACGTACGCGGCGGGGGCGGCATCAGCGGGAGCAGGCTGCTCGGCGGGGACGGACTGCTCGGCGGGGACAGTCTGCTCGGCGGAGACGGCAGGTTCGGCCGGCGCGGGGCCGAGCTGACCGGTCCAGGCGTCCGGTGGGAGCTGACCGAGCTGCGGGCCGGGCAGCGGCTCCTCGACAGCCGGTGCGGGCGCCTGCTGCTCGGGGTCGGGCTGCGGCTGCGGCTGCACCTCGGACTGCTGCGCCGGAGCTTCGGTCTGCGCGGGCTGCGGACCGGCGATCTGTTGTCCCGGAGTTGCCGGTCCCGCGGTCTGCGAGTCCATGACAGCAGGAGCTGTCGGTTGGGGACCGGTGACGGGCTGCTGTTCGGCCGGTGCTGCACCCTGGGGCTGCTCCGCGGGAAGCCGCCCGTCCGACGGTACGGCAGACTGCGGCGCTGCTCCGGCCGCGCGACCAGCCGACGCGCCCTGCACGGGCGCGGCCTGCGGAGTCGCGGGGGCCGACTGCGTGGCAGCCCGCTCGGAGAGCGGGCGTACGGTGCCGGACTGCTCGGGCACCGGCGGCCCGAGGTGCAGCGGGCGGCGCGCACCGTTGCCGGGTACGGTGCCCTGCGTGGAGGCGGGCGCTCCGTGCGGCTGTTGGGGCGTGCGTACAGCGCTCACGTCGATGGAACCGGAGTCCCGGCCGTCCGTCTCATGCGGCTCCGGGGCGCCCGCGGCCACCGCGTCCGGCTGCGGAGCGGAATCGGGACCGGCGTCGGGCTGCGGAGCCGGAGCCGGACCGGCGTCGGGCTGCGGCTGCTCCGGCTGGGCAGCCTGCGCGGTCGGCTGCGGGTCGCCCTGCGCCTGCTGGACGTACGCGGCCTCCTGCGCCCCGTATCCGTGCTGCGCATACCCGTTGACCCCGTATGCGTCGCCCGGCGCGTGGGTGCCTTCCGGCCCGTACGGCGTCTCGGGCATCAACTGGCCGTCCTGCGGCGGCTGCTGACCGGCGGCGGGTTGCGGCTGCCCGTGCTGGTCGTACTCGTACCCGTAGGAGGCTTCCGGCTGCGGCTGGGGTTGAGGGTGGGATTGCGGCTGGGGTTGGGGCTGTGGCTGCGGCATCGGCTGTCCCGGGCCGGGCGCCGACTGCTCGTTCCAGGCGCCCTGCGCCGAGGGCATCAGCAGCAGGTCCTCTTCCTCGTGCGGTTCGTGGTGACTTGGTGCGCCGTGAGGGCCTTGCGCGAGGTGAGGGCCTTGCGCGTCGTGGTGGCCGTTCGGGGCGTGGGCGGAGGTTGCCTGGGCTGCGTTCTGGACGTTCTGGATGTCACCGACGCCGCCGGCCGGGTCGGCGAAGGTGTAGGTGCCGGAGGCCGGAACGCCCGGCTGTCCCTCCGGCTGCTGCCCGCCTGCGTTCTCCGGCAGCCCCTCGCCCGGGATCTGACCGGTGTCAGTCATGCGTTCCCCTCGCCCATCGCTAGTGCTCCTTCCAACCCGGCGGACGGACCGCCGCACCCCGTAGATGAAGAACGAGCACGCACTCTCTGCGGCACGTGCCTCCGCCTACACCATTCGGACAATGACGGACGAACCGTCAACACCGAACGGTGGCACAACAGTCCATCAGCCTACCCGTCGCTACTGACACCACCGGCCATGGGTGGGAGAGAAAGCGCACTTCGTCGGGGTTCGTCACGCAGCACGTCACAGAGGTTCACTGTCATGTCACAGAGGTTCAGGTGCGGGCAGCGGACAGCAGGAAGACGACGGAGCGTTCGGTCTCCGTCCACTCGGCCGTCTCCAGCTCCACCGACTGAAGCAGGGCGCACTCGACGGCGTAACCCCGCTCCCCGAGCGCCCTTCCGACCGCCTCTGCCTCATCCCTGGTGGTGGCGTGCGTGACGATACGCGTGGGGCGACGGTCGGCGACGGCGGTGACGGTGACCGCTCCCCCGCCTCCGACCCGCACCACATCGGGCTCGGGAAGGTCCTCCAGGATGTGCGGCGCGACGCCGTGCACGGTCTCCAACTGGACGCCGAAGCGCCGGGCCGCGGCGTAGATCCGGGCACACGCGTCGGCGTCGCGGTCGACCGCGATGGCGGCGGCGCCCAGCCGCACGCACTCCACCGCGAGGGCGCCGCTGCCTGCGCCGATGTCCCAGACGAGGTCACCGATCCGGGGCCCCAGCCAGGCGAGTTGGGCGGCGCGCAGCTGTACCGACTCACCGGCCCGGGGCGCGCCCGCCTTCCCCTCCACCGGCACTCCCGTGTACTCGACCGCGGGCAGGGCCCAGCCGCGGACAGCGGACGGGTAGCCGACCTCATGGCCCGCGAGCCACGCGCGGCCCTGGGTGGCGCCCCGGTCGGCGCCGGCTCCCGTACCGCCGACGACGATGACGACGTTGGGGTCGCGCCAGGTGTGGTCGGCGACCTTGTCCGAGGTGAGGACGGTGACCTGCTCGCGCTCGGTGCCCAACTCCTCGCAGATCACGAAGGTGCGGTGGACTCCGGTCAGCAGCAGGGCGAGTTCGGCGGGCCCGGCGCCGGGCGAGGTGAGTACGGCGACCTTGTTGTGGGCGCGGCAGACGTTGACGGCCCGGCGCAGGGTGCGGCTGTTGGCGACGACGAGCTGGGCGTCGTCCCAGGGCATCCCGGCACGGGCGAAGGCGGCGGCGACCGAGGAGACGGCGGGCACGACCTCGACCTCCAGGCCGTGCTCGGGGGCGCGCAGGGTCCGTACGACGCCGAAGAAGCCGGGGTCGCCGTCAGCGAGGACGACGGCCGAGCCACGGTGGCGCGCGATACGGCGCGCTGCGAGGGAGGTGCTGCCGAGCCGGATACGTTCGGCGCGTGGCGGGACCTCGGGCAGAGCCAGATGGTGCGCGGCTCCGGCGACGAGGGTGGCCGCTGCGAGTGCCGAGCGGGCGGCGTCGGTCAGCGGCGAACCGTCCCACCCGATCACGGTGACGCGGTCGGCCATGGTGGGTGTCTCCTGGCTGGTCTGTGGTCATCGCAGGTCGGGCCCACTGAGCGTACCCCCTGTGCGGCCGGGGGCAGCCTCCGTGTGCTGCCGTGCGCGGCCGTCCGTGCATCCTGCGCCCGGCGCGTGCGGCGGTCGGTGGCGCACGGGCGGCCGGGATCAGTGGTGCCGGGGTCGGCTGCGGTCAGTGGCGCTGGGGCCCGCTGCGGTCAGTGGCGCTGGGGCCAGCTGGGGTAGTGCGCGTAGTCGCCGGTCTCGGCGAACTGGTCGAAGGCGCCGTCGAGGTCTTCGGGGAGCAGGCTCCAGACGATGAGGTCGGTGCGGATCTCCGCCCAGCCGCCCTGGGCCTCCGGCCGGGTGGAGCCCCAGTTCTCGGTGCGGGTGCGCGCTATCCAGGCGTTGCGCAGCACTCCCTCGCTGATGCAGCCGAGCTTCTGGGCGACCTGCTGCGCTGCGGTGTTGTCGGCCGCGGTGCGGATCTCCAGGCGTTCGAACTTCTGATCCTGGAAGAGCCATTGGGCGACGGCCGCCAGCGACTCGGAGGCGTATCCCTCGCCGCGGGCCCAGGAGGCGGTGGCGTAGGCGGCGTGGGCCGAGAGCACCCGCCAGTCGGTGTCGCGCAGTTCGACCAGGCCGACGAGGCGCTGGGTGAGCAGTTCGGTGACGGCGAACACGATGCCGTCACCCAAGGTGCGCCGGGCGGGGGCGCGACGGGTGACGAAGTTCCGGGCCTCGGCCTCGGTGAACGGCACGGGCGCCGCCATCCAGGCGGTGATCTGGTCGTCCGCCATCATCTCGGTGAGCGCGGGAACGTCCGCTTCCTCGAACGGGCGCAACACGAGCCGGTCCGTGCTGATCGAGATGTCCGGGAAGGTCGAGGTCATCGGGAATCCTCCGTGGATACCCCTGCCTCACGGCGGGGGAAGAAGCGGACTTCTGCCGAGCAGGTTAGGGGAGACCTTTCACCCACCAGGAAGCCGACCGGGCCTGCCGCCGGGCCGGCGGGAAGTGACGTCTGCGGAGCCTACGCAGAGCCGGTGGGCGGTGCGCCGTCCCGCGCCGTTCGTCCGGGTGGGCTGTCGGCGGTGTGGCAGAAAGCGCGGCCCGCGAGGGTCGAACCCCCTGCTTGTGCGGGGAGAGAAGTCAAGCGCCGCTCCTCCACGTCGTCGGGTGCACAGCATGCAGCATCGGTACCGGAAGTACGGCGCCGGGGCCCTCCCACCGGGGGGCCCCGGAGCCGTGCCGGAGACTTGTCGACACGAGACTTTCGTCGTCAGGCCGGAAGGTTCACGATCCCACAGACCCGAAGACCGGTTCGATGGCCCCCTGGTACTTCTTCTCGATGAACTTCTTGACCTGCTCGGAGTTGAGCAGCTTGGCCAGCTTCTCGATCCGCGGGTCGTGCTGCTTCCCGTCCTTGACGGCGAGGAAGTTGGCGTACGGGTTGCCCTTCGCCTGCTCCGCGACCAGGGCGTCCTTGGCCGGGTTGAGGTCGGCGTCGACGGCGTAGTTGCCGTTGATGACGGCGGCGTCCACATCATCGAGCGCACGCGGGACCGCCGCGGCCTCCAGCTCCTTGAACTTCAGACCCTTGGTGTCGGCGATGTCGCCGAGGGTGGCCTCCTGCCCGGCGCCCGGCTTCAGCTCGATGAGGCCGTGCTTGGCCAACAGGTGCAGGGAGCGGCCCTCGTTGGTGCTGTCGTTGGGGACGGCGACGGTGTCGCCGGACCCGATGCCCTTGAGGCTCTTCTCCTTCTTGGAGTAAAGACCCAGCGGCTCCAGTTCGACGTTGACGACCGGCCTGATGTGGGTGTTCTGCTTCTTGTTGAAGTCGTCGAGGTAGGGCTTGTGCTGGAAGAAGTTGGCGTCGACCTCGCCGCTCTCGGTGGCGGTGTTGGGCACCACGTAGTCGTTGAACTTACGGATGTCGAGCTTGAGCCCCTCCTTTTCGGCGAGGTGCTTCTCGACGTACTCCAGGATCTCGGCGTGCGGGGTGGGCGAGGCGGCGATCTTGAGGGTCTGCTTGTCCTCGCCGCCCTGGCCGATGCCGTAGCCGATGAGTGCCAGCGGGACGACGACGGCGGCGGCCACCCCGACGGTACGGCCGCGGCCCAGCCGCGCGAGCCGTTCGCCGGCGCCTCCGTCGCCGCTGCCCGCGCCGCCCCGACCCGCGGCCAGCAGCCGTACGACGGCGTCGCCGATGATCTGTACGGCGGTGACGATCACGATGAGCGCGACCACCGTGGCGATCATGACGCTGGTCTCGAAGCGCTGGTAGCCGTACTGCACGGCCACCGAGCCGAGGCCGCCACCGCCGACGGTGCCGGCCATCGCCGAGTACCCGATCAGCACGATCACGGTCGTCGTCAGCCCCGCCACCAGGGACGGCAGCGCCTGCGGGAGCAGCGCCTTGAAGACGACGGTGGGGGTGCCGCCGCCCATCGCCTGCACGGCCTCGACCAGCCCTCGGTCGACCTCCCGGACGGCGGTCTCCACCAGCCGCGCGAAGAACGGGATCGCGCCGATGGCCAGCGGCACGATGGCCGCGGTGGAGCCGACGGACTGGCCGACGACGAAGCGGGTGAAGGGGATCAGCGCGATCAGCAGGATGATGAACGGCAGTGACCTGCCGATGTTCACGACCGCGCCGACGACCTTGTTGACGGGCGCGTTCTGCAGCATCCCGCCCTTGTCGGTGAGGACGAGCAGCACGCCGAGCGGCAGACCGCCGACCAGCGCGATGAGCGCGGACCAGCCGACCATGTAGAGGGTGTCCCAGAATCCCTGGAACAGCAGCGGCTGTATCTCGGACCAGGTCACTTGGCACCCTCCTTGGCGAGGCCCTCGGCGCTGTCGCCGGCGTCGGCGTCGGCGTCGGCGTTCTTGTCGTCCTCCGCGACGGCCTTGCTGTCCTCCGCGACGGCGGCGACATCGACGGTCAGGCCCTGTTCGCGCAGGAAGCCGATCGGCACGACGTTGTCCTCGAAGCTGCCGGGCAGCTCGATGCGCATCCGGCCGACCTGCTTGCCCGCGACGGTGTCCATGGCGGCGCCGAGGATGGAGATGTCGACTTCGTAGGTCCGCGACAGCTTGGAGATCACCGGCTCGGTGGTCGTCGCCCCGTGGAAGGTGATGTCCACGACCGTACGGCCGGGCGCCGAGGGCACCCCGCCGACCGGGAAGAGCTCGCGGGCCAGCTCGGAGCCGGGCGTGGCCAGCAGCTCGGGGACGGTGCCGGATTCGGTGATACGGCCGTCCTTCATCAGCGCCGCGGAGTCGCAGACGGCCTTGACGACGTCCATCTCGTGCGTGATCAGCAGCACGGTGAGGCCCAGTTGCTCCTTGAGGTCGCGGAGCAGCTGGAGGACGGAGCGGGTGGTCTCCGGGTCGAGCGCGGAGGTCGCCTCGTCGGAGAGCAGCACCTTGGGGTCGCCGGCCAGCGCCCGCGCGATGCCGACCCGCTGCTTCTGGCCGCCGGAGAGCTGCGCGGGGTGTGCCTTGGCCTTGTCGGCGAGGCCGACCAGGTCGAGCAGCTCGCGCGCCTTGCGGGTGCGCTCCTGTCCGCTGTGGCCGAGGATCTCCAGCGGCAGCTCGACGTTGCCGAGCACCGAGCGCGAGGACAGCAGGTTGAAGTGCTGGAAGACCATGCCGATCCGGCCGCGTGCCGCGCGCAGCTCCTTGCCCGCGCGCTTGCCGCTCCCGGCGAGCGCCGTGAGCTCCTGGCCGTCGACGGTGACGGTGCCTGAGGTGGGGCGTTCGAGGAGGTTGACGCAGCGGATGAGCGAGGATTTCCCGGCGCCGCTCTGGCCGACGACGCCGAAGACCTCGCCTTCGCTGACGTGGAGATCGACCCCGTCCAGTGCGGTGACCTCGCGGTCCCGCGTGCGGTAGACCTTTGTGAGGTCCGTTGTCGTGATCACAGAAACATCCGTGGTGTCGGTGGGATGAGCGCTTACGGTGCCGTCGAGGGGCGCGGCGCGGTCCGGGACGGTGCGGGCAGAATGCGCCCACGGCTGCGGTGTTCGCGGTGCGCGTGGGTGGTTGCGCCCCCTGGGGGAGGACCTCCCAGCGGTGGCTGGGGGACTCCGGCCCGGAGCCCCGGGCGGGGCTCAGCGGTGATGGCGGGGGCTGCTCTGCCCGCGTGGCTCGGTGCGCGGGCTCGTGACTCGCTTCGGGGCGCGAGTCGCCTCGGTCAGCTCAGGCAGGGGCCCTCAGCGGGCACACATTCGCCGGGCGGTCCACGACGGCCAGGCGCGCATAGGCATACAACGAGCACCGGGCGTACAGGTCGCCTCGGTCGCAAGCGTGCGGCAGCTCGTCGTGTTCATGGGGCTCAGTAAACCAGACGGGGCGGACGGCACCGAGGTCTCTGTCCGCATCGTGGACGGGAATATGGACAGCAGCCCGGCGTGCCGCGGATCGCTCAGTCCTCTGCGACGACCGTCACACCCGAGGCTGTGACCTGCGCCGTCACCGAACCGAGGTGCTCCACGACCACATCGGCGCGCAGCTGTCCGCGCGGGTGTGTTGTGGCCAAGCCCACGGTCCGCATGCCGGCCCTGCGGCCCGACTCCAGCCCGGCGGGGGCGTCCTCGAAGACCACGCACCGTGCCGGGTCGGCGCCGAGCTTCCCGGCCGCCAGCAGATAGGGCTCCGGGGCGGGCTTGCCGCGGGTGATGTCATCCGCGGCGATGACCAGCGGCGCCTCGATGCCCACGGCACCCAGCCGGGCCTCGGCCAGCTCACGAGTGGCCGAGGTGACCACGGCCCAGCTCCCCTCCGGCAGCGAGGCCAGCAGCTCGGCGGTGCCGGGCAGCGGAACGACGCCTCCGTTCGGCACGTCCTCGACCTCCAGCCGCTCGATCCGGGCCAGTGCCTCGGGGATCTGCGCGGCGGGCAGCAGATCGCCGACGATGTCCACGGCCGGCCGCCCGTGCAGCTCGACCGCGGCGAAGTCCTCCGCGCTGATCCCGTACTCCCGCGCCCACCTCGTCCAGCAGCGGAGCACGGAGTCCATGGACGAGAGCAGGGTGCCGTCGTTGTCGAACAGCAAGGTCACGGGGGCTTCGAACTTCATGCCGAGCAGCGTACGCAGGCGCCCGGGGGCGCGCGTCGGCGGGCCCGGGCGCCCTTCTAGACTCCTTCACATGCTCACCCCGCTCACCGTCACGCTCGCCGTGGCCGCGCTCATGCTGGCCGCGTGGTGCGGCTGGGCGGCCTACCGCGACCAGCCCACCAAGGACTGGCACTTCGCCGGCATGGCCGTGGTGACCCTGCTCGCGCTGGCGCAGCTGGGGGTCGGCATCGTGCAGGTGGCCCGCGGTCAGACCGCGGCGGACGGCTCGGTGATCTTCTTCTCCTACCTGGTCGGCGTCGTCGCGTGCGTGCCCGTGGTGGGTCTGATCTCGCTCACGGAGCGCACCAAGTGGGGCTCGCTGACGGTGGTGGCGGGCGCCGTCGTACTGGCGGTCCTCCAGGTGCGGCTCCACGACATCTGGGGAGGCGGCGCGGGTGGCTGAACAGACGCCCTCGAAGACCGTTCCCGCGCCCCGCCGCGCGGGCATCAACACGGGCCCCGGCAAGCTGCTGGTCACGCTGTACGGCATCTTCACGGTGGGCGCCGCCTCGCGCTCCGTCGTCCAGCTGTCCACCCGCTTCCACGAGGCGCCGCTGGCCTACATCCTCTCGGCGGTCGCCGCAGTGGTGTACGCGTTCATCACGCTCTCCCTCGTCCGCGGCGGTGAGGGCGCCCGCAAAGCCGCCCTCACCTGCTGCGCGCTGGAACTCCTCGGCGTCCTCTCCGTGGGCACCTGGACTTTGGCGGAACCCTCCGCCTTCCCGGACGCCACCGTCTGGTCCGACTACGGAATGGGCTACCTCTTCATCCCGGTAGCCCTGCCGGTGACGGGCCTTTTGTGGCTGCGGAGCCGCAACATCGGGGGCGCGGGGGCGTAGCGAAGCGCTACGCGCTGGTGGCGTACTCCGTCGCGTCCTTGGCCAGCGCAACGAGGGTCACCCGGCGGTCGCGTTCGGTGCCCACGGGGGTGTACCCCATCCGCCGGTAGAGCCGGAGATTGCCCTCGCTGCGGCTGCCGGTCACCAGGTGGTAGCGCTTGGGTGCGAACTTCTCGGCGAGGAGGGCCTCGACGGCGGCGAGCAGCCGCCCGCCCAGTCCGTGCCCCTGGAGGCGGGGGTGCACACACAGCCGGCCGATCCGCGCCGTGCCCTCGGCATCGACCTTGCCGCGCACGGTGCCGACGACCTCCTCGCCCAGCCGGGCCACCACCATGCAGCCCTCGGCCAGTTCGGTCCGGAGTTCGTCCAGCGTCTGGACGAGCGGCTCGATGCGGTAGTCGCCGTACAGCTCCGCCTCGCTCTGGAAGCAGAGGTACTGCAATTTCAGTATCTGTTCGGCGTCTCGCTCGTCCGCCGCAGAGATGGTCACGCTCATGCCCATGTGCGCATGCCTCCCCAAGTTGTGTGCGCACGGGCACGGGAAAGTGAGGGTGCCGTGTCCGTGCAGTCTGCCCTGGTGACGCCGGTTGCCTCTCGCACCCTTCCCGTTGTTCCGGGTGGTGGAACCTTTGCCGCGAGCATTCTGCGCAGGCATTCCAGACAGCGGGAACGTAGCGGGCCCAGCGCGCCCTGTGAGATTCCCAACTCATGTGCGATTTGGGGGTATGTGGGCTCTTCACGGGACAGCAGCGCCCGCAGTACGGCGGGGCAGCGCCCCGACAGCCTGCCGATGGCCGCGACGAGTTCGCGGCGCCGCTCGGCGGCCAGCAGCGGGGCCTCGGTGTCGCTGGCCGGATCGCCGGTGCCGTCGGCCGCGGTGATCCGCCGCTGCCGGGGTACGCGGAGCACGGGCTCGGCACCCCGCGGCACCTCGCGCCGCCGCCCGCCGACCGCCGCACGGGCCTCGGCACGTACAGCGGCGGCCAGCCACGCGGCGGGCTCGGCGGGCGGCCCGGAGTCGCGCAGGTGCTCCAGCCAGCGCAGCCAGACACCCTGGCGCAGATCCTCGGCGTCCGCACCGGCGTGCGCCGTGGCCTCGGCGGCGCACTCGGCGTCCAGCAGCGCCCCCAGGCCCGGCTCCATCAGGGAGGGTTCGGTCATACGCCGCTGCACGCGCGCCGCCCGCCCCCGGTTGCGGGGGCGGGCGGCGCACCACTCGTACGGGTGGGACCGCTCAGTGGTCGGCGCGGAAGTCGGCCGCGGCCAGCAGCGCCGTATCGCAGTTGTCCGAGAAGAGACCGTCGATGCCCGTCTCGAAGTAGCGCTTGAAGGCGCCGAACGCGTCGCCGTACGCGTTCGGGTCGTCGCCCTTGCGGAAGTCGGCGGGCAGGAAGGTGTTTTCGTTGCGCATGGTGTACGGGTGCAGCACGAGCTTCTGCGCGTGTGCGTCCCGCACCAGGGTCGTCTCCTCGCCGAGGGAGCCGTCCTGCTTGCGGGGGATGATCAGGTCGAGGGTGGGCCCGATGCCCTGCGCGAAGCCGGCGATCCACTTCAGCCCCTCGGGCTTGACCAGATCGGCGACGGTGCGCGGGTCTCCCGCCTCCACGAAGTCCCAGGGGCGCGAAGTGGGGCCGGACAGCAGGACGACGCGGGGGCATTCCACCAGCTTGCCCAGTTGCTGGATGCTGCTCGGCTCGAAGGACTGGAGGAAGTTGGGCGCCTGCGCCTCATGCCGTCCGTACCGGCGCAGCAGTTTGGCCAGCGGCTTCTCAAGACCCAGGCCAAGCTTGCGGAAGTAGGTGGGGTGCTTGGTCTCGATGTGGAGCCACACCGGACGGCCACGCCGCCTGCCCTGCTTGTCGGCCCATTGCAGGACCTCTTCGAAGCTGGGCACCTCCCAGCGGCCGTCGTAGAGGGTGTTGTGCGGGCGCTGCTTGGGGATGCGCTCCTTGGCCCGGAGCGTCTTGAGCTCCTTGAGGGTGAAGTCCTCGGTGAACCAGCCGGTCAGCTTTGTGCCGTCGACCGTCTTGGTGGTCTTACGGGAGGCGAACTCGGGGTGGTCGGCCACATCGGTGGTGGCGGTGATGTCGTTCTCGTGCCGGCACACCAGGTGGCCGTCCTTGGTGGGGACGAGGTCCTGCTCGATGACGTCGGCGCCCATGTCGAGGGCGAGCTGGTAGGAGCCGAGGGTGTGCTCGGGGCGGTAACCGCTGGCGCCGCGGTGCGCGACGACGGCCGGAGTGGGCAGGCTGCGGTGGCCTTGTCCGCCCCCGTCGGCGCGGGCCGACGGGCGGGCCGCGGCCTGCGCGGTACCACCGCCGAGCGCGACCGCGCCCGTACCCGCCGCGCCCAGCACGGCCGCCGCCCCGAGCACGGTTCTGCGGCCCGGCTGCTGCTCCTGTCCCATGCGCTCTCCTCTGCTCCGGTGGCACCGATGACCGGCCCCTGCCACACGTCGGGGTGATCGTAGGACCGGCCGGGCGGCGCCGGGGAGACGTGCGTGCGAACACGGCGGAAACACCGGCCGGTAGAGCAACGGGGATCGGAGCAATACGGAAGTAACCCGCGTCAATTCCTCGTAACGGTGCAAGCAACCCGGTGTGCCGGGTACCCGAAGCGGCGAGTATCGTCCTCATCTGCGCGTCCGTGCGCATCGACCAAGCGCACGGCCATATCGACTGAGGCGGAGGGTCCGTTGTCCCGTTTCCGGCTGATCAAGGCAGTGCTCGGCCCGCTTCTTCGCGTGCTGTTCCGGCCGAAGGTCGAAGGGGCCGACCGCATCCCGGGCTCCGGTCCGGTGATCCTGGCCGGCAACCACCTCACGTTCATCGACTCGATGATTCTGCCGCTGGTCACCACCCGCCAGGTCTTCTTCATCGGCAAGGACGAGTACGTCACCGGCAAGAGCCTCAAGGGCCGGCTGATGGCGTGGTTCTTCACCGGGGTCGGCATGATCCCCGTCGACCGGGACGGCGGACGCGGGGGCGTCGCCGCGCTGATGACCGGCCGCCGGGTGCTGGAGGAGGGCAACGTCTTCGCCATCTACCCCGAGGGCACCCGCTCCCCCGACGGCCGGCTCTACCGCGGCCGTACGGGCATCGCGCGGCTCGCCCTGATGACGGGCGCACCGGTGGTGCCGTTCGCGATGATCGGTACGGACGAGGTACAGCCGGGCGGCAAGGGCCTCCCGCGGATCGGCGGCGGGCGTCGGATCACGGTCCGGTTCGGCGAGCCGCTCGACTTCTCCCGGTACGAGGGCATGGACCGCGACCGCTATGTGCTCCGCGCGGTGACCGACGAGGTCATGAGCGATGTGATGCGCCTGTCGGGTCAGGAGTACGTGGACGTCTACGCGACGAAGGCGAAGGCGGCCTGACCTTCGCCCACAGGCGTCAGTCCCCCAACCGCTGCCCCCGCAACAGCCGCCAGGCCAAGACCGCAGCGGCCAGCAGGACTACGGCACCGGCGGTGGCGCCGTACCGCAGGCCCTCCGTGAAGCTGTCGCGGGCGGCAGCCAGCAGTTCCCCTCCCTGCGCGGGCGGCAATGTGTCTGCCGTCCGCACCGCCTCGCCCAGCGACTGCCGGGCGCGCTCCGCGGCGCCTTCCGGGACACCCGATGGGGTGGCGAAGGAGCGGTAGACGCCCGTCACCACCGAGCCCAGCAGGGCGATGCCGAGCGCGGCGCCCAGTTCGTAGGCGGTCTCCGAGACCGCCGAGGCCGCGCCGGCCTGCTCCTTCGGCACCGTCGAGAGGATCACATCGGCGGTCACCGTGAACGCCAGCCCCGCGCCTGCGCCGACGACCAGAAGCACGCCGCCCAGCAGCAGATAGCTCGTCGTCGCCTGAAGCCACAGGCAGGCGCCCAGCGCCAGCCCCACGGCGGTGAGCCCCCCGGAGACGGCGCCCCGCACGGACGTACGGCGCGCGACCCACCCCGCGAACAGCCCGGCGACGATCGAACCGATGGCGGCGGGCAGTTCGGCGAGCCCGGCCTGGAACGGGGTACGTGCCTGCACCATCTGGAGGAACTGGGAGAGGAAGAAGACCAGTCCGGACAGGCCGAGGATGGTCAGCAGGTCGGCGAGGACGGCACCGCTGAAGCCGCGATGGGCGAACAGCCGCATGTCCAGCAGCGGCGCCGGCAGCCGCAGTTGGCGGCGTACGAACGCGTACAGCGCCGCGAGTCCGACGGCGCCGGCCAGCACGGCGTCCCAGCGGAAGCCGTAAGCGGCAGCCTCCTTGACGGCGTAGACGAGCGCGATGATGCCCACCATCGACAGTCCCACGCTCGGCAGGTCCCACGGTCCCGGCGCCGGGTTTCTGGATTCCGGCAGCAGCTTGCTGCCGACCAGCACCAGTACGGCCATCACGGGGAGGTTGATCAGGAAGACGGAGCCCCACCAGAAGTGCTCCAGCAGGAAGCCGCCGACCACGGGACCTATGGCGGTGCCGGCGGCCGTCATCGCGCCCCAGATGCCCACGGCCAGGCTGCGCTCCCGCGGGTCCGGGAAGATGTTGCGGATCAGCGCGAGAGTGGCGGGCATCAGGGTGGCGCCCGCCACGCCCATCAGTGCCCGCCACAGGATCATCGCCTCGGCGCTGTGCGCATAGGCGGTCAGCACCGAGAGGGCGCCGAACGCCACCGAGCCGGTGAGCAGCAGCTTCTTGCGCCCGATCCGGTCGCCGAGGCTGCCCATGGAGACCAGCAGCCCGGCGATGACGAACGAGTAGACGTCGCCGATCCACAGCAGTTGGGTGCTGGAGGGGCGCAGGTCCTCGCTGAGGAAGGGCGCGGCCAGGCCGAGGACGGTGACGTCGATACCGACCAGCAGTACGGCCAGTACCAGCACCGCGAGGGCGACCCAGCGCAGCCGGGAGGGGTCGGCCCCGGGCCGCACCTCGGGGCCGGGGCATACGGTTCTGCTGCTCATTTCGAACTGTTCCGTCGTACGCCGCCGAGCAGCAGCTCGGCGGTCATCCGTACCGAGTCGCGGGCCGCGACCCTGCCGTCCTGGACCGCCCAGGCCGACGCCGTGATCAGCGCGTAGAGGGCTTCGGTGAGCCAGGCCGGGGACAGGTCGATGCGGAAGGTGCCCTCTTGCTGTCCGCGCTGGAACAGGGCGCTGATCCGCTCGTCGATCCTGGTCCAGCCCTCGTGCTGCTCGCCGGGCTCGAAGAGCTGGTTCTCGGTGACCAGAAAGCCGAGGAAGCTGGCGAGCGGCTCGGTCCGGGCGATGACGCGCCGTACCGCCTCGGCGGCGTCGCCCTCCTCCAGCCGGGCCGCGTCCAGCGCCGCGTCGAGGCGGCGGAGACCGAGCTGTTCCAGCGCCCGGACGAGCGCCTCGCGGCCGGCGAAGTGCCGGTGCAGCGTGGCACGGCTGATGCCGGCGGCCCTGGCGATGTCGTCCATCGAGGAGGTCGGCCGCCGCGTCAGCACATCGGCGGCGGTGCTCAGCAGCTCTTCCCGGTCCAGACTCATGAGACAACCCTACCCCGTATGAGACAGTGTTGTCGCATACGAGACAGCAAAAGCGCCCCGCCGCGCGGGGGCGGCGGGGCGCCGGCGCAATCGCGACTCTGTCAGTACGCCGGCCTTGTGAGCTGCGGCTTCACTGCCACGGCAGCTCGGAGCGGCGCCGCCAGTACACCTCCGGCTCCTCCACCAGCTCGGTCAGCAGGGCCAGTTGGGCCTCGTCCAGCTCGGCCGCCGTGGCCAGCAGGTTGGCGTGCAGCTCGCCGACCGTGGCCGCGCCGGAGAGGACGACTCCCGCCCACGGCTGCCGCAGCACCGCGGCGAGCGCGACGGCATCCGGTGTGGTCCCCGCCGCCTCCGCCACCAGGTGCAGATCGCGGGGCTCCTGGCCACCGGCCAGCCGTCCGTTGGCCATCGCCTCCTTGACGATCACCGTGAGCCCCGCCTCGTGCGCCTCGGCCAGCGCACCGGCCGCCGAGGTCTCCAGCAGGTTGTAGGTGCTCTGGACGGTACGGAAGAGCGGCTCGCCGTCCACGGTGACCCGCAGCGCCGCGCGGATGGCGTCGGCCTGCGCGGGCCCGCTGGTGCTGAAGCCGACCGTGACCCCCTCCGCCGCCAGCCCGGCGAGCCGCTCGTGCAGCGCGGTGTCGCTGAGCGCGGGGCTGTCCGGGGTGAGGGAGTGGATCTGGTACAGGTCCAGCCGGTCGCCGAGCAGTTCACGGCTCTCGGCCAGCTGCCGCTCGAACGCCGCGAGGGAGTGGTCCTTGACCTCGTGCACCTCGGCGTCCGTACGCCACTCCCCCACATAGGCGTAGCCCCACTTGCTGCCGACGACCACGTCGTCGGCCTCCGGATGCTCGCGCAGCCAGCCCGCGAGGAACTCCTCGGCCCGCCCGTAGGAACGCGCCGCGTCGAAGTAGCGCACGCCCTGCACGTAGGCCGCGTCCAGGAGTTCGTGCGTACGGGAGCGAAGCGCCTCCGGGGTGCGGTTGGCGGGCAGTTCCGCCTCCCTGCCGAGGGTGATGTACGCGGGACGGCCGACGGCGGCCAGCCCCAAGCCGAGGTGGGCCGTCGGTGTGGTGGCGGAAGCGAGACGGGTGAAGGGCATCGGCATCTCCCGGCCAAGGTGCGAACGGTGGTGCGGCTGGTGCCGCACCACCGTACTCGGCTGCCGCCGCTGGGCCCCGCACCTTGGCGTTGCCCTGCGGTGTCGACGCTGCCCCTCCCCTGTTCTGGTCAGGGGGTGCCCCTGCCTGACCTTCGCAGGCTGCGGGTGTGTTGTGGCTGGGCGCGCAGTTCCCCGCGCCCCTGACGGGGCGCGTCCCCCTGCGCGTGGGAGGTCAGCGCTTGGCGTCTGCCCATTCGCGCTGGCGGTCCAGGTCGATGCGGAGGTCCGCGAGCTGGGTGGCCACCGCGGAGGGTGCCGTACCGCCCTTGCCGTCCCGGGCTGCCAGCGCGCCCGGGACGTTCAGCACCTCGCGCACCTCGGGGGTAAGGTGCGGGGAGATCGCGGCGAACTGCTCGTCGGTGAGCTGGTCCAGCTCGATGCCCGTACGCTCGCACTCCTTCACGCAGGCGCCCGCCACCTCGTGCGCCACCCGGAACGGGACGCCGCGCTTGACCAGCCACTCGGCCACATCGGTGGCCAGCGAGAACCCGGCCGGAGCCAGCTCGGCCATCCGGTCGCCGTGCACGGTCAGCGTCGCCATCATGCCGGTGAACGCTGGCAGCAGCAGCTCCAGTTGGTCGATGGAGTCGAAGACCGGCTCCTTGTCCTCCTGGAGGTCCCGGTTGTAGGCGAGCGGCAGCGCCTTGAGCGTCGCCATCACCCCGGTCAGATTGCCGATCAGCCGGCCGGACTTGCCGCGCGCCAGCTCCGCGATGTCCGGGTTCTTCTTCTGCGGCATGATCGAGGAGCCGGTCGAGAAGGCGTCGTGCAGTGTCACGAAGGAGAACTCCTTCGTGTTCCAGATGATGATCTCCTCGGCGATCTTCGAGAGATCGACTCCGATCATCGCGGTGACGAACGCGAACTCCGCGACGAAGTCGCGCGAGGCCGTCCCGTCGATCGAGTTGGCCGCACTGCCGCCCTCGAAGCCGAGGTCGGCGGCGACGGCCTCCGGGTCGAGGCCGAGTGAGGACCCGGCCAGCGCCCCGGAGCCGTACGGCGACACCGCTGTACGCGCGTCCCACTGGCGCAGCCGCTCCGCGTCCCGCGCGAGGGCCTGGGCGTGTGCCAGGACGTGGTGTGCGAACAGCACGGGCTGCGCGTGCTGGAGGTGGGTGCGGCCCGGCATCGCCACATCCGGATGCATCTCGGCGAGGCCGACGAGCACGCCCTGCAGTTCGGCCAGCAGGCCGCCGATCACCCGGGCGTGGTCCCGCAGATACATCCGGAAGAGGGTGGCGACCTGGTCGTTGCGGGACCTGCCCGCACGGAGCTTGCCGCCCAGGTCCTTACCGAGGCGCTCCAGGAGGCCGCGCTCCAGGGCCGTGTGGACGTCCTCGTCGGCGATGGTGCCCTGGAAGTCGCCGGAGGTGACGTCCCGTTCGAGCAGGTCCAGGCCCTCGATCATCTGGACCAGCTCGTCGTCGGTGAGCAGGCCCGCCTTGTGCAGGACGCGGGCGTGGGCCCGTGAGCCCGCGATGTCGTACGGCGCCAGGCGCCAGTCGAAGTGGACCGATGCGGAGAGCTTTTCGAGGGCTTCCGCCGGGCCGTCCGCGAAGCGTCCGCCCCAGAGCCGGACGTCCTCGTTGCCGCTGCTGTTGTCGCTGCTCACTGGTTTACGTGCCTGTTCGTCTGGTAGTGGAGATGCCCCTGCCCCTCCCAGGACGGCGTCCCGGGGCAGCGGCCAGAGCCTACGCCTGCTGGTCGCGCTTGGCGGCCGGCTTGCTGCTGAGTCCGAAGATCTCGATGAACCCCTTCGACATCGACTGGTCGAAGGTGTCCCCGGTGTCGTACGTCGCCAGGCCGAAGTCGTACAGCGACTGCTCCGACCGGCGCCCGGTCACCACGGCCCGCCCGCCGTGCAGCGTCATCCGGATGTCGCCGGAGACATGCTGGTTGGCCTGACCGGCTAGCATAAGTATGCACTTCTCCGTATGCTTCGTCAATGAGCGCCCCTGACCTGCGGCGGCACTGCGGAATCCCGCCGTGACGCCTTTCGCGGATCGGCCGGGTGCGCGTGTGTTCAGGCTGGTCGCGCAGTTCCCCGCACTCCTTACGGGGCGCGGTTCTTCAGTTCGTCGGCCAGCACTCGGGTGTGGCCGATCGACGGGTCCTTGACGGCGGTCAGGAGGGTGAGCGTTCCGGCGCCGGAGGCGGTTTCCAGTAGGTCGCCGATCACCTGTTCGCCCTCCTCCGTGGCCAGCTCGGCGCGGTAGCGCTCGGCGAACTCGTCGAAGCGGTCCGGATCGTGTCCGTACCACTTGCGCAGCTCCGTACTGGGGGCGATCTCCTTGTGCCAGGCGTCCAGCGCGGCTTCCTCCTTGGCCAGACCGCGCGGCCAGACGCGGTCCACCAGGACGCGGGCGCCGTCCGTTGCGGGATCGGGTTCTTCATAGACGCGGCGCACCTGGATCTTCGGTTTCTTCTTGGCAGCCATGACGTCAGCGTGCGACCGGCGCCCACCCTCCGCATGTTGACGCCGTTCACATTGGCGGATAGCTTACGGCCATGGCTGACTATCCGAGTCTCGCGCGGCAGACGTGGCACCAGCTCGAACCCGTCTATGCATCCGTCTACTTCTCCCCCGAGGTCGCCGCACAGACCAGTGCCCTCGGTTACGACACCACCGCGCGCTGGCCCTCCTATTTCGCCCTGCGGGCGGCTCCGCTCGGAGCAGCGACGGCCCAGCTGGTGACGGCGACGTTCTACAGCTTCAGCCCGCACGCGGTCGCCGAGCACGTGCCCGGTATCTGGCGGACCGCCTCGCCAGGGGCGGTGCTGGAGGCGCGTACGCGGGGCGTGGACGCGACGCTGCGGGCCATGCTCGGCGACCGGATCGCCGACCCCGGCCTCGCCGAGGCGGCCGAGCTGGCCCGCACCGCCGCTGAGGCCGCCGATTTCGCCGGGCGCCCACTGGCTGCCGCCAATGCTGCGCTGGACTGGCCGGAAGAGCCGCATCTGGCGCTGTGGCAGGCGGCGAACGTGCTCCGCGAGCACCGCGGCGACGGCCATCTGGTGGCGCTGCAGGCCGCCGGGCTGGACGGCTGCGAGGCGCTGGTGTCCTTCGCGGGGATCGGCGCGGCCCCGGTGGAGAACTTCGCCTCGCGCGGGTGGAGCGAGCAGGAGTGGGGGGCGGCCCGCGCCCGGCTCATGGAGCGCGGCCTGGTCGACGCCGAGGGCTCGGCCACCGAGCGGGGCCGTGAGGTGCGGGACGAGGTGGAGCGGGTGACGGACGAGCTGGCCGCGGCGCCGTACCAGGCACTCGGCGAGGACGGCTGCGCCCGGCTGGCCGAGCTCAACCGCCCGGCGTTCACCGCCGTGATCGGATCCGGGCTGCTGCCCGCCCAGTCCACGCTGGGCATCCTCACCGTACGAGCACCCGGACCCCGGTAGGCCCGCGGATCCGGCAGAGCCGGGCCCGCCCCCTGCGACAGGGCCGGGCTCGGTCGGAGCGAGCCGGGCGGCCGCGCAGCTGATGCCGGCGGTGGGCGGGGGCGCGAACCCGGCGATGCCGGATGCCGGATGCCGGATGCCGGATGCCGGATGCCGGATGCCGGATGCCGGATGCCGGATGCCGGATGCCGGATGCCGTCGAACTCGCCCACACGTCGGCCGGTTGCGGCGAGAACGAGGGTCCGGACGGTCTCTCAGGCGCCAGCCGCCGTTACGAGACCGCCATGTTGGCGCGTGCCGCCGAGGCCGCGCGGGAGTCGGCCCTGGTCGAGGGGGTGTTGGTCCTCGGTGGCGCACAGCACATGCAATGGTCCTTTACGCGTCACCGGTTCAGGGGCCCTCCCGAGCACGCCGGTGGGTCACATCGCGAGACAGCCTTGCCAACCGGCCCCACAGGGCGTTTTCTCTCCGGGTGCCAACCGAACACCAGAACACCTCGCCGGCCGCGCCGGACCCCGTCAACTCCCCCGGTACCACGGCCGAGCAGCGCGGGGCCCGCCGCGCGGTGACCCTCTTCCCCCTGCTGGTGCTGCTCGCGGGCGGCCTCGGCCTGGTGACTCCGGGCAGCTTCACGGGCGGCGCGGAGGCGGTGCCGTACCTGCTCGGCGTCGTGATGTTCTCCATGGGGCTGACCATGACGCTGCCCGACTTCCGCGGGGTCGTGCGCCGGCCCTGGGTGGTCGCGCTGGGACTCGCGGCGCAGTACCTCGTGATGCCAGGACTCGGCTGGCTGGTCGCCCAGTCGCTGAGCCTCTCGCCGGAGCTCGCGGCTGGCGTGATTCTGGTCGGCTGCGCGCCGGGCGGCACGGCGTCGAACGTCGTCACCTACCTGGCACGCGGCGACGTGGCCCTTTCGGTCTCCGTGACCTCGGTCTCCACGCTCTTCGCACCGTTGCTGACCCCGCCGCTCACCCTGTTCCTGGCGGGCGAGTTCCTGCCCGTGGACACCGGCTCGATGGTCGGCGACATCCTCAAGACCGTACTGCTTCCGGTGCTCGGCGGGCTGCTGGTGCGGCTGCTCGCAGGGCGCTACGTGGCGCGCGCGCTGCCCGTGCTGCCCTGGCTGTCGGCGATCACGATCGCGGCCATCGTCACCATCGTGGTGGCGGGCAGCGCGGACGCGATCAAGTCGGCGGCGGCGCTGGTCTTCCTGGCGGTCGTACTGCACAACGGCCTGGGCCTGATCCTGGGTTATGCCGTGGGGCGGCTGGCCCGGCTCGGCGAACCGGCCGGCCGTGCCATGGCCTTCGAGGTCGGCATGCAGAACTCGGGCCTGGCTGCCTCCCTGGCCACCGCGCACTTCAGCCCTCTGGCTGCGCTGCCCGCCGCCGTCTTCTCGGTGTGGCACAACGTCTCGGGGGCACTGGCCGCAGCGTGGTTCGCCCACCGCGACCGCCGCCTCACCGCCGCCCCGCAGGACGCCGGTGAGGCCCGGAACCCCTAGAGCTCCGCGGGGTTACGCGGCCGGGTCGATCCGGTAGACGTCGCCGCCCAGCGCCAGTGCGTAGAGCTCCTTGTCGCCGCCCTCGGCGAACGAGACGACCTCACCTCCGTTGACGCCGAGGTTGGTCTCGCCGGTCACCTTGCCGTCCTTCATCTCCAGCGCGCGGATGTCGCCTTCGCAGTAGTCGCTGAAGAGGTATCTGCCCTGCAGCTGCGGGACGGCCTTGCCGCGGTAGACGTAGCCGCCGGTGACCGAACAGCGCGAGGAGCCACGGTCGTACTCGAAGACCGGCGGCACATGGTTCGCGGGTTCCTCGCCCGCGACCGGAAGCGTGCCCTCCATCCTGGCCCAGCCGTAGTTCTCGCCGCCCTTGCTGCTGCCGGGCGCCCAATCGATCTCCTCGCGGCGGTTCTGGCCGACATCGCCGATCAACAGGTCTCCGTTCGCGGAGTCGAAGGAGAACCGCCACGGGTTGCGCAGCCCGTACGCCCAGATCTCCGGCCGCACGCCCGGCTTGCCGACGTACGGGTTGTCCTCGGGGACTGCGTACGGGTCGCCCTTGGCGGGGTCGATGCGCAGGATCTTGCCGAGGAACGTGTCGAGATTCTGGCCGTTGTCCTGCGGGTCGTTGGCGCTGCCGCCGTCGCCGAAGGCGACGTAGAGCATGCCGTCCGGGCCGAAGGCGATGTCGCCCCCGTTGTGGTTCGCGTACGGCTGCTCCTGGGTGAGGACCGTGCGGCGGCTGTCCTGCTGGACCTCGCCGTTCTCGACGGCGAACTCGTCGAGGCGGCTGTTGCCCTTCAGATCGGTGAACGAGAGGTACAGATGTTCATGGCCGGGGTCGAAAGCGAGGCCGAGAAGGCCGCGTTCACCGTCGACGGTGGTCTCGTCCGTGATGTCGACAACGGGGTCGCCGAGCCCCTTCTCATCCAGGACCCGTACGGTGCCGGGCCGTTCGGCGATCCACACCGTGCCGTCGGGACCCGCCGTTCCGGCGGTGGGGTTCTTGGCCTCGGCGACCTTCGTAAGGGCGACGTCTGCCTGTCGTGGTGCGGTCTTCTCCTCGGCGGACGCCGTGGATAACGCGAGTGAGGCGGCGAGCACGAGCGTGCCGAGCACCGCCGAGCGCTTGCGAACTTTCACCGTGATCCTCCTGGAGGCAGCGGTCAAGTCGTCACCCGGCTGCGAGGGCCATGGATCGTAGGCCGTGAAAGTGGGGGCACCCCGCGCCAGCATGCAACTCGGGTGGGGGGTGGTGCGGCAGTGCGCTGCTGGCTACCCGTGAGGGTAATCGCCCGGAGAGGCGCGCGGAATGGTGCCGAAGGGGCGCGGAAGCGGGGGGTAGCGCCCGTGCGAGGGCAGGAGCCCTCAGCGCTCCTTCTGGGCCAGTGCCAGCAGATGGTCGGCCAGCGCCTGCCCACCGTCCGGCGCGCGGCTGATCAGCAGCAGCGTGTCGTCCCCCGCAATGGTGCCGATGATCTCGTGCACCCCCGCCTGATCGATGGCCGAGGCCAGAAACTGCGCCGCCCCCGGAGGGGTCCGCAGCACGACGAGATTGGCGGACGCCTCGGCGGAGATGAGGAGTTCACCGGCGAGCCGCGCCATCCGCGCCTCGGTGGCTGACTCGCCCAGCGGAGCCCGCGGGGTGGGGTCGCCCCCCTCCGCGGGGACCGCGTAGATCAGCTCGCCCCCGGTGTTGCGGATCTTGACGGCGCCCAGCTCGTCGAGGTCCCGGGAGAGGGTGGCCTGGGTGACCGTGAGCCCGTCGTCGGCCAGAAGCTTGGCGAGCTGGCTCTGCGAGCGGACCGGCTGCCTGCCCAGAATGTCGACGATGCGGCGATGGCGGGCCGTCCGCGTCTGCGGGACGGCCTGTCCCCCGTGCTGCTCCTCGGTCATCGTGCGCGTACCCCTCTGGTCATCTGCTTCAGATCATCGCTGTCTGCCGGCTGCGGCATCGGCCACCGCGTCGGCCGCTGCCGCGTCGAGGACGGCAGGCAGCGCCCCGACGAGCGCGTCCACCTCGGCCTCCCCGACGATCAGCGGCGGAGCGAGCCGGACGACGTCCGGGGCGACCGCGTTCACCAGGAATCCCGCGTCCTGCGCCGCCTGTTGCGCGCGCGGCGCGACCGGCTCGCAGAGCACGATACCCAGCAGCAGCCCCGCACCACGGACCTGCGCGACGAGCGGGTGACCGAGGCCCTGGATGCCCTCGCGCAACCGGGCGCCGACGCGCTTGACGTGGTCGAGCAGCCCGTCGGCCGCGATGGTCTCCAGCACCGCGAGACCCGCGGCGCAGGCGACCGGGTTGCCGCCGAAGGTGGAGCCGTGCTGGCCCGGCTCCAGCAGCTCGGCCGCGGCGCCGAACGCGAGCGTGGCGCCCAGCGGCAGCCCGCCGCCCAGCCCCTTGGCGAGCGTGATGACGTCGGGCTCGACGCCCTGGGCCTGGCACTCGAACCAGTGCCCCGTACGGCCGATGCCCGTCTGGATCTCGTCCAGCACCAGCAGCGTTCCGGTGGTGGCGGTGATCTCGCGAGCCGCGGCCAGATAGCCCTCGGGCGGTACGACGACGCCGTTCTCGCCCTGGATCGGTTCGACGATCAGCAGCGCCGTCTCCTCGGTGACCGCGGCGCGCAATGCCTCGGTGTCGCCGTACGGGACGTGCGTGACGTCGCCGGGCAGCGGGCGGAACGGCTGCTGCTTGGCCGGCTGACCGGTCAGTGCGAGGGCGCCCATCGTGCGGCCGTGGAAGCCGCCCTGGGTGGCGACCATGTGGGTACGCCCGGTGCGCCGCCCGATCTTGAAGACGGCTTCGACGGCCTCCGCACCGGAGTTGGCGAAGTACACCTTCCCGGGGCGGCCCGCAACCTCCAGCAGCTTCTCGGCGAGCGCGACGGGCGGCTCGGCGATGAAGAGGTTGGAGACATGGCCGAGGGTGGCGATCTGGTCGGAGACGGCGCGCACCACGGCCGGGTGGGCGGTGCCGAGCGCGTTGACGGCGATACCGCCGACGAAGTCGGTGTACTGCTTGCCCTCCGCGTCCCACAGCAGGCTGCCCTCGCCATGGGTGAGGGGGATGCGCGGGGTGCCGTAGTTGTTCATCAGCACGCCCTGCCACCGTCCGGTGAGGGCGGAGTTGTCGTGCGTGACGGTCATTCGTGGCCCTCCGCGTTGTGCGACGTGTTCCGGCGTGCTGCGTGTGGCTCGGGGACGGCGTCGGGGACGACCATTGTGCCGATGCCCTCGTCCGTGAAGATCTCCAGCAGGATGGAGTGCGGCACCCGCCCGTCCAGTACGCGGGCCGTGTGCACCCCGTTGCGTACGGCGTACAGGCAGCCCTCCATCTTGGGGACCATCCCGCTCGCCAGCTCGGGCAGCAGCTTCTCCAGCTCCGCGGCGGTCAGTTCGCTGATCACGTCGTCGCTGTTCGGCCAGTCCGCGTACAGGCCCTCCACGTCGGTGAGGACCATCAGCGTCTCGGCACCCAGCGAGGCGGCGAGGGCTGCGGCTGCGGTGTCGGCGTTGACGTTGTAAACATGGTCGTCGTCGGCGCTGCGGGCGATGGAGGAGATGACCGGGATCCGGCCGTCGTCCAGCAGCGCCTCTATCGCACCGGTCTCGACGGAGCTGATACGGCCCACCCGGCCCAGGTCGACGGCCTCCCCGTCCACTTCGGTCACATGCTTGGTGGCCGCCATGATGTGGGCGTCCTCGCCGGTCATGCCGACGGCGAGCGGGCCGTGCTGGTTGAGGAGATTGACCAGCTCGCGCTGCACCTGGCCCGCCAGCACCATCCGTACGACGTCCATCATCTCGGGCGTGGTCACCCGCAGTCCGGCGCGGAACTCGGACTCCAGGCCCAGCCGGTCCAGCTGCTTGCTGATCTGCGGGCCGCCGCCGTGCACCACGACGGGGCGCAGCCCGGCGTGCCGCAGGAAGACCACATCCTGGGCGAAGGCCGCCTTCAGCTCCTCGTCCACCATCGCGTTCCCGCCGAACTTGATGACGACGGTCTTGCCGTGATGCCGGGTCAGCCAGGGCAGCGCCTCGATGAGGATCTGCGCCTTGGGCAGCGCGGTGTGTTTGCGGGCGCTGCTCGGCTGTCGAATGCTCATGACGAGTACGCGCTGTTCTCGTGGACGTAGTCGGCCGTCAGGTCGTTGGACCAGATGACCGCGGACGCGGAGCCGGCGTTGAGGTCGGCGGTGATCCGGACCTCGCGGAACCGCATGTCGACCTTGTCGCGGTCCTCGCCGACGGAGCCGCCGCGGCAGACCTGTACGCCGTTGATGGACACGTCCAGCTGGTCGGGATCGAACGTCGCGTCCGTGGTGCCGATGGCGGCCAGCACCCGGCCCCAGTTGGGGTCCTCGCCGTGGATGGCGCACTTGAGGAGGTTGTTGCGGGCGATGGTGCGGCCCACCGTGACGGCCTCGTCCTCACTGGCCGCGCCCACCACCTCGATCCGGATGTCCTTGGAGGCGCCCTCCGCGTCCCGGATGAGCTGCTGTCCCAGGTCGGCGCAGATCGCGTGGACCGCTTCGGCGAACTCGGCCTGCTCCGGGCGCACTCCGGTCGCGCCCGAGGCGAGCAGCAGCACGGTGTCGTTGGTGGACATGGCGCCGTCGGAGTCGATGCGGTCGAAGGTGGTGCGGGTGGCGGCGCGCAGCGCGCCGTCCAGCTCGTCCGCCGCCAGGTCGGCGTCGGTGGTCAGGACGACGAGCATGGTGGCCAGCCCCGGGGCGAGCATGCCCGCGCCCTTGGCCATACCGCCGACGGTCCAGCCCGCGGGGCTGGTGACGACGGCGGTCTTGTGCACGGTGTCGGTCGTCTTGATGGCGAGGGCGGCCTTCTCGCCGCCGTGCTCGGACAGCGCGGCGGCTGCCGTCTCGACGCCGGGCAGCAGCTTGTCCATCGGCAGCCGCAGCCCGATCAGCCCCGTGGAGGCGACCGCGACCTCCGCTGCGCTGTGTTCGGTGCCGGTGGCTGCCGTCAGCGCCTCGGCTGCTTTCTCCGCGGTCGCATGGGTGTCCTGGAAGCCGGGAGCGCCCGTACAGGCGTTGGCGCCGCCGGAGTTGAGCACCACCGCCGAGACCCGGCCGCCCTTGAGGACCTGCTTGGACCAGAGCACCGGAGCCGCCTTGACGCGGTTGGCGGTGAAGACCCCGGCCGCCTCGAGACGCGGCCCGTTGTTGACGACGAGTGCGAGGTCGGGGGCCCCGCTCTCCTTGAGCCCGACTGCGATGCCCGCCGCCGTGAACCCGCCGGCCGCTGTGACGCTCATGGTGCGACTCCGATCGTGGAAAGTCCCAGTCCCTCGTCCAGGCCGAGGGCGATGTTCATGCTTTGCACGGCACCGCCCGCGGTGCCCTTGGTGAGGTTGTCGACGGCGCTGACGACGATGATGCGGTCCGCTTCCGGGTCGTACGCGACCTGGAGGTGCACGGAGTTGGAGCCCTGCACGGCGGCCGTCGCGGGCCACCGGCCCTCCGGGAGCAGGGTGACGAACGGCTCGTCCTGGTACGCCTTCTCATAGCCGGCCCGCAGCTGCTCGGCGGTGGTGCCGGGGGTGGCTTTGGCGCTGCACGTGGCGAGAATGCCGCGGGACATGGGGGCGAGGGTCGGGGTGAAGGAGACGCTGACGCGCTGCCCCGCGGCAGCCGAGAGGTTCTGGATCATCTCGGGGGTGTGCCGGTGCGTACCACCGACCCCGTACGGGCTCATCGAGCCCATGACCTCGCTGCCCAGCAGATGCGGCTTGAGTGCCTTGCCGGCACCGGAGGTGCCGGTCGCGGCGACGATCACGGCGTCGGGCTCGGCGAGGCCGTTCGCGTAGGCGGGCACCAGCGCGAGGGAGACGGCGGTGGGGAAGCAGCCGGGCACCGCGATCCGCTTCGTCCCGCGCAGCGTCTCGCGGGCGCCGGGCAGCTCGGGGAGTCCGTACGGCCAGGTGCCGGCGTGCGGGGTGCCGTAGAACCGCTCCCAGTCGGCCGCGTCGGTCAGCCGGAAATCGGCGCCGCAGTCCACGACCAGCACTGCGTCGCCCAGCTGCTCGGCGACGGCCGCCGACTGCCCGTGCGGGAGCGCGAGGAAGACCACGTCGTGACCGCGCAGGACCTCCGCCGTGGTCTCCTCCAGCACCCGGTCCGCGTACGGCACCAGATGCGGCTGGAGCTCCCCGAAGCGCTGCCCGGCGTTGCTGTTCCCGGTCAGCGCCCCGACCTCGACCTGCGGATGCCCGGCGAGCAGGCGCAGCACCTCACCCCCCGCGTAACCGCTCGCTCCCGCCACTGCCGTGCGCACTGCCATGAAACCTCCTCCTCAGGAGCATGACTATACGCTGGGCAGCAGTTTTATGCAATGAATCATGTGATCAACCGGCCGAGACCGTTGTGCCATGGCGCATCAGCCGGCGAATTGAGCCCTGTGCCGTCAAGGCTCCACGTCAGGACAGGGCGAGGACGCAGAACTCTTGACCCTCCGGTTCGGTCCCGCACGGTCTGCACGCCCGGCGCGCGGAGGAACTCGAGATACGGGCCGACACCCTTGGCGGAGCGCAACACAGCGTGATCGTCGGTCACCTCGTGCAGGGTCCAGTCCATCGCCTCGTCCCAGAACCGGGCCGATCGCCCGGGTGGTGGTCGACTGCGCTGCCCCGCGTACGGCCACCGGCCGACGGTAGCGTTTCGGCATGACGTCAGTGCCGCCCCGGTTCCCGCCGTATCCGATCCGCGGCGTGCACGTACTGCACCAGAAGCAGAACTGCGCCCCGCACTTCGCGGAGATCACTGTGGACTTCGAACCCTCACCGGCCGAGGGTTTCGCCTTCGAACCGGCCGAAGGGCTGACGGTGGAGTACGAACCCGCAGCGGATCTGCCGCGGTTCTTCGCGGCGGCTGCCGCGGGGATCGAGGAGCAGCTGAGCCTGCCCGAGCACGGCGTCGTTCCGGCAACCCGGGTGGTGCTGCGCCAAGCCCGCGCCCACCGGTTCGGCTCCCATGAGCTGGCGTTCAAAATCGCGGGGTACCTCGCCGCCCGCCAGGCGCTGGCGCGTACGGAGCCGCGTCGCTGATACCGCGCTGATGCCGACGCTGATGCCGCGGTGTTGAGCGTGGCCCTCGCTGAGGCTGCCTCAGCGTCTCCCGTCGGCCAGCACCGCGTCCAGGAGCCCCGGAAAGCGGGCGTCGAGAGCATCGCGGCGCAACGACATCAGGCGGGCCTTGCCCATCCGGCGGGTACGGGTGATGCCCGCTTCCCGAAGGATCCGCCAGTGGTTGGAGAGTGTCGAGCGCGGCACCTGGAGCCACTCGGGGCTGCACGGGCTCTCGCCGCTCTCCGCCATGTCGCGTACGAGAGCCAGCCGCACCGGATCGCCCAAGGCGTGGAGCACCTCGGACATCTCCAGATCCGCCGCCCATTCGCGTGAGGGCTGCGTCACCACCTCTCCCCTCCTCCTCATCACCAGGTCACCCGTAGTATGCCGCTCAGTTCAACATTTCGGGAAAATTGAAATGGTCAAGGGGACAGTCATGCCCGCAGCCCGCACCACCCTCGCCCGCGTCTACGTCGACGACCTGGACACCGCGCTACCGACCTTTGTGGACCTCACCGGCGAACAGCCGAGGCAGCGCTTCAGCTACCGCGGTCTCGAACTCGCGACCATCGGCGGATTTCTCCTGCTGGCCGGGACGACGGAAGCACTCGCCCCCTACCGCGGCACCCACGCCACCGTGCTGGTCGACTGCCTCGACGAGGTCCTGCAGCTCACCGAGCAGCACAGCGGCAAGATCCTCGACGGCCCCAACGTGGTGCCCACCGGCCGGAACCTGACCGTCCGGCACCAGGGCGGCTCGACCATCGAGTACGTGGAGTTCGACGCCTCGCAACCGGGGGCCTGAGCCGGGCCGGGCCACGTCCGGCCGACAAGGGAAAACCTGTCGCCATGACCTCGCAGGGGCCGTGATACTCACCCGCATGCTGGATTTCTCCGACTTCGACACGCGTGGCTACCGCACTGTGGACGTGGCCACGGGGTACGGCCAATGGGTCAGCACCTACGAGGACACCGTCGAGGATGTGATGGACCTCGCGCTGCTGGACGAGCTGACCGTGCCCGAGTGGCGCGGGGTGCGGCGCGCGGCCGACCTGGGGTGCGGCACCGGGCGGACCGGTAGCTGGCTGCGGCGGCAGGGCGTCACCGGCACGCTCGACGGGGTGGACCTCACCCCGGAAATGCTGCGGCTGGCCCGCGCCAAGGGCGTCCACGACCGGCTCCGGGAGGGCGACGTACGCGCCACCGGGCTGGAGTCGGGCGCCTACGACCTGGTGATCTCCTCGCTCATGGACGAGCATCTGCCCGATCTGCGGCCGTTCTACCAGGAGGCATGGCGACTGGCGGCGCCGGGCGCGCACTGCGTCGTCATCGCCTTCCACCCGCACTTCATCATGGCCTCCGGCATGCCCACCCACTTCACCGACGCCTCCGGCGAGCACGTGGCCATCAGCACCCATGTCCACCTGCTCAGCGACCATGTGACAGCGGGGCTGGGCGCCGGATGGCGGCTCGCCGAGATGCGGGAGGGCGTCATCGACGAGCGCTGGCTGGAGCGCAAGCCGAAGTGGGAGAAGTACCGTCACCACCCGATCTCGGCCGCGCTGGTGTGGCACCGGG
Source organism: Streptomyces sp. 3N207 (assembly GCF_052246355.1). NCBI lineage: Bacteria > Bacillati > Actinomycetota > Actinomycetes > Kitasatosporales > Streptomycetaceae > Streptomyces > Streptomyces sp. 3N207. The sequence goes on along the minus strand of NZ_JBQQBV010000019.1, from coordinate 37,144 downwards.
AGGCCGACTGAACGCACGGGGCGACTTGAGCGTACGGGGGCGGCTCGGGCGCAGGAGGTGCGGCGGCGGTTTGCGTTGGAGCGCACTCCAGCACCTAGCGTCGACGACAGATCGCATCGACCTGCGCCCGGGCCCCGAACCCCGGCGCCCGGCACTGGAGGTACCACCATGACCGCCCTTCCCACCCGTCATCTGGGAGATCTCGCCGTCTCCGCGCAGGGCCTCGGCTGCATGGGGATGAGCCACGGCTACGGCTCCTCCGACGACGAGACCTCCGTCGCCACCATCCACCGGGCTCTCGATCTTGGTGTGAACCTCCTGGACACCTCCGACTTCTACGGTGCGGGCGCCAACGAGGAACTGCTCGGCCGGGCCATCGCCGACCGCCGCGAGAAGGTGGTGCTGGCGACGAAGTTCGGCTTCGCCAACAAGCTGGGTGAGCCCACCGTCATCCGGGGCGACGCCGCATACGTACGCCAGGCGTGCGAGGCGTCGCTGCGGCGGCTGGGCACCGACCACATCGACCTCTACTACCAGCACCGCGTCGACCCCGAGGTGCCGATCGAGGAGACCGTGGGGGCGATGGCCGAGCTGGTGACCGAGGGCAAGGTGCGCCACTTGGGGCTGTCCGAGGCGGGCGCGGAGACCATCCGGCGGGCCCACGCGGTGCATCCGATCAGCGCGTTGCAGAGCGAGTGGTCGCTGTGGACGCGTGACCTGGAGGACGAGATCGCCCCGCTCTGCCGCGAACTGGGCATCGGCGTGGTGCCGTTCTCGCCGCTGGGCCGCGGCTTCCTGACGGGCCGTTACACCTCGGTCGACACCATGGAGGAGGGCGACGCCCGACGCAGCATGCCGCGCTTCGCCGGGGACAACTTCGACCGGAACCTGGCGATCGTCGAGCGGCTGAACCAGCTCGCCGAGCAGCGCGGGGTCACTGCGGGGCAGCTCGCCCTGGCGTGGGTGCAGCACCGCGGTGACAACGTGGTGCCGATCCCCGGCACCCGGCGGCAGAAGTACCTGGAGGAGAACGTGGCGGCGCTCTCGGTCTCCCTCAGCGCAGCGGAGCTGGCCGACATCGAGGCGGCGGCACCCCGCGACCGCATCGCCGGCGCCCGCTACGACGACGGCGCCCTGGCCTTCGTCAACCGCTGAGCAGCAACCCGTCGGTCAGCAACCGCTGAGCGCAACCGCCCATCGGCAACCGCCGAGCAGCCACTGTCAGTTCCCCCGCCCATACTCGTCAGCATGGCTGAGAGCGTGGAAAAGAGCGAGGGCGCCCAGAAGGAGTTCGGCGCGCTGCTGAGCGAGGTGGCATTGGACGAGGCGGCGTGCATCACCGCCGTACGCGGTGCTGATGTCGCCGACGTGATCCGGCTGTTCGGGGGCGACCCGGACCGGGCCGTGCAGCGGGTGCTGGGCGAGGATCTCCTCGAAGAGCTGTTCGACGGCACCGACCGCGAGACGTCCCCGATCGCGGTGGCCCAGGCGGGGCCCGCCGTGGTGGTCGTCGAGTACAACGGCTTCCAGGGCTCGCGCGAGGAGGTGCTGCGCCCCCTCTCCCGCCTCGGCGGCCGGGCGGCGAGCGCCTACTGGAACGACGACGCGCTCTCCCAGCTCGCCCTCGCCGAGGACGGACGGGTGCTCTCCGCCTTCGAAATGCTGTTCCCGGACGAACGCCACGGCACGGCCCCCGGAGCGTGGGACGCGTATCTGGGCGGGCTCTCCTTCGGTGCGGGCAGCGACTGGCAAGCCGCCGGAGCAGCCGCCGTCGCGCGGGCCACGGGCGCCCGGCTGGACGAGGAATGGGCCTCCGCCCCGCAGTTGTATGTGGAGATCGAGGAGGTGCCCTCCGCCCTGCTGCCGCAGGCGCTGGAGGACTCGCCGCTGCTGGCCGAGGAACCCTTCCGCTCCTTCCGCGCCGACCTCGGGCCGGGCGCCGTACCGGAGATGGAGCGTTACGGCGTGGAGCTGGCCGCCCGGCACCTCGGTCTGGCCGACGACGCGCTGTGCACGCTCGCGCTGGCCGTCCTGGACGGCTGCGGTCCGCCCGAGGGCCGCAGCGGACTGCGGGCCGAGCTTGCGGCCCGGGCTGCGGCCGACGAGGGCGCGGCCGGCCGCGGTGCCGGCTGCGGCGGTCCGGCAGCGGGCCGGGCGGCGGTATGGCAGACGCTCGGCGATCTGCTCGCCCGCGAGGACGGCGCTCCGGTCGCCGGGCCGCCACCGATGTTCCACCTCTCCCGCGCCATGACCGACGGCCGCCGAAGCCCCGAGGCAGACCGATTCTGGCTGCTCCACGCTCTCCACAGAGCGGCGTGCGAGGGCTGAAATCGGCGATCAGTACCGGGGATTGCGGCGGATCACGACAGGTCCAGATGCCAGTCGCCCGCCTTCCCGGTGAGGGTGACGGTGGCGAGCGGGTGGGTCTCCAGCTGCCAGTAGGCGTGCGGTGGGGCTTTGAGGGCGTAGCAGAGCGCTGCTCGTAAGACGGAGGGCTCGGTGACGGCCACCGCCCACTCGCCCGCGCCCACCGGCCGGGTGTCCAGCCAGCCGCCGATCCGGCGGATGAAGGCCAGCAGGGACTCGCCCCCGTGCGGGGCCGAGCACGGATCGGTGAGCCACTGCTGGACGGCGTCCGGTTCGCGCGCCGCCACCTCGCCGAGGGTGGCGCCGCGCCAGCGGCCCATGTTCCAGTCGAGCAGCGCCGGCTGGGCGAGCGGGGTGAGCCCGAGCACGGCGCCCGTCTCGCGGCAGCGCGCCGACGGCGAGCAGTAGCGCAGCTCGGCAGCCGCCAGGTAGGAGAAGTCGGGGGCCCGCCGGACGGCCTCCTCCCATCCGGTGGCGTCCAGCGACCGGTCCTCGCCGAAGCGCACGACCGCCAACGAGGAGCTGCGGCCCGCGGCGAGCAGCGTCATACGCACGTGCATGCGGTGAGAGTAGAGCGGTACGGCCGGGTGTTCGAGAGTCTCGACACACCGCAGTTTTCCGGGAGTTGAGCCGGAACACGATCCTGACGCCGGGTCAACTTCCCAGTCCCCTACCCCGGCAGTACCTCCGCGCAGGCCGTACGGAGGCGGCGTACGCCCTCCACGATGTCGCCCTCCGCCGCCGCCGGAGCGAAGGTGAGCCGCAGATGAGGGGCCGGGGACTCGGCGGCGAAGTAGGGGCGGCCTGGGGCGACGGCGACACCGGCACGCAGCGCGGCGGCGGTCAGCGCGCCCTCGTCGGCCCCGTCGGGGAGCCGCAGCCACAGGTGGTAGCCGCCGCGCGGGACGTGATCGAGGCACAGCACGGGCAGCTCACCGGCGAGCGCGGTGACCATGAGCTCGCGCCGGGTACGCAACTCGGCGGAAACGGTGCGCAGATGGCGAGACCAGGCGGGGGCGCCGACCAGTTCCAGCGCCGCCTCCTGGAGCGGTCGCGGAACGAAGAAGCTGTCGACGATCTGGATGGCACGCAGCCGCTCCAGCACGGGCCCGCACGCGGCCAGCGCGCCCACCCGCAGGCTCGGCGATGTGATCTTGGTCAGCGAGCGGACATGCACGACGACCCCGTCGGGGTCCTCGGCGCGCAGCGCGGGCGGGAGCGGTCCGGCGTCCTCGTGCGCGAGTTGCCGGGCGAAGTCGTCCTCGACGACGAAGGCGCCGGCTTCGCGCGCCACCCGGAGCACCTCGCGGCGCCGGTCGGCCCGGAGTACGGCACCGGTCGGGTTCTGGAACAGCGGCTGGCAGACGAAGACCCGCGCACCGCTGGCCCGGAAGGCGTCCGCCAGCAGATCGGGCCGTACGCCACAGGGCTCGACGGGCACCGGCACCGGGCGCAGGCCCGAGGCCCGGGCGGCGGCGAGCATGCCGGGATAGGTGGGGGATTCCACGAGTACAGCGGCACCCGGGGGCGCGAGGGCGCGCAGCGCGGTGGTGATCGCCGACTGCCCGCCCGAGGTGACCAGCACCTCCTCGGCAGCGACCGTCCCGGACGGCCCGCCGATCTCCCGCGCGAACCAGTCGCGCAGCTCCTCGACCCCTTCGAGGGGCGGCCGTCGCCACGCGCCGGGCCGCCGCCCGGCGCGGGCGAGCGCGGCGGCGAGAGCCTTCTCCGGCTGCAGACCGGGCGGCAGATAGCCGCCGTTGAGTTCCAGCACGCCCGGCGGCGGCACATCGAGCGTGGTCGTCACACCGCTCGCGTCGACGCTGCGGGGCATCTGGTCGGCGGAGGCGTCCGCACTGAGCGCCACCTCCTGCCACGAGGTGTCACCCCGCGGCTGGAGCGCGTCGTACGGGCGCCGCGCTTCGGCGCGGAACGCGCCGATCCCGGGCCGGGTGACCACCAGCCCCTCGGCGACCAGCACCGCCAGCGCCCGCGAGACGGTCACCGGGCTGGCCCGGAACCGCTCGACCAGCGCCCTGCTGGACGGGAGCTTTCCGCCAGGAGAGTAGCGGTCCAGCTCATCCCGCAACGAAGCGGCCAGGTCAGCAACACTGCTACGCTCTGCCATGAGAGACAACGATAGCGCTACTTGCACTGCACGGATAGCGGCTCCGTCCCCGGCCTCGCCCCCGGAACGCCGGGTCGGGACCGTACCGGGTGAGCCGGCCCCCGGCCCGGCCGTCCCCTCCCTGTCCGGTCCGTCGCAACCCGCAGCGCACCCGGCCCCTTCCGCCCCCGCACCTGTGGGCCGGACCGCCCGGACCGGCGTCGTGTTCGCCGCGCTCGGGGTCGTTCTCTTCTCGCTGACCTTTCCCGCGACCAGCTGGACGCTGGAGGGGTTCGGACCCTGGTCGGCGACGGCACTACGGGCCGTGCTCGCGGGGCTCGTCGCCGGCGGAGTGCTCATGGTGCGGCGGGTGCCGCTTCCCGCGCGGCGGCACTGGGGCGGGCTCGCGCTCGCCGCTTCCGGCGTCGTGATCGGGTTTCCGCTGCTGACCACGCTCGCGCTGGAGACCTCCACCACCTCGCACGCCGCGGTCGTCGTGGGGCTGCTCCCGCTGACGACGGCCCTCTACTCTTCGGTACGCACCGGCTCCAGGCCCGCCCCGCTGTTCTGGGTCGCGGCGCTGGCCGGGGCCGCCGTGGTGGTCGCGTTCGCGCTGTACCAGAGCGGCGGCGCCCCCAGCGTCGGCGATCTGTTCCTGTGCGGAGCGCTGCTGATCTGCGCCGCCGGGTACGCCGAGGGCGGCAGGCTGGCACGGGAACTGCCCGCGCTGGAGGTGATCGGGTGGGCACTGGTGGGCTGTCTGCCGCTCGCCGCCGTCGGCGCCGCGCTCGCCCTGGCGCACGAGCCCGTCACGCTGACCGCGCACTCCGTACCGGGTCTGGCGTGGGGCGCGCTGGGCTCCCAGTTCATCGGGCTGCTGTTCTGGTACCGCGCGATGGGGCTCGCCGGAGTAGCCCGTACGAGCCAGGTGCAACTTGCGCAGCCGCTGCTTACGCTGGTGTGGGCGGTGCTCCTACTCGGTGAGCGTCTTTCTCCCGCCGCGCCGGCGGCGGCGCTCGCCGTACTGGTGTGCATCGTGGTCGTACAGCGCAGCCGCGCCTGACCACCGGGAACTGGAGGGCATGTGTCATGCGAGCGAACACAGGCGACCAACTGCTAGTGCACGGAAGGACCGTGGGGCAGCACGACCGTACGGCGGAGATCGTCGAGGTCCTGGGCACCAAGGGTGAGCCTCCGTACCGGGTGCGTTTCGAGGACGGCCACGAGGCCGTCGTCTCCCCTGGCCCCGACTCCGTCGTGCAGGGCCGCCGGGAGAAGCACGAAGAGAAGAGCTGAGCCCCCGAGGAGAAGAGCGCCCGATACCGGCGCTCTTCTCCTGTGCTGGTCTCCCGTGCTGGTCCCCATGCCGGACCGAGCAGGCCGTGCATTCCTCATCCAGGCTGTGCATTCCACACATAGGTGACCTTTCGCCCCCGCCCGCCATCCTCTGTTCGCACACAGGTAACGTCGGGCGGCGAAGCAGCGTGTCCCGGCGCCCTCGTACTCCGGGGCGGGTCCGCTGCGGATCGTGAAATTCGGCGAAAGGCACGAGGTGACGGAGTCTGTAGCCGGCGTAGAACGCGTCGGAGTGGTGGGCTGTGGCCAGATGGGTGCGGGTATCGCGGAGGTGTGCGCGCGGTCCGGCCTGGAGGTGATGGTCGCCGAGACCACCGGCGAGGCCCTGGAGCTCGGCCGCACCCGGCTGGTCAACTCGCTCGGCAAGGCCGCGGACCGCGGCAAGATCAGCCGGCAGGAGTGCGACGAGGCGCTGGAGCGGCTGTCCTTCACCACCGACCTGGGCGACTTCGCCGACCGCGATCTGGTCATCGAGGCCGTGATCGAGAACGAGCAGGTCAAGACGGAGATCTTCCAGGTGCTGGACCAGGTGGTGACCCGCACCGACGCCATCCTGGCCTCGAACACCTCCTCGATCCCGCTGGTGAAGCTCGCCGTCGCGACCTCGCGCCCCGACCAGGTCATCGGCATCCACTTCTTCAATCCGGCACCGGTGCAGCAGCTCGTCGAGCTCATCCCGGCCCTGACCACCGGCGAGGAGACCGTCAAGCGGGCCGAGGCCGTGGTGGGCCAGGTGCTGGGCAAGCACACCATCCGCGCCCAGGACCGCTCCGGTTTCGTCGTCAACGCGCTGCTGATTCCGTATCTGCTCTCCGCCATCCGGATGTTCGAGTCGGGCATCGCCAGCCGGGAGGACATCGACAACGGCATGGAGCTGGGCTGCGCCCACCCCATGGGCCCGCTCAAGCTCACCGACCTCATCGGCCTCGACACCGTCGCCTCGGTCGCCGATTCGATGTACGCCGAGTTCAAGGAGCCGCTGTACGCCGCTCCCCCGCTCCTCCAGCGCATGGTCGACGCGGGCCGGCTGGGCCGGAAGGCGGGCGCGGGCTTCTACGCCTACTCCTGAGCCGCCGCCCCGCCACCCGGCGATCCCCCTCCCCGGACACCCCCGCCCTCAGACCGCGGGGGTGTCGGCGCGTGGCTCGTCACCGGGCTGGTCCGGCTTGTCGCCGGGCTTCTTGAGCTTCTTGACCGTCCGGCGCCGCGCCGCTCCCACCGAGGTCCGCACCACGGAGAGCGGCTTGGCGACCGACTCCAGCGACTTGCGCTCGGCATCCACCCCGAGGAACGTCTCGGCCAGCCCGCCGACGACCATGATGACGGCGCCCATCAGGAAGCCGACGTAGAGACTGCCGCGCTCGGTCCCGTCGCCGATGAGCCAGCCGTAGAAGTACGGCCCGGTGGCTCCGGCGGCCTGGCCGATGGCGAAGAAGAGCGCGATGGCCTTGCCCCGTACCTCCAGCGGGAAGATCTCGCCCGCGGTCAGATAGCCGGAGGAGGCACCGGCCGAGGCGAAGAAGAAGATGACGCACCAGGCGAAGGTCTGGGTGGTCGCGGTCAGCACATCGGCGACGAACAGCGTCGCGGTGACCGCCAGCGCGCACCCGGAGAACAGATAGGTCCCCGCGATCAGCCAGCGGCGGCCCACGATGTCGAAGAGCGGCCCAAGGACGATCGGGCCGAGCAGGTTCCCCGCGGCGAACGCCAGCAGATACATCGGCGCATCCTTGTCGGAGACGCCGTAGAACTTCGTCAGCACCAGGGTGTAGGTGAAGAAGATGGCGTTGTACAGGAACGACTGCGTGATCATCAGCGTCGAGGCGAGCACGGCCCGCTTGGGGTACTCCTTGAAGAGGACCCGCAGCAGCGTGACGTAGGTGCTGTGTGCCGACTCGCTGATCTCGATGGCGTCCTTCTCGTCGACCGGCGGCAGCTTCTTGCCGTGCCTGCGTACTGCGGACTCGATCCGGGCGATGGCCGCCTCGGCCTCGGCCTCCTTCCCGTTCATGATCAGCCAGCGGGGGCTCTCCGGCAGATGACGGCGGACGAACAGCACCGAAAAGCCCAGAACGGGGCCGAGCAGGAAGCCGATCCGCCAGGCGACGGAGTCGTCGAAGGTGCTGAGGATCATCAACTCGGCAATGGTGCCGACCATGGCCCCCGCCCAGTAGGTGCCGTTGACCAGCAGGTCGACCCGGCCCCGGAAGCGGGCGGGCATCATCTCCTGGATCGCCGAGTTGATCGCCGCGTACTCACCGCCGATACCCGTCCCCGCGATGAAGCGGGTCAGATACAGATAGGCGTCCCAGCCGAACCCCTGCCCATAGGTGAGCGCAGTCAGCCCGCTGCCGAACAGATAGACACCGAAGGTGAGCAGGAAGAGTCTGCGGCGCCCGAAGCGGTCGGCCATCCGCCCGAAGAAAAGCGCACCCGTCACCTGGCCGATCAGGTAGACAGTCGCGATCAGACCCGCCTCGCTGGAGGACAGACTCAGCGTGTCCGAGCGGGTGAGAACCGAGGTGACTGAGCTGGCGACCGTGATCTCCAGGCCGTCCAGAATCCACGCACAGCCCAGCGCCGCAATCATCTTCGTGTGGAAGCCGGACCAGGGCATCCGGTCGATACGTGCAGGGATCAGGCTGCGGAGCGGTGCGTCCGCCGGACGGGATGATGAGTTCGCTGCTGCCACGCCGTCACCCGTAACCGCCGCCGCACGTCTGTCAGAAGATCGTCAGGGCTTCTCACCCGAAAAGATGAGGGGACATCCGCCAGTGCCGGATGTCCCCTCGAACGCCGGGCCGAGCTTCGCTCAGGCGCCCCGCAGCACCGCGCCAGTCCGCTCGACCGCCTCGGCGACCGCCGCATCACGTGCTGCGGACGCCTCCTCGGCCTTCAGCGTGCGGTCCGGAGCGCGGAAACGCAGCGCGTAGGCCAGCGACTTACGGCCGGCGCCAAGCTGCTCACCGGTGAAGACGTCGAACAGCCGCAGCGACTCCAGCAGCTCACCGGCGCCCGCGCGCAGTGCGCTCTCCACCTCGGCAGCCGGCACCGACGCGTCCACCATGAGAGCCACGTCCTGGGTGGCCACCGGGAACGTGGACACATGCGGGCCCCGCACCGGTCCGGCCGCAGCACGCTCGACCAGGTCGAGATCGAGCTCCATGGCGCAGGTGCGCTCCGGCAGCCCCAGCGCCTTCACGGCCCGCGGGTGCAGCTCGCCGGCGTGCCCGGCCAGCACCTTCTCGCCGTCCAGCCGGACGTGGAGCGCTGCGCATCGCCCCGGGTGCCAGGGCGCGAAGCTCGCGCTCTCCAGGGTGAGTTCCACTCCCGTCTCGGCGGCCACGGTGCGGGCGGCCTCGACGGCGTCGGCCCAGTCGGCGGGGCGGCCCTTGCCCCACCAGCCGGCGTGCTCGCGGGCGCCCGCCAGAACGACCGCCAAGTGCCGGGGCTGCTCGGGCAGCGCCGCATCCAGCGAGGACAGCTGCTGCTCGGTGGGCCGCTGGGTGACGGGCAGCCGCTCGGGGGTGGTCTCGCTACCGGTGGGCAGGAAGACCAGGCCCGTCTCGAACAGCGCCAGATCGTGGCTGCCGCGCCCGTCGTTGCGGCGCAGCGTGGCCAGCAGACCGGGCAGCAGGGTGGTGCGCAGCCCCGGCTCCTCGTCCGAGAGCGGGTTGACGAGCTGAACGGTGCGGCGGCGCGGGTCGTCCGCGTCCAGGCCCAGCGCGTCGAACACGGCGTCGCCGACGAACGGGTACGACGGGGCCTCGACATAGCCGGCGCCCGCCAGCGCGCGTCCGACGCGGCGGTGCAACCGCTGCCGCTCGGTCAGCCCACGCCCCGGCAGCGGCCTCGGCAGGGTGGAGGGCAGGTTCTCGTAGCCCTCCAGCCGGATGACCTCCTCGGCCAGGTCGTTCGGGTCGGTCAGATCGGGCCGCCAGGAAGGCACGGTCACCGTCAGCTCATCTTGGCCGTAGACGTCGCAGCCGACCTGCTGGAGGCGGCGGACGACGGTCTCGCGGCTGTATGCGACGCCCGCAACCTTGGCGGGGTGGTCGGCGGCGAGCAGCACGGTGCGCGGCCCTGACGGCGTGGTGATCTCGGTGACGCCCGGCTCTGCTGTGCCGCCTGCGAGCAGCACCAGCAGATCGACGGTGCGCTGCGCTGCCGCTGCCGCTGCCGCCGGGTCGACGCCCCGTTCGAAGCGGCGCGAAGCCTCGGAGGAGAGCTTGTGGCGGCGCGCGGTACGGGCGACGGAGACCGAGTCGAAGTGCGCTGCCTCGATCACCACATCGGTGGTGCCCGGCGCTGTACCGCCGTCGGCGATCTCGGTGTTGGCGCCACCCATCACCCCGGCCAGGCCGATCGGCCCGCGATCGTCGGTGATGACCAGGTCATCGGGGGCCAGAACGCGCTTGGTGCCGTCGAGCGTGACCAGCTTCTCGCCGTCCTCGGCCCGGCGCACCCCGATGGCGCCCTCGATACGGGACCTGTCGTAGGCGTGCAGCGGCTGGCCCAGCTCCAGCATCACGTAGTTGGTGATGTCGACGGGCAGCGAGACGGGACGCATCCCGGCCTTCTGCAGCCTGCGCTTGAGCCAGATCGGTGACTGTGCCTCGGGCCGCAGCCCGGCGACGGTACGAGCGGTGAACCGGTCACAGCCGAGCCGGTCGGCGACCTTCACCGGGTAGCCGTGCGCGTTCGGCGCGGGCACGTCCAGCAGCGCAGGGTCGCGCAGCGGCACCCCGTAGGCGGTTGCCGCCTCGCGGGCGAGACCCCGCATCGACAGGCAGTAGCCGCGGTCGGGCGTCACCGCGATGTCGAGCACCTCGTCGACCAGCTCCAGCAGTTCGATCGCGTCGGTGCCGACCTCGTGCTCGGGCGGCAGCACCATGATCCCGTCGTGGTCCTCGCCCATGCCCAGTTCGCGCTCGGAGCAGATCATGCCCTCCGAGACGTGCCCGTAGGTCTTACGGGCACTGATCTCGAAGCCGCCGGGCAGCTCAGCGCCCGGCAGCACGACGACGACCTTGTCACCGACGGCGAAGTTGGTGGCACCGCAGACGATGTTCTGCGGGTCGTCGGCGCCCCGGCCGACGTCCACCTGGCAGTAGCGGATGGGCTTCTTGAAGTCCTTCAGCTCCTCGATGGCGAGGACCTTGCCGACCACCAGCGGGCCCTTGAGCCCGGCACCGGTCTGCTCGACCGTCTCGACCTCGAGACCGGCAGCGATCAGCCTGGCCGCGACATCCCGGCCGGTCTCCGAGGCCGGCAGGTCGACGTACTCCCGGAGCCACGAAAGCGGCGCCCGCATCAGATCTCCATCCCGAACGGCCGGGTGAAGCGCACATCACCCTCGACCATGTCTCGCATGTCTTCGACGTTGTGGCGGAACATCAGCATCCGCTCGATGCCGAACCCGAAGGCGAACCCGCTGTACTTCTCCGGGTCGACGCCGCAGGCGGTCAGCACCCGCGGATTGACCATGCCGCAGCCGCCGAGCTCGATCCAGCCCTCGCTGGTGCACGTACGGCAGGGGTTGTCCGGGTCACCGACGGACTTGCCCCGGCACACGAAGCAGACCATGTCCATCTCGGCGGACGGCTCGGTGAAGGGGAAGTAGGACGGGCGCAGCCGGGTGCCCAGGCCCTCGCCGAACAGCGCCGAGACCATGTGGTCGAGGGTGCCCTTCAGGTCGGCCATGGTCAGCCCCTCGTCGATGGCCAGCAGCTCGACCTGGCCGAAGACGGGGGTGTGCGTGGCGTCCAGCTCGTCGGTGCGGTAGACCCGGCCGGGGCAGATGACGTACACGGGCAGCTCGCGCTCCAGCAGCGAGCGGATCTGCACCGGTGAGGTGTGGGTCCGCAGCACCACGCCGGAGTCCTCGGCACCGTCCGGGCCCCGTACGAAGAAGGTGTCCTGCATGGTGCGGGCCGGGTGGTCGGGGCCCAGGTTGAGTGCGTCGAAGTTGAACCACTCGGCCTCGACCTCGGGGCCCTCGGCGACCTCGTAGCCCATCGCCACGAAGACGTCCTCGATACGCTCCGACAGCGTGGTCAGCGGGTGCCGGGCGCCTGCCGGGCGGCGGTCGTAGGGCAGCGTGACATCCACCGCCTCCTCGACCAGCATCCGCTCGTCGCGCTCGCGCTCCAGCTCCTCCTGGCGGGCCTTGAGGGCCTTGTTGACAGCCCCCCTGGCCTGTCCGACGCGCTTGCCCGCCTCCGCCTTGGCGTGCGGGGGCAGCGCGCCGATCTCGCGGTTGGCCAGCGCCAGCGGGGAGCGGTCACCCGCGTGTGCTGCCTTGACCTCGCGCAGCGCCTCCAGATCCCCGGCAGCGGCGACGGCGGCGAGCGCCTCGTCCCTGGCCCGGTCGATCGCTTCCGGTTTCAGTGCCTCGACCTCGACAGGGTCGTACGACTTGTTGGGTGCCGACATCTCTTCCCGTGTTTCCGATTGTCCCCCAGCTATCACTGGGAGGTGCCCCCAGGCTGCGCCCCGGCCATGACTGCTGACTGCGTGCCGAAGCCCGAGTCTAAAGGGGGCCGCCTGGTGGCGGATACGCGGAGGCCAGGGGCCCGGCCTCCGGTGCTGGCTGCGGGGGTCGGCCCGTGAGCGCCGCGTTCCCCCGGCCTCCGGCCGGGAGTGCCGCCAAGGCCGGTCAGGCCATGAAGGCCGGGGCGCCCACGGGCAGGATAAATCGGAACCGGGCACCGCCCGCGGGCGCCCGCTCGACGGTGATGACCCCGCCGTGCGCCTCCACGATGCCCTTGACGATGTAGAGCCCCAGGCCCGTGCCGCCGCGCCTGCTGCCACGCCAGAAGCGGGTGAATACGCGGCTCATGGACTCCTCCGGGATACCTGGCCCCTCGTCGCTGACCGCCACGGCCGTCGCCGTACCGCCCGGCACGCGGGGGGACGAGGTGGGCTGGACCTCGATGGTGACAGTTCCCTCGCCGTGCCGCACCGCGTTTTCCAGCAGATTGGCGAGCACCTGGTCGATCTTGTCGGGGTCGGCCCACAGGTCGGGCAGCTCGTCGGCGATCTCGGTCTTGAACCGGGAGGCGGGCCGGCCTGCCGCGACGTGGGCCTCCACATGGCGCCGCACCGCCGCCGCCATGTCCAGCCGCTGACGCCGCACCTCCAGCCGACCGGAGTCGATACGGGAGATGTCCAGCAGCTCCGCGATCAGCCGGGTGACGCGGTTGGCGTCGGCGTTGACGGTCTCCAGCATCAGCCGCTTCTGGTCGTCGGTGAAGCGCTCCCACTTGGCCAGCAGGGTGGCGGTGAACCCCTTGACGGAGGTGAGCGGCGAGCGCAGTTCGTGGGCGACGGTGGCGATCAGCTCGGCGTGGCTGCGCTCGGTGCGCCGCCTGGCCTCCGTACCGCGCAGTGTGACGACGACGCGCTCGACGGGCCCCCGCGGGTGTGCCCGTACATAGCGCGCCGCGACCAGCACCTCGTGGCCGCCGGACAGCAGCAGGTTCCGCTCGGGCTGCCCGTTGCGGATGGCCGGCCCGTGGTACGGGTCCGTGAGCTGCCACCAGCGGCGGCCGTCCAGGTCCTCCAGCGGGAGCGCGGTGTGCAGGGGACTGCCCAGCGCCTCCTCCCGTGCCCGCCCGGTGATCCGAACAGCCGCGGCGTTGAAACAGACGACGCGCCCGGCGCCGTCGGCGATCACAAGCCCGTCGGGCAGGTCGTCGGGCTGCACGTCCATCCCGTTCCGCCCCTCCTCCGGCCGCCCTCGGTCCCCGGCACCCTACTAGCTCTGCGTGACCGCGCGGCACCCTCAGCGGGACCGCTGTGCGCGGGCCGAGGCGTAGAGGCAGACAGCCGCGGCAGTCGCCAGGTTGAGGCTCTCGGCGCGGCCGTGGATGGGCACCCGCACGACGGAGTCCGCCAGCGCCCGGGTCTCCTCGGGCAGCCCCCACGCCTCGTTGCCGAACACCCACGCCGTGGGCCCGGCCATCGCTCCGGCGTCCAGTTCCTCGTCCAGGTCCCGGTCCCCCGCCCCGTCGGCTGCCAGCACCCGTACTCCGGCTCCGGCCAGCCCCTGGGCCACCTCTTCGACGGGCACGTCCACGACGACCGGCAGATGGAAGAGCGAACCGGCCGAGGCACGTACCGCCTTGGGGTTGTAGATGTCCACCGAGGCATCGGTCAGCACCACCGCGTCGGCCCCGGCGGCGTCGGCGCACCGCAGCACGGTGCCCGCGTTGCCGGGGTCGCGTACGTGCGCCAGGACGGCGACCAGCCGGGGCCGTGCCGTCAGGATCTCCGCGAGGGGCCGGTCCAGGAAACGGCACAGCCCCACGATGCCCTGTGGTGTCACGGTGTCGGACATCTCCGCGATCACCTCGGCGGAGGCGGTGAGCATGGGGACGCGCGCTGCGCGGGCCGCCGCCAGGATGTCAGCGTGCCGCTCGGCGGCCTCCGGTGTCACATACACCTCGACGAGGTGCTCCACCGCCTCCCGCACAGCCTGCGGCCCCTCGGCGAGAAACCGCCGCTCCTTGCCCCGGAAACTCCGCTTGCCGAGCTTGCGCGCGGCAGTGACACGGGGCGACCGCACAGAGGTCAACTCGGGCTGCATGGGCGGAAGTTGCTCGCTTTCGGATAAACAAATTCTCGCCGCCGTGGGGGCACCCCCGTGCGGAGCATGGGGGAGAAACCACGACGGCGAGAGTTGGGGTACCCCCTGCTCGAAGAGCTCGGGGGAGGAAGGGCCGACGGAGTCGGCCACAACGCTCGATCAACGGCGAAGCCGCCGCGCTCAGGCAGCCTTCGGCGCGTTGACGTCGCTCGGCAGCGCCTTCTGCGCGACCTCGACCAGCGAAGCGAAAGCCGCGGCGTCGTTGACCGCCAGGTCGGCCAGCATCTTGCGGTCGACCTCGATGGAGGCGGCCTTCAGACCCTGGATGAAGCGGTTGTAGGTGATGCCGTTGGCGCGGGCCGCGGCGTTGATCCGCTGGATCCACAGCTGCCGGAAGTCGCCCTTGCGCTTCTTGCGGTCGTTGTAGTTGTAGACGTAGGAGTGGGTGACCTGCTCCTTCGCCTTGCGGTACAGGCGGGAACGCTGGCCGCGGTAGCCGCTGGCCTGCTCCAGGATCGCCCGGCGCTTCTTCTGAGCGTTTACTGCCCGCTTGACGCGTGCCACGTGATTACTCCTTGTTGGCGGGGCCGGGAGGGGACCTCACTCTCCGGCCCAGGTCGATGGGGTCCCGGTCGTACGGGGACTTACTTGCCGAGAAGCTTCTTGATCTTCTTGGCGTCGGCCGGGGCCGCTTCGGTCTTACCGGCAAGGCGGCGCGTCAGCGTGGACGGCTTGTGCTCGAGAAGGTGGCGGCGACCGGCGCGCTGGCGCATCACCTTGCCCGTGCCGGTGACCTTGAAGCGCTTGCGGGCACCACTGTGCGTCTTGTTCTTCGGCATGTCGCCGTTTCACTCCTCGTCAGTGACGCTCCCGCTGTCGTAAGGGCAGGCGGAAGCGCCAGTTGTTCGTATGGGTTCCAGGGCGGGTGCCCCGGGAGGGCTCACGCCTCGGCAGGCTCCTCGGCGGACTCCTCAGCGGGAGCGGACCCCTGCTGGCGCTCCGCCTTGCGGGCGGCCTGCGCCTCACGGGCCTCGGCCATCGCCTCGGTCTTCTTCTTGTGCGGACCGAGAACCATGATCATGTTGCGGCCGTCCTGCTTCGGGTTGGACTCCACGAAGCCCAGGTCCGACACGTCGTCCGCCAGCCGCTGCAGCAGTCGGAAACCCAGCTCGGGGCGGGACTGCTCACGACCGCGGAACATGATCGTGATCTTGACCTTGTCACCCTGCTTGAGGAACCGGACGACGTGACCCTTCTTGGTGTCGTAGTCGTGCGGATCGATCTTCGGCCGGAGCTTCATCTCCTTGATGACCGTGTGCGCCTGGTTCTTGCGCGCTTCACGGGCCTTCATGGCCGACTCGTACTTGAACTTGCCGTAGTCCATGAGCTTGCACACCGGCGGACGGGCGTTCGCCGCGACCTCGACCAGGTCGAGGTCGTACTCCTGGGCGAGCTCCAGGGCCTTGGCAAGCGGCACGATGCCGACCTGCTCGCCGCTGGGACCGACGAGTCGCACCTCGGGGACGCGAATGCGGTCGTTGATGCGGGGCTCGGCGCTGATGGGGCCTCCTCGGGTACACCGCGCGAGCGTCTGGCGAACGACCGCGCATGGTTAAGTAATCAGTGGGTGACCACCGCTCGCGGGCGCAAAAAACGCCCCGGACGGGTCACAGGCGGGGCTCCTCACAGACCGGGAGCACCGCCGCGGAACTCCGCGGGGCGCAGCCTGACCGTTGACCCGCGGCCCGCAGGGCCACCAGGTGGGAGATCGGAGCCTCCACTTGCGGGCTGGAGGCCGTCCCCGCAGGGGCAGTCTTCAGCCGGTCGATATCCCAGCATAGCAGCAGGGCGCCAGGTGCGCCGCGCGGTGCTCGCCGCTGCGGCAGCTCGGCCCGTACGACAGTACGGAAGCGGCGGGGCTTAGGGTGATCCGCATGAGCGACGCCGCAGCCGCCGGGCAGCCCTCCGGTCAGACCCCCGACTTCGACAGCCTGACCCGCGACATCGCGGAGGTCCCGGCGGTCGAGGTGATCACCACCGTGGCGGTGCACCTGATGAGCTCCGCCGCCGTCAACCTCGGCCTGGCCGAGGAAGGCGAGCAGCACAAGGACCTGGACGAGGCACGGAAGCTGATCCAGGCGCTGGCCGGCCTGGTGACCGCGAGCGCCACCGAGATCGGCTCCTACCACGCGGCGCCGCTGCGTGACGGCCTCAAGTCGCTCCAGCTGGCCTTCCGTGAGGCATCCACCGTCCCCGACGAGCCCGGCCAGGGGCCCGGCGAGAAGTTCACCGGTCCGGTGCACGGCTGAGTCTCCCCCAAGCTCTCGGCCCCTCCGCCGGCCTCCGGCCGGGAGGTGCCCCCGGAGCATAGGCACGCGGGTGCTCAGCTGACCCTCATCTCGCGCCGTGGCCGCCGGTTCGGCTGCGGATGCGTGAGCACGTGCACGTACGCCGCGACGGCCGCGCCCACCAGCGGTGCCACGATGAACAGCCACAGCTGGGTGAGCGCCGCGCCACCGGCGAAGACGGCGGGACCGAGGCTCCGGGCCGGGTTGACGGAAGTGCCGGTCAGCGGGATGCCGACCAGGTGGACGACGGCCAGCGCGATACCGATCGGCAGCCCGTCGAAGCCGACGACCGCCACCTTGTGGGTGACCGCGAGCACCGTGTAGACGAGCAGGAACGTCAGGATCAGCTCGGCGACGAAGGCTCCGCCGGTGTTGATGTGCACCGCCGAGCGGTCGCCGAAGCCGTTGCTGCCGAAGCTCCCGCTCGTCTCCAGGCCCGGAACCTGCTTGGCGACGAGGAACAGCAGCGCGGCACCCGCGATACCGCCGACGAGCTGTGCGATCCAGTACTTGATCGCCAGCTCCAGATCGAGCCGCCCGGCCAGGAACATCCCGAGCGTCACCGCCGGGTTCACATGGGAGCCGGATATCGGGCCGATGGCGTACGCCAGGGCGAGCAGCACGAAGCCGAACGTGAGCGCGATACCCAGCGAGCCGACGTACTCGGCCGCCAGCACGGCAGCGCCGACACCGAAGAACACCAGCAGCAGGGTGCCCAGGAACTCTGCAGCGACCGGCTGTGGCTTGTCTTCCAGATCTCTGAGCTGCTCAGGACTCGCCTGGAGCGTCTTGACCTGCATATCGACCTCCCGTGGGGGTCGTAGGCGGCAGCCGGGGACCGGACTCTCCCGGCACTTCCCTGAGTGTCCGACGCACCCGGGCGGCTCGCACCTCGGGCGCGGTCAGGCCCGGTCAGGCCCGGTAGAAGGCCGCCTCGGGCAGCGGGCTGCCCGGGGGGAGGAGCGCCAGGTCGAGGCCGCGGACCAGCCGTGCGCGCAGCGTCTCGTCGGCGGCCAGCGCACCGGCCACCCGCTGGGCGACCGCCTGGACCTCGGCGTCCGGCGCGAGCGCGAGGGCAAGCGTGCCGTCCCCCGAGCCGTTGCCGGGCGTGAGATGGGCACCGGCGACCGCTGGTTCGGCCGCGAGCACGGCCCGCAGCGCGTCGGCCACGGCGGGGTCCGCCAGCGCGGAGGTGTGGACGCGGCCCTCGGCGAGCGCGTGGAGCGCCGGTCCGGTCAGCTCGTAGGGCACCGGTCCCGCCAGGTCGAGGAGCAGCGTGTCGGCCTGCTCGTGCGCCATCGCCTGGAGCGCCTGGGGCAGCGGTACGGCGACGGGGCGGGCGTCGGGGCGCCAGCGGGTCAGTGCCTCGGTGGAGGTGAAGGCGGGCAGCGCGCGGCGGCCACCGGGCGCGTTGAGAGTGGGGACCGCCATCTCGCTGGTCTTGTCGCGGCGCAGCCCGTCCTCGCCGGTCTCGGCCTCGGTGAGGACGGCGACGACGGGCACGAGCAGCCGGGCTCCGTGCAGCGCCGCCAGAACGCGGGTCTCGGCGCCGGGCGCCCGGCGATCGGCCTGCCAGGCGGCGAGCGCGTCGGCGAGCTCGGTGTCGGCGGTGCCGTCGTCGCCGGAGAAGGCCGACCGGGGAATGTTCTTGAGCGCCACGCACCGAGCGTATCGGGTGGCCGCCACCGCTCCGCCGCGGAGGGCGGGCGGCGATAGCGTCGTCGGGTGAACGCGCGAAGCGATGCGGAGAGCGGCGACGGGGTGCCGAACGAGCTGCTGTCCCCGGCAGGGCTGGGGCCGTCGGCGCGGCTGGCTGTGGCCGCGCAGTCGCTGGACGGGGGCGGGCCTGTGGCGGTGAGGGTCCGGGCGGACGAGCCGTTCGTGGCGGCGAGCGTGATGAAGGTGCACATTCTCGTGGCGCTGCTGCTGCGCGTACGGGGCGAGTGGGGCGGCCCGGCGCGGGAGGTGACCGCTCAGGAGAGGGCGTGGGCCGCCGCGATGATCGAGCGCAGCGACAACGAGGCGGCGAACGCGCTGTGGCGGGCTGCCGGGGGCGCGGAGGGCATCGCGGCGGCGGGTCGCCTGCTGGGGCTGACCCGGACGCGGCCGGCCGAGGACGGGCGCTGGGGCCTGAGCACCACAACGGCCGCCGACCAGCTCGCGCTGCTGTGCGCCGTGCACGGGAGCGGGCCCCGGCGTGACGTACTCGCGCCGCCGGTACGGCGATGGGTACGGGAGCTGATGCGCGGCGTCGTCCCCTCGCAGCGCTGGGGCGTGACGGCGGCCGGGGACGAGCACGTGGAGGCGCCCGGGGTGGCATCCGGCGAGGTGAAGAACGGGTGGCTGCCACGTACGGCGACCGGGCTGTGGGTGATCAACAGCGTGGGCCGGATCACCGCCGCTGGCCGCCCCTGGCTGCTGGCGGTGCTCTCGGACGGGCACGCCACAGCCGAGGAGGGCATCGCGGCGGTGGAGGGCGCGGCCCGCGCCGCGGTACGCACCCTCATGGACCGCCGGGCAGCCCTGGCCCCCCGTCCGGGCCGGAGCCCGGAAGGCCGACGCGGGTCCGCAGCCGGGGCGGGATCCGCGGGGTGAACCCCCGGTGCACGGCGAGGGCCGCGCCGATCAGCAGCGCCCCGAGCAGGGCGGCCAGGATCGCGAACCAGCCCGGTCCGCCCTCGTCGCCGGGCCCTGCCGAGCCGAAGTACTCCTTGCCGTACTTGCCGACCGGCGGCTGCTGTTCCCGCGGCTCGATGTGGGAGCCCATCTCGATGGCCGCCGCCGGATCCACGACACCGGTGCCGACCGCGTCGCTGCGCCCGCCCTGCGGGGTGTGGCCCGCGGTGTCGGAGATCAGCTCCTTGATCTGCGCGGGGCTCAGATCCGGATGCGCTGCACGGACGAGCGCCACGACGCCCGAGGTGAAGGCTGCGGCGGCGCTGGTGCCCCAGCCCTGGTAGTAGGAGCGGTCGGGGTCGGCGATGAGGATGTCCTTGCCGGGCGCGGCCACGGTGGCGTACCAGCGGCGGGTGGAGAACGCGGCCCGTGCGCCGTTGCGGTCGACGGCGGCCACCGCGATCACGCCCGGGTAGGCGGCGGGATAGGAGACATGGTCGCCGTCCTCGCCGCCGTTGCCGGCCGAGGCGACGACGACGGCGCCCTTGCGCAGCGCGTACCGGACAGCGGCGTCCTCGCGGGCGTCGGGGTGTGCGGCGTTGCTGTCGTCGCCCAACGAGAGGTTGATGACATCGGCGCCGTGGTCCGCGGCCCAGCGGATGCCGTCGGCGAGCGCGGTGTTCCGTTCGCCGCGGGCCTTGGCGCGCTTCGGGTCGGTGTCCTCCAGCAGGACGCGGACCGGCAGGATGCGGGCCTCCGGCGCGATACCGAGGACCCCGTCCTTGCCGCCCTTGCCGTGGCCGTGACCGGCGATGATCCCGGCCATGGCAGTACCGTGCCGGGCCCACGCGCGGTTGCCCTTCTTGGCCCCCATGCCGACCATGTCCTTGCCGCTGCGGACGTTCTTGTGCAGGTCGGGATGGCTGTCGTCGACGCCGGTGTCGAGTACGGCGACGGTGATACCGCGGCCCTTGGTGGTCTTCCACGCCTCCTTCGCGTGCAGGGCGTTGAGGGCCCACTCCTTGCGCTGGAGCCCGAAGCCCTCCGCCTGTGCCGTACCGGCGGTGACGGGCGCGAGGGCGAGCAGGGCACACAGGAGGGTGACCAGGGTGCGCAGCACACGATTCATCCGACCTTGCCCTCGCCTTCCCCGCCCTGGTCCTTCTTGCCCTGATCCGTCTTTTCCTGGTCCTTCTTGCTCTGGCCTTGCTTGCCCTGGTCCTTCTTGTCCCGGTCCTTCGCCTCGTCGCCGGAGCCGGAATCCCGCTGGGTCGTGGCCTCCCGGAGCCGGCGCTCGATGCGGTCGGCGATGCCCTGGGCATCGTGACCGAGCCCAGCCTGTGCGGCGGCGGAGGTCTCGCCCTTGCGGGTGGCGTCGTTCGCCGACTGGGGGTCGGTGACGACACGGCCGTCCGCGAACCCCGAGACCGTGTAGACGACGACAGGCGCGTCCCGCAGCACCCGGACCGTCCAGCTCGCCCGCTGCGCATCGCCGAAGTCGGCGGCGACCGTGCCGCGCGCGGCGTACGGACGGGGCATCAGATCGGTGCGCTGCGGGAGGTTCTGGGCCGCGAACCGCTCCCGCAGGTCGCGCATGGCGGCCGGGTCGGCCTTGGTGAACATCAGCCCGACCGTGGTGACGCTGCTGGAGGTCTCGTCGGCGTAGGTGGCCCGCACCAGCCGGGCGCAGCCCACCGGGGCCAGCGCCTTGGTCAGCAGCGGGTCGAAGGCGTGCTTGCAGCCGCTGTCGGGCGCCACCGCAACCCGTGTCCAGCTCCGGTCGGCGCCGCCAGGGCCGGCGCCCTCGCCCTTGAGGGAGCGGGGGAACAGCTCGTCGACGGGGAGCTCGTGCCAGGCGGCGCGGGCGCCGTCGAACCCCGCGGCCACCGCGGGCCGTTCACTGGCGTCCCCGGACAGCAGCACCCCCGTACCCGCGCCGCCCAGCAGACCGACGCCGAGTACGAGGCAGACGGCGACGACGACCGTACGGGCGGTCAGCGGGGCGTGCCCGCGGCGGCCGGCGGCCTGGGCCAGACGGAATCGAGCCGCGACTCCCGGTGGCGGCAGGGCGACCGCGGGCGGCGGGGACGGGGGCACGACCGGCTCGGTGCGGGGCTGTGCCGGGCGCCGGGAGGCCGTGAGGGGTTCACCGGTGGGAGGTGCGGGCTGCGGCGGCAGGGCCGGCGCCGGGGGGCGGAGGGTGTGCGCGGGGTCGCGGGGGGCGGGGACGGAGGCGCCTTCGGAGCGCTCCGCCACCTCCTCTTCCCTCTCCCTGGAATGTGGCATCTGTGGGCTGGACTCGTCTTCCGGGGTCGGCTCCGCATTCGGCTCGCGCCCCGTCTTCTCGCCCGTACCGGTCGTACCGGCCGTGCCGCCGGCGACGCCGGGCTCGGTGGTGAACAGTGAGGTGACGGGACGTGGGGGGACGCTCGGACGCGGAGGGACAGCGGGGCGGGGCGGCGCTGATGGTGCGGGGGTGGACGCGGCCGGGGCCTTGTCCGGAGCGCTGGACGGATGCGGCGGGACAGCGGGACGGGGTGGGGTGGCGGGGCGCTCGGGGACAGCGGCGCGGTCGGCGTCAGTGCCCATGTGCGCCCCCCTTCGCGCGATTCCGCCCCGCACGAACGCCAGGCTGAGCAGGC
This sequence comes from Streptomyces sp. 3N207, assembly GCF_052246355.1. Taxonomy (NCBI): domain Bacteria; kingdom Bacillati; phylum Actinomycetota; class Actinomycetes; order Kitasatosporales; family Streptomycetaceae; genus Streptomyces; species Streptomyces sp. 3N207. The sequence goes on along the minus strand of NZ_JBQQBV010000019.1, from coordinate 15,118 downwards.
ATGTTCGTCGTGGCCACAGTGAACTGTTCGCCGCGGGCCGTCCGTCACGGCGCGCGGCGTCACTCTACGGTGCAGACCGGGAGGGACGGCAACCCGGCCGAGGTGGCGGTGACCACCGTGCCGAGGCGGCGGTGACCACCGTGCCGAGGCGACGGCGGGCGCCCTGCCGAGGCAGGCGAACACGCTCCCGTGCGGACTCGGCCGGGCCTTTCGGCGCCGGTCGCGGCGCTCCGGGGCTGGGCGGCGGCGGGCGCCTCTGGCAAGCTGCGAGGGTGTTCGATACGACTGCCGATCTCGCCGCCGTCCGCGCCCGGTACGACCGGGCGACCGCCCAGCTGGACGCGCCGCTCGCGCTGGTCGACCTGGCGGCGTTCGACGCCAACGCGGACGACCTCGTACGGCGTGCCGCGGGCAAGCCGGTGCGGGTGGCCACCAAGTCGGTGCGCTGCCGGGCGCTGTTGGAGCGCGTGCTGGCCAAGGACGGCTTCAGCGGGGTGATGAGCTACACCCTCGCCGAGTCGCTGTGGCTGGCCGGATCGGGCATCTCGGACGTACTGCTGGCCTACCCGTCGGCCGACCGTGCGGGGTACGCCGAGCTGGCGTCCGACCCCAAGCTGGCCGCGGCGGTGACCGTGATGGTGGACGACCCGGCGCAGCTCGCCCTGATCGACGCGGCGCGGGACGGCGGTGCCGAGCGGATCCGGGTCTGCCTCGAACTGGACACCTCGCTGCGGCTGTTGGCCGGCCGGCTCCGTGTCGGAGCCCGCCGTTCCCCGCTGCACTCCCCCGCCGAGCTGGCCGACCTGGCGCGTGCCGTCCGGCGTCGCCCCGGATTCCAGCTGGTGGGCGTGATGGCGTACGAGGGTCATGTGGCGGGCGTGGGGGACGCCGTCCCCGGCGCAGCCCTGCGCTCGCGCGCCGTACGGCTGATGCAGGCGGCGGCCAAACGCGAACTGGCGGCACGCCGCGCCGCCGCCGTCCGGGCCGTCCGTGCGGTGGCACCGGATCTGGAGTTCGTCAACGGCGGCGGTACGGGAAGCGTCCAGCACACGGCGGCCGAGGAGGCGGTGACGGAGATCGCGGCCGGCTCGGGGCTGTATACGCCGCTGCTGTTCGACAACTTCACCTCGTTCACCGGCCGCCCGGCCGCGCTGTTCGCCATGCCGGTGGTGCGCCGGCCCGGGGTGGGCGTTGTCACGGTGCTGGGCGGCGGCTATCCCGCCTCCGGTGCCGCGGGTCCCGACCGGCTGCCCCGCCCTTATCTGCCCGCCGGGCTGCGCTACGACCCCCAGGAAGGGCCCGGCGAGGTACAGACCCCGCTGCTGGGCCCGCCCGCCGACGATCTGCTGATCGGGGACAAGGTGTGGTTCCGGCACGCCAAGGCGGGCGAGCTGTGTGAACGGTTCGACATGCTGCACCTGGTTGAGGGCGACCGCGTGACCGGATCGGTGCCCACCTACCGGGGCGAGGGCAGGACATTCCTGTGACCGCGCCCCGGTCCCCGGGGGGCGGGACGGCGCCGTTGCTCAGACGGACTCGTGGTTTCCGTCGTCCTCCTCGCCGAGGCCGGTCTTGACGACGCCCTTGCGCAGCTTGTCCAGATCGGAGGCCGGGGGCGACTTCGGGGCGATGTCGGCGCTGCTCCACAGGGTGAGGGTCTCGTCCTCGATGTGCGGTGAGCGGAAGACGACTGCCTCGACCAGAGCGTCCGGTTCGAGCTTGTTCTCCACCCGCCAGCGGATGCGGTACCCGGGCTGACCGGCGACCGTGACCGCACCGGACCTGACGACCTTGCGCGAGGTGATCCCGCCGTACGCCTTCTTGGAGTACGCCTCCTTGGCGTTCTTGGCCACCTGGAGCTCGGTGGCCTTCTTCAGCGCTTTCTTGCCCTTCCAGCCGCCGGAGACGGGCAGCAGCTGGGCGCCGCCGCGCACGCAGTTGGTGTTCTGACCGGGGCACACGTACTCGGTCTTGTGGCTGACGAAGCTGGAGTCGGGGTTCGCCTGCTCCCACTCCTTGGGAAGCGTCAGCCCGACGCCGAGCTTCGGTTCCGGTACTACGTCGCCGGGGGACGTGCTCGGTGACGGGGTCTCCTCGTCCTTGGGCGGAGCGCTGTCGTCCGGCGCCGCGGAGGAGGAAGAGGAGGCGGAAGGGGCCGCCTTCGGCTTCTTGTCGTCCGAGCCGCCGCCCAGCAGCAGTACCCCGCCCACCGCGAGCGCGGCGGCCAGTACCACCGAGCCCACGATGCCCGCGATGAGCTGGCCCCGCCCGGCCCCCGCGCCGCCCGGGCCCGGCTGCGGGGGGACGCCCGCGCCGGGCCGGGTGTGGCTGGTCCAGGTACTGCCGTCCCACCAGCGGTCCTGAGGCGGGAGTTGAGGCGTCTGCCCGGGATCGGGGTACCAGCCGGGCGGGGTCGTCATGCTCACGGTCGCAGCCTATGGCACATTCGTACGACCCCGCGGGGTGCCCCTGCTACGCCTCCTTTGCTACGCCTCCTCGCCGTAGGCGGTGTCCTCCTGGTCCCGGATGATCGAACCGTCGCTCCTGCGCACCGGGCCGAGCGAACCGTCAGGGTTGGTGAAGCCCTCGGTGGCGCACGGGTACGGCTCCTTCTTGCGCGGCAGCGGCTCGATGAACATCGGGTTCACCGCCCAGCGACCGTCGGCGTCGTCGTAGCCCCGGCACATGAGCTCCGGCTTGTTGCGGTTGAGCGCGAGGTGGGTGCCCGTGGCGTCACCGACGAAGGTGACATCGGTGTCCGCGTCACCGCCGCCGATCGCGATGCGGTGCCGCCAGTCCTGCTGCTGCCAGGCCCGGGCGCCCTTGATGCCGAAGATGTCCTGGTTGATGACGCAGCGTTTGCCCTCGTTGTAGGGGATCACCTCGCCCTTGCTGCGGGGCATGCCGCCGCAGCCCTCGGTCCAGGGGGTGATCCTGCCGTGCTCGACGACGCTGCGGATGGCGAGGGTGTGCTTGCGGTCGATACCGACGCCGCTCGCCCACTCCTCCGCCACCGGCTCGGAGCCCGCGGAGACGATATAGACGTCGAACCCGGCCTTCTTGAGCGTACGGAGGAGATCCTTCTGCTGCTCGTAGTAGCGGCTGTAGGCGGGCACGGTGTGGGTGCCGACCTTCTGCTCGCTGCCGACGGGCGCCGCCAGGGCTTCGTCGCGGGCGGCCCGTGCGTAGGTGCGGAGCTCCTGGATTGTGTGCCCCGCGAAGAGTTGTGGGACCCAGGCGTACTCGGGAACGGTGCGCCGGTGGTTCCAGTTCCCCGCGAACGCCTTCTCGCCGCTCATCGTCTCGGCTTCGCCGCGCACCTGGAGGATCTCGTCGGCGCACGCGGCGTTGCTGGACGTGGGGAGGGGGTGCCCTACGTGTACGTCGGTGCCGCACGCCTTCGTGAGGGCCCGGTCGGCGGCAGGGGTGAGCCACTTGCTGGTGTCCGCCCAGTTCTTGGGGCGCAGGATCTTGTCGTGCTTGAGGGCCCAGGCGATGGTGGCGTCGGTCGAGTCGTTCTTGACGATGGTGTTGTCCCAGTCGAACGCGGCCACCGGGCGGGCCCCGTGCTTGCCGCCCCGCCGATGGGCGGAGCATTTTCCGCGTTCGTCGATGGTGCGTTGCAGCTTGGCGCGGTTGTCCCCGTGCCATGTCAGCTTCGCTGAAAGTCGCGGGCAATCCTGTGTGGCCACTTTCGCCTTGTGGGCGGTGTGCGCTTGGGCTGGGGCGGCGGGTGTGAGGGTTGCGGCGAGGGCCGCGGCCGTGGTGACAGTGGTCAGGACGGATCTGCTGCGCATTTTTGGCGCCCCTCCTGTGTGATCGACAGTGACTTTGTGCACGCTACATCTAATTGCGCGGAGCGCGTCGTGTGAGGGGGTACGCCATGAGGGGGCCGTCGCTTGTGGGGGGGGCACGCCTCGTTTCGTTTTCGGCTGCCGCCGACAGGTCGTGTCGGGGGCTCCGCCCCAACGCCGGTCCGGCGAGGACCGGGGGTTTGGGGGCGGAGCCCCCCAACAGACGGAGGCGGCCCGCGGAGCCCTCAAGTAATGGAGGCGGCGGTCACAGAGGTGTGACGTAGGCGCCTGCGATGCCGCCGTCGACCAGGAACTCCGCGGCGTTCACAAAGGACGCATCGTCGCTCGCCAGGAACGCAACCGCCGCCGCGATCTCCTCGGCCTCGGCAAACCGCCCCACGGGCACATGCACCAGCCGCCGCTGTGCCCGCTCAGGGTCCTTGGCGAAGAGTTCTTTGAGGAGGGGGGTGTTGACCGGCCCGGGGCACAGCGCGTTGACCCGGATGCCCTCACGCGCGAACTGGACGCCGAGTTCGCGCGACATGGCAAGCACCCCGCCCTTGGATGCGGTGTAGCTGATCTGCGAAGTGGCGGCGCCCATCACGGCCACGAACGACGCCGTGTTGATGATGGAGCCCCGGCCCTGCTCCCGCATGTACGGCAGTACGGCCTTGCAGCACAGATACACCGACGTCAGGTTGACGTGCTGCACGCGCTGCCAGGCGTCCAGTCCGGTCTCCAGGATGGAGTCGTCGTCGGGCGGCGAGATGCCCGCGTTGTTGAAGGCGATGTCGACGGAGCCGTACGTCTCGTTCGCGGTGCGGAAGAGCGCCTCGACCTGCTCGGGGTCGGTGACGTCGGCCTGGACGTACAGGCCGCCGGTCTCCGCGGCGGCAGCCTCCCCGCGCTCGTCGTCGACGTCGGCGCAGACGACATGGGCTCCCTCGGACGCGAGGCGGCGGGCGGTCGCAAGACCGATGCCGCTGCCCGCGCCGGTGACGACGGCCGTACGCCCGACCAGGCGACGGCACACAACGGTCTCGGAGTCGGTGGCGCTCACTGGCTCTCCTCGGTGCTGATGAAGACGTTCTTCGTTTCGGTGAAGGCGGCGAGCGCGTCGGGGCCGAGCTCGCGGCCGAGTCCGGACTGCTTGTAGCCGCCGAACGGGGTGGAGTAGCGCACGCTGCTGTGCGAGTTGACGGAGAGGTTCCCGGCCGCGACCCCGCGGGAGAGCCGCAGGGCGCGGGCGACATCGCGGGTCCACACGGAGCCGGAGAGCCCGTAGTCGGTGTCGTTGGCGAGCCGTACCGCCTCGTCCTCGTCGTCGAAGGGGATGACGACGGCGACGGGGCCGAAGACCTCCTCCACCGCGGCCCGCTCCCCCGCAGCGCCTTCCAGCACGGTGGCGGGGTACCAGAAGCCGGGTCCTTCGGGGACGCTGCCGCGGATGAGTGCGGGCGTGTCCTCGGGTACGTATCCGCGTACGCGCTCGAGGTGGCGGGCCGAGATGAGCGGCCCCATGGAGGTGGTGCTGTCGGCGGGGTTGCCGGCCCGGAAGGCGTGCACCTCCGGCTCCAGGAGTTCCAGGAACCGGTCGTACGCGGTGCGCTGGACGAGGATGCGGCTGCGGGCGCAGCAGTCCTGGCCGGTGTTGTCGAGGAAGGAGCCGGGCGCGGTGGCCGCTGCGCGCTCCAGGTCGGCGTCGGCGAAGACGATGTTGGGGCTCTTGCCGCCGAGTTCGAGCGTCACGCGCTTCACGGACGCCGCGCACTGGGCCATGATGCGCTTGCCGACGGCGGTGGAGCCGGTGAAGACGACCTTGGCGACGCGCGGATGCTCGACCAGCGCGGTACCGGTGACGGGCCCCTCGCCCGGCAGCACCTGGAAGAGTCCCTCGGGCAGCCCGGCCTCCAGCGCCAGCTCGGCCAGCCGCAGTGCGGTCAGCGGGGTGCTCTCGGCGGGCTTGAGGAGCACCGCGTTACCGGCCGCCAGCGCGGGCGCGGTGCCCCAGGCGGCGATCGGCATGGGGAAGTTCCACGGCGCGATGACGGCGACCACGCCCAGTGGTTCGGCGAAGGTGAGGTTGACGCCGCCGGCCACCGGGATCTGCTGCCCCGTCAGCCGCTCGACGCCGCCCGCGGAGTAGTCGAGCAGGTCGCGGACGTTGCTCGCCTCCCAGCAGGCGTTGCCCAGCGGGTGCCCGGCCTCGCGCATCTCCAGGACGCCGAGCTCCTCGATGTGCCCGTCGACCACGGAGGCGAACCGGCGCAGCAGCCGGGCCCGGTCGGCGGGCGGCAGCGCGGCCCAGGCCGTCTGCGCCGCTACGGCCCGGCCGACCGCGCGGTCGACCTCCTCGGGGGTGGTGACGGGGACGGTGGTGATCAGCTCCTCCGTCGCCGGGTTGACGACCTCGAGCTTTTCGGCCGGTGTTCCGGCGGTTTCCTCTTGCTCGTGCTGCACTGCGGTGAAGTCCTTACCTGCGCTCGGGAGACTTACATGCGTTCGAAGGAGCGGTAGCGCTCCCAGTCCGTCACAGCGGTGTCGAAGGCCCGCTGTTCCACCCGGGCCATATTGAGGTAGTGGTCCACCACTTCGGTACCGAACGCCTCGCGGGCCGGCGTGCTCTCCTGCCACAACGCGGCGGCCTCACGCAGTGTGGTGGGTACGTGCGCGGCGTCACCGGTGTAGGCGTTTCCGGTGCAGGGCGCCGGGAGCTCCAGTTTGTTGTCGATGCCGTGCAGCCCGGCCGCGATCATTCCGGCGACGGCCAGGTAGGGGTTGACGTCGCCGCCCGGTACCCGGTTCTCCAGCCGGTGCCCGTGGCCGTGGCCGATGACGCGCAGCGCGCAGGTGCGGTTGTCGGGTCCCCAGGCGACGGCGGTGGGGGCGAAGGATCCGGGCTGGAAGCGCTTGTAGGAGTTGATGTTCGGCGCGTACAGCAGGGTGAACTCCCGTAGCGCGGCGAGCTGTCCGGCCAGGAAGTGCCGCATCAGGGGCGACATGCCGTGCTCGCCCTGTTCGTCGGCGAGGACGGCGCGACCCTCCTCGTCGCGCAGCGAGAGGTGGATGTGGCAGGAGTTGCCCTCGCGCTCGTCGTACTTGGCCATGAAGGTGAGCGCCTGGCCCTCCTGCGCGGCGATCTCCTTGGCGCCCGTCTTGTAGATGACGTGCTGGTCACAGGTGGTGAGCGCGTCGGCGTAGCGGAAGGCGATCTCGTGCTGGCCCAGATTGCACTCGCCCTTGGCCGACTCGACGACCATGCCGGCTGCGGCCATCTCGTTGCGGATGCGGCGCAGCAGGGGCTCGACGCGTCCGGTGCCGAGGATGGAGTAGTCGACGTTGTACTGGTTGGCGGGGGTCAGGCCCCGGTAGGCGCTGTCCCAAGCCTGTTCGTAGGTGTCCTGGAAGACCATGAACTCCAGCTCGGTGCCCACATACGCGTGCCAGCCGCGCTCGGCGAGCCGGTCGAGCTGGCGCTGGAGGATCTGCCGCGGCGAGGCGACGACGGGCGAGCCGTCGTGCCAGGCCAGATCGGCGGTGAGCAGCGCGGTGCCGGGGTTCCAGGGGATGCGGCGCAGGGTGGCGGTGTCGCCGTGCATGGCGAAGTCGCCGTAACCGCGCTCCCAGGAGGACATCTCGTAGCCGTCGACGGTGTTGAGTTCCACATCGACGGCGAGCAGATAGTTGCATCCCTCGGTGCCGCCGTCGAGTACGTCGTTGAGGAAGTAGGGCGCGGCGAACCGCTTTCCCTGGAGGCGTCCTTGCATATCGGTGAAGGCCAGGACGACGGTGTCGATCTCGCCCGCGTCGACGAGTCTCCTCAGCTCGGACACGGCGAGCGATGGTGTGCGATCTGCCACGAGTGGGCCTCCTGTCGGTCCGCGGAAGCCATAAGGTAGCCGTGCAGACCTTTGAAACGGAAGAGGGTCAGGGTCATCGAAACGGGAGGGGTTCCATGCCGGAGGACGACAGGCTGGCCACGGTGCTGCGTACCGTACACGCGGGCAACGGCTTCGAAGAGGCGCTGGAACAGATCCTTCAGATCGTCCGGCTGGGCCTGGTCGCCGAGGGCGAGCGGCTGCCCGCCGAGCGGGAGCTGGCCGAACGGCTCGGCATCAGCCGCGTCACCCTGCGCGAAGCGCTCAAAGTGCTGGCCGAGCAGGGCGTGGTGGAGAGCAGGCGCGGCCGGTACGGCGGCACCTTCGTACTCCCCCAGCCGGTCAACGGCGAGACCGAAGAGGCAGCACTGGGACGGGTACGGCTGCCGGCCGGGGCGCCTGACCTGGCCGACACCCTCACCTTCCGCGAGGTCCTGGAGGCGGGCGCCGCCGAGTTGTGCGCCACCCGCGGGCTGTCCGCGGCTCAGGCCGCCCGGCTGCGGGAAGCGCTGGACGCCACCCGTGAAGCGACGCCGGGCGACTACCGCAGACGCGACACGCTGCTGCATCTGACCCTGGTGGAGCTGGCCGGCTCCCCCTCGCTGACCGCGCAGTACGCCGCCGTACGGGCCAAGCTCAACGATCTGCTGAACCGCATCCCGCTGTTGGTGCGGAACCTGGAGCACGCCCAGCAGCAGCACGCGGCACTGGTGGCCGCCGTGCTGGAGCGGGACGGCGAGGGCGCCCGGGCCATCGCCCGCGAGCACTGCGCGGGTACGGCCTCACTGCTGCGGGGATTCCTGACGTAGGGCGGATACGGGCAACGGAGGGGGCCTGTCCAGTATGCCCCTCTATGCCGTGCAATGCCGGTTGCGGTTACAGCTCCTTCACGCACAAGGGTTGCGCCCGGCCGCCTCCGGCCACAAAGGTATGCCAGCACACCAATGGATGACCGCGGGAGTGTGGCCCATGACCGAACAGTCCGAGTCCCCCACCCGGGACAGCACCCCGAGCACCCCGAGCACCTCGGGCCCCCCGGACGGCCAGGCCGCGCGGCCCGATCCGGACGCGGCGTATCTGGAGCGCCGTACGCTGCGGCGCGGCAGCGCCGGTCCCCTGCTGCTGACCGGGCTCGGGGTCGCCTACGTCGTCTCCGGCGACTACTCCGGCTGGAACGCGGGGCTGGCCGAGGGCGGCTTCGGCGGACTGGCCGTCGCCGCCGTGCTGATGGGCCTGATGTACACCTGCATGGTCTTCGCGCTGGCCGAGCTGTCCGCGATCCTGCCCACGGCAGGCGGCGGATACGGCTTCGCGCGGCGCGCCCTGGGCCCGTGGGGCGGCTTCCTGACCGGTACCGCCATCCTTATCGAGTACGTCCTCGCACCGGCCGCCATCGTCTGTTTCATCGGCGACTACATCGAATCCCTCGGCCTGTTCGGACTGGAGTCCAGCTGGCCCGTCTACCTCGTGTGCTTCGCCCTCTTCATCGGCGTCCACCTGTGGGGCGTCGGCGAGGCACTGCGCTTCTCGCTCATCGTGACCGCCATCGCGGTCGCCGCGCTGCTGGTGTTCGTCCTCGGCGCCCTCACCGAGTTCCACACCAGCGCGCTGAACGATATCCCCGTGGACCACGGCGCCTTCGGCTCCGGCTCCTGGCTGCCGTTCGGCCTGCTCGGCATCTGGGCGGCGTTCCCGTTCGGCATGTGGTTCTTCCTCGGCGTCGAGGGCGTACCGCTGGCCGCCGAGGAGACCCGCGATCCCGCCCGTACGCTGCCGAAGGCCATGGCCTGGTCGATGGGCATTCTGCTGCTGCTGGCGCTGCTCACCTTCGTGACCGCCACCGGGGCGCGGGGCTCGGCGGCCATCCAGGACGTCGGCAACCCGCTGGTCGAGGCTCTGGAGCCGGACGGCAAGGCCACCGCGCTCTCCCGCGTCGTCAACTACGCGGGGCTGGCCGGTCTGGTCGCCTCGTTCTTCTCCCTCATCTTCGCCGGCTCCCGCCAGCTCTTCGCCCTCTCCCGGGCGGGCTATCTGCCCCGCTTCCTCTCCCTCACCAGCCGCCGCAAGGCGCCCTACCTCGGCCTGCTGCTGCCCGGAGCGCTGGGCTTCGCCCTCGCCGCGAGCAGCGGGGACGGCGCGACGATGCTGAACATCGCGGTCTTCGGCGCCACCATCTCCTACGCGCTGATGTCGCTCTCCCACATCGTGCTGCGCAAGCGTGAGCCCCACCTGGACCGCCCCTACCGCACCCCGGGCGGCGTACTGACGTCCTCCGTCGCCCTGGTCCTGGCCCTCGCAGCGCTGGTGGCCACCTTCCTGGTCGACAAGCAGGCAGCATTGATCGCCCTGGCCGTCTACGCGGTCGCGATCGCCTACTTCGCCCTCTACTCCCGGCACCATCTGGTGGCAGCGGCCCCGGAGGAAGAGTTCGCAGCACTGGCCAAGGCGGAAGAAGAACTGAAGGACTAGGACTTGCGGCGCCCCGTAAGGGGCGCGGGGAACTGCTCCCCCAGCCTCCGGCCGGGAGGTGCCCCCACAGCCACGACGCACCCGCAGAAGCCAACGCACCGCACCAACACGCGCCCAATGCGCCCTCCGCGAAGGAGAACCGTGGCACCACCCCTCATCGGCATCACCACCTACCTCGAAGCCTCGGCCCGCTGGGGCGACTGGCACCTGCCCGCAGCGCTCCTGCCGGCCGGCTACCACCGCATGGCGCAGCAGGCCGGCGCCCGCGCAGTGCTCCTCCCGCCCGACGACGACCCCGCGGCAGCAGCGGACACCCTCTCCCGCCTCGACGGCCTCGTCACGGCGGGCGGCCCCGACATCGACCCGCCCCGCTACGGCGCCGACCGCGAGCCGCGCACCGGTCCCGCGTACCCCGAACGCGACGCCTGGGAGCTGGCCCTCACCCGCGAGGCACTGGCCCGGCGCATTCCTCTGCTGGCCGTCTGCCGGGGCATGCAGATCCTCAACGTCGCGCTGGGCGGCAGCCTCGTCCAGCACATGCCCACCACGGAAGCGCACCGCGGCGCCCCCGGCGTCTTCACCCCCCACGACGTCACCCCCGTCCCCGGCACCCTGCTCGCCAAGGTGCTGGAGGACGAGGCGACCGTCTCCGTACCGACGTACCACCACCAGGCGGTGGACAGGCTCGGCGAGGGCCTCGTCGCCACCGCACACGCAGCCCACGACGGCACCGTCGAAGCTCTCGAACTCCCGGGCACCGTCGGTCACTTCGTACTGGGCGTCCAGTGGCACCCGGAGGCAGGCGAGGACCTCCGGCTGATGCAGGCCCTGGTCAGCGCGGCGGCATCCGGCGTCAGCGGGTGAGGGCCAGCAGCTGACGTGCGGGCCCCGTGGGTCTTGATCCGCGGGGCCAGACCGCCCGCAGCGCGCGGCCGAGTTCGGGCCCGGCCACCGTGACCTCGGTCAACCGTCGCGCCGACAGCTCCTCGCCCACCGCCAGTTCGCTGAGCACGGCGGGGCCCGCGCCGCTGACTGCCGCCGCCTTGACGGCCGTGGTGGAGGCCAGTTCCAGCAGCGGCGGCGCCAGCCCGCCGTGTTCGGCGAGCGCGGCGTCCAGGACCTGCCGCGTACCGGAGCCCGGCTCGCGCAGCACCAGCCCGGCGGCGGCCAGTTCGTGCAGCCCGACCGGCTTGCGGCGCCGGGTCCACGGGTGGCCGGGGGCCGCGACGACGAGCAGCCGGTCACGGGCGATGACGGTACCGTCCAGCCCGGGCGGCACCCCCAGCCCCTCGACGAAGCCCAGGTCGGCCTCCGTGTCCAGGACCATACGGGCCACGGCCGCGCTGTTGCCCGCGCGCAGCGAGACGGCGGTGTCCGGCCGCTCGGTCCGCAGCGCGATCAGCCAGCCGGGCAGCAGATACTCCGCGATCGTCATGGAAGCCGCGACGGTCAGCCGGGAGTCGCGGCGGTCGCGCAGCGCACTGACGCCCGCGTCGAAGGACTCGGCGGACTCCACGATGCGCCGCGCCCAGTCGGTGACCAGCACGCCGGCTGCCGTCAGCCGCGAGCCGCGCGGTGAGCGCTCCAGCAGGGTGACGCCCAGCATCCGTTCCATGGAGCGGATACGGCCGCTGGCCGCGGGCTGGCTCACGCCCCTCTCGCGGGCAGCGCGTCCCAGGCTGCCGAGCCGGGCGACGGCCAGCAACAGCTCCAGCGCCCCCAGGTCCGGCACCCGGTGTGCCAGCCCACCGGGCACACCCTCCGCTTCACTCATAGGCCCAGCTTATGCCCTCATAGGGGCACGCTCTCTGGCCGTTCGGCCCGCCCGGGACGAGCGTGAGTACATGACCGCATCCGTACGCGCCACCACCGGCGCCCCGACCCCGGCCCCGGCCGCGAAACTGAGCGCTTCCGCCCCCGCCCGGCTGCGCGCGCTGGGCCCGAACTGGTACGCGGCGGTGATGGGCACCGCCATCGTCCCCGCCGCCGGCACCACGCTGCCCGTCCAGCCGCCGCACGCCGTGCTGGACGGCCTATGGACGCTGGCGGCGGCGGGGCTGCTGGTGCTGCTGGTGGCCCGCGCCGGGCACTGGCTGCGGCACCGGGACCGGGCCCGCGCCCAGCTGCTCGATCCGGAAGTGGCCCCGTTCTACGGCTGCCTGGCGATGGCGCTGCTGGCCGTGGGCGGCGGGGCACTGGCGCTCCGGGTGCCGGGGGCCGTGGGCATCGATGCGGCGCTGTGGGCGGCCGGTACGGCGGTGGGGCTGGTGGCGACGGTGGCCGTGCCGTATCTGATGATCACCCGGCATGATGTGCGGCCGGGCAGCGCCAGCCCGGTGTGGCTGCTGCCGGTGGTGGCGCCGATGGTCTCCGCGGCGCTCGGCCCGCCGCTGGCGGCGCAGCTGCCCGCGGGGCAGCCGAGGCAGACGATGCTGCTGGGCTCCTTCGCGCTCTTCGGGATGAGCCTGCTGGCAACACTGCTGATCCTGCCGCTGGTCTTCGCGCGGCTCCTGCACGACGGCCCGTTGCCGGTGCCGAGGACGCCGGTGCTCTTCCTCGTCCTCGGCCCGCTGGGGCAGTCGGCGACAGCGCTGGGCAACCTTGCCGACATCGAGCCCGGCTCCTTCGGGGCGCTGTCGGTGCTGTACGGGGTGCCGGTGCTCGGTTTCGCCCTGCTGTGGCTCGCGCTGTCCGCCGCGCTGGTGGTGCGGGCCGCGCGGCAGGGAATGCGTTTCTCCCTGACCTGGTGGGCTTTCACCTTTCCCGTTGGCACCTGTGTGACCGGAGCCGCGGCAGTGTGGCGGCACACCGGTGCCGATGCCTTCGGCTGGCTGGCAACAGGGCTGTACGCACTGCTGGTGGCTGCCTGGGCCACGGCTGCCGTACGGACCGTGCGCGGGCTGGTCAGCGGAGCGCTGCTCCCCGTGTCCCGGTGAGGGACGGCACGAGCGAGACGACAGACCTGCATGTCATCGTCTGCACTCCATGCCGCCCCTCAGGGGCTACGTGCCGCTCTCCCACGGCCACCCGACGGCCCCCTCGCCCTCGGCCAGCATCGCCATCATGGTGAACAGCTTGTCGGAGAAGCCCCCGATCTCGAAGCGGTTGGGCCGCGAGGTGTCCAGCGCGGACGGCGCGTACCCGGAGGTGTTGACGCCGAACACCGGCACGGAGGCCGGCACCGCCTCGGAGACCGAGACGCCACGCGCTCCGTTCCCCGGGTAGTGGAACGCCTGCATGTCCGAGACGATCACGACCCGGTCGTGGCCGTCGAAGGTCGCCCGCAGCGCCGCCACCGTCTCCGTGCCGTACCCGACCTCACCCAGCCGGGAGCGGAACGCCTCGATGGCCGGGAGCACCGAGCCGCCCCGGGGCAGCTCGTGCCGGAAGTGCCCGTTGGCGAACCCGTACATCTCCACCTGCTCACCGCGGTGTGCGAGCGTGGCGCCGAACAGCGCGCCCACGTCCGCATGCGTGACGCTGGAGCGTGCCGAGACCGAGCCCTGCATGGAGCCCGAGGAGTCGACGAGCAGCAGCGTACGGCCGGGCAGCGACGGGACGTTCGCGGTGGAGGCGGCGAGTGCCTGCTCCAGCGCGTGCGCCCAGCGCAGCGACGGAGCGGCGCGGTACGCGGACAGGAAGCGGTACGGGAACTGCCGGGAGCGGGCGATCTGCTCCGGGTCCCGCAGCCGGTCGAGGACCTGCTGCGCCGCCTCGTCCGAGACACCGGCGCGGTCGAAGTTACGCAGGTTGCGCAGCTGGGCCATCAGCCCCATCGAGGGCAGCACGGCCTCCCACGCCGCCGCGTCCATCGGGCCCTGGAGCCAGCCCGCCAGCGCCTCCCAGGTCATTCCGGCGCGAGCGAGAACGGCGGGCCCTTCCGACCGGGTGGGCACGTACTGCCTGTCGGCGGCAGGGACCGCCATCAGCTCGGCGCGGGCCGCCACCGTCGGCAGTGCCTCGGGGATCTGCGCGTCGCGGCCGTGCCTGCGGTCGATCGCGTGCCGGAACAGCTCGCCCTGCCACGGCTTGTCCGGGTCGGGCGCGGCGTGGATCAGCTCCAGCACGTCGCCGAACCGGAAGGCGTGGCTGTCGGTGTCGTACTTCAGCAGCGCCTTCTCGTTGTAGAGCCGGCGCACCGCGTCGCCGAGGCCCCGCTTGACGGGCTTGGGAACGGCGCGGCCGAACGTGGCCGTCCAGTAGGCCAGGAACTCGCCCGGCTCGTCGGCGCGTCGGCAGGCGGCGGCCACGATCTCGCGGTTGTCGCCGTGCTTGCCCTCGGCCAGCCGCGCCCAGACGGCGTGCGCGGCGGCGACCAGCGAGGCGGAGCGCATCTGCGCCTCGTCACGCAGCCACGCCACGAAGCGGGCCGTCCAGGGGCCGTCCTCGACGGCGACGGTGTGCACGAGGTCCGCGTACCGGTTGTCGCGGTCGGCGGCCGACTCGTAGAAGGTGTCCTCACCGACCATGTTCACCACGGCGAGCAGTACGAGCTCGGACTTGGCATCCCGTACGTACGCCTTGCCACCCTCGTGGGTGACGGTGAGCGCGTTGCGCGCATGCGTGTGCTGCTTGTTGAACTTGCTCATGATTCCCCCGAATTGCCTGCACAGTGCGTGGAACGGCATGCGCCTCGGGGAAAAGCAGGCGTGCGGCATTCCGGAAGCGCCCGAGGACTGAGGACGGACGACGGGCCGGTTCATGGAAAGTGAAGTAACCGTCGTCCACGCACCGGGCGCTCCGGCGTGTGCCGAGCACGCCTCCCGAGATCGGATGCGACGACGGGTTTCAGGATTCGAACCTGTTCTGCCAAAGAAGTAACCGTCGTCTGCGCACCGGGAGGTGCGTTCGTTCACACCCACGACGGTAGGGCGTGACCGGCGGCGCGTCATATGAATTTCCGCGCCCGGCCGGCCCGGCCGGCCCGGCCGGCCCGGCATGGAAGAGCGGCCCCGGCCCGCGCATCCAGGTGCGCGG
>NZ_JBQQBV010000018.1:0-169425 GCF_052246355.1 Streptomyces sp. 3N207 | reverse complement strand
CTGCGTACCACGGCATACCGCGAGGGCGACGACGACGCCGGCACGGCCCGCATGGCCGGTGCCGAGCGGATCGAGGCCGCGGTCAAGGCCGGGGAACTTCAGGCACTACGCGTCGCGGCCGACGACGGGCCGGCGGCCACCACCACCCGGACCTCGAAGACCGAGGCCAAGCACCACACTCTGTTCCAGCGCTTGGAGCGCCCACGGGCCGGAACCGCCTATCCCGCCCTTATAGGATGGCCCGGTGCCGCAGTTCGAGATCGTGACAGCCGTCGCCGCACCCCCGGACCAGGTGTTCGAGGCATGCCTCGACGTGGAGATGCACACGCGGTCGATGGCCGGTTCGTCGGAGCGGGCGGTCGACGGCAGGACCCGAGGCGGCCTCTCACTCGGCGACACGGTGACCTTCCAGGCTCGCCACTTCGGCCTGACCTGGCACCTCACCGCGCGTATTACGGCGCATGACCCGCCCCGGTGCTTCGTGGACGAGCAGGATGCCGGGCCCTTCAAGCGGTGGCATCACAGTCATCATTTCGAGCCGGACGGCACCGGCGGCACCGTGATGAGGGATGTCATCGACTTTGCCTCGCCGTTCGGGCTTCTCGGACGCGTCGCCGACCGCACCGTTCTGAGCTGGTACATGCCCCGCCTCATCAGAATCCGCAACGCCTACCTGGCCAGTACCTTGCGGTGAGACCATATTGACGATCATCACGCCTTCGACGGCGGCGCACCTATCCGGTTGCGTCGGAGGAATCTCGGCCCGATACGCCCGGCGACCACCCACGGTGGCCCGGGACCGACCTCACCGATGAATACGCGACACCTCAACGTGCGATCCCACCAGTCCCGAGAGGGGCGGACCGATGGTCAACGATCCGCAGAGGCGGGACCGGTTGCCTCTCGCGCGGCAGCGGCCGGCGTCGAGCCATGTCCGAGCACGGGTACGTGAGGAACGCCCCGAGCCGCAGCCCGAGGCCGGGTCTTCCTGGGTACGAAGGGCTTGAACGAGGCCGACCCGTGCGCGGGCAGGAGCCGGTAAGGGCATTCCGTTCGTGCGGGCGGCCACCGGTTCACGAGGCGGCTGTGGTCGTCGAGGCAGTCATGGCAGGAGGGGAAGCGGGCGTTCATCCCGCACCCCCTGCCCCTGCGATAGACGGAGGGTAAGGAACGCGCCGGCCCCAACCCACGAGTGCCTCCCAACCCCGCACGGCGTCTTGTCCGCGCCCGCTGCCACCATGAGGCGCATGAGCCACATCATCACGATGACCACAGCCAACCAGAGCCACGTCGTGTCCTACCTCCAAGGTGGCGAACTCGCCGCGATTCAGCAGGAAATGCTCCGCGATCACATACGCAAGGACGCCCACGCCGACCAGCTCAGCCTCGAACGCCAAGGCATCGATCTGGGCCTCACGATCCCCGAGGCACTCGACCACCTCCTCGCGGGCCACGCCAACGCGGACGGTGCATACGTGGGCCACGCGTATTACAAGGCGCTCCAGCACATCATCGACTGGAGCGGGTCCGACCCCATGGATTTCGGCGTGTACTCCAAGCCCTCCACGTTCTTCGGGCGCATGGGCGACGAGTTGCGACGCCTCGGCGTCCCCGCCGATCTGCTGCCGCTCGACTTCCTGTTCGCCGGGCCGCCCGACGAGATCCCCTTCCACGTTCCGTCGCCCATGGACGGGTACCCGGCCATCGGCCGTCTACCGCTGGCCAAGACCAAGCCACTCGCCGACGCCTACGCCGCGGTCCTGGACCGCATGGACACCGCCTTCACCCATGAGGCCAAGAGACTCATCGACATGATGCGGGTCGAGCACGACGAATGGCAGAGCGCTCTCAAGCACGGACACACCATGGACACGCTGTTCTTCTCCATTCAGGGCTGACCGGCTCCCCCACGCTGCTACGCGGCCCCAGGCCGTCATGGTGTGGTCCACAACGCCATCTCGGATCCGGACGGATGAACTGGCGCTCCCAGCGGCAAGCAGCGCAGAGTGATCTCCCAGCCTCGTCGGCGGCGCATGCGCGACACCTCAACATGCGCGCCTGCCAGTCCCGACGCCGAAACTCCAGCCGCAGCCCCAACCGCAGCCGCAGCCGCAGCCGCAGAGACCCAGCCCCATACCGCAGGCGCTCGGCGTGGATTGGGGCGGCGCCGTCGTGTGCGGCCTGCTCAGCGACGGCGCGTTCTCCTGATCCGTCGGGACGATGGTGCAATGGGCGTGTGACGGGTGAGCTGTTGCTGGAGCTGAACTGCCGGACCGGCCGGGCGGAGGACTTCGCCAGGTCGGCCGGCGCCTGGCTGACCGAGGCCAGGGCTGAGTTCTTCCCCGAGTACGAGGCGGGCCTGGCCGCGGAGCCCGCCGCCCGGGGCCCGGACGAGGAGAACCCCGACGCACCCTGGGGCCCGTCGCACGGGGTGTGCGCGCAATTGCTGCTGCAACGCTCCGCACACGGACCGAGCATGAGGCAGTCGCGGTACTCGCGGCGGACCTGGCGGCGGCTCCTGTCCGCTCTCGGGTCCTCCCCGCCGTACGCGTGCGTGCTCCTCATGCACCGGCTGGACGCACGCGGACACCCGGAGGACCACGAGCACGCGGTGTCCGTGGAGTTCGAGCGCCTGCCCGACCACCCCGAATGGACCCGCTTCGCCGCCTCGGCCCCTCCCGCGCTGGTGCCCTGGCGGGAATCCGAGGAGGTCCAGCAGCGGTGGCTGGACCTCCTCGCCACCTGGGCGGTCCGGCTGGACGCCGCATACGGGCATCTCACCGACGACGCGGACCCGGCGTTCGGCACGGCCCTGGAGCGCATGCTGAATCTCTTTCCCGAGGACACGGTGCCGGACAGCGACCGGACGCTGCGCGGTTATGCGTGGGGCACCGTGTGCTCGCCGGACGTGGCGGCCCGGGTCGGCGGACCGCAGGTGCTGCGCTCCTCGGGCGCCTTCCACGAGGTCGCCGAACTCCCCGGCCGTCGTCTACTGCTCCGGGCGACGCCCCGGTTGGAGCAGTACGCCGGTGACGCCCCGGCCCGCGTCCTGCGCGCCCTCGCGCCCGCTCTGCCGCCCGGCAGGACGTGCCTTGAGTACCTCCAACCCTGGATGCGCCTGGCCCCGGACGGCGATGCCGCCGACTACCCCTGACCGTCGGCCGTTGTCCTGACACCGCGTCAGCTTCCCGGGGCTTGAGGCGTGTTCGCCGGGGGCGAGCGCCAGGGACATCACCTGTGCCGTCCTGTGCCTGCCTTCCTGCCTTCCTGCCTTCCTGCCTTCCGCAGCGGTGCGCTGATGATCCTGCCGGTTCCCCGCGACCGGCCGACCAGCCGGCCGACGGCGACCGCCATCCGGGTATCGGCCGCGGGTGGGGACCAGGGGTGCCGTCCACCGGTCTTCCAACGGCAGGCTCCAATGGTCGTCCCGTGCGGACCGGGTCCGCGCCATCGCGCCGTAACGCACTGATCGGCTTGCCGAACTCCCGCGAGTCAGCCCGGTAAACGGGGCTATACGGTGAAGAACTGGCACGGCGCGGCTGCGCGCGGTGCCGCATGTGCGTCCCGCCCGGGTCCACGCCAGGCGGGACACTCGTCGATGCACCACAGCAACACGGCTTGATGAAACGCGGCAACCGAAGCCAGCGCCCGGACTGGGTGAAATTGAATGCTGCCCGAGTCAGCACATAGTCACTCGTCGCACTTCCTATATCACAGTGAGTGCGGAAAGTGGCCGCCCACCGGCGGCGGGGCTCGGTTCAAGAGGGAGTACGTGCTCTGACCAGGCGCGACCGCGCGAGGACTCGTCACCCGCCATCAGGCAGCACGATCACTAGTGATCACCGGACAAAGCTCTGGCCACGGGCGCCATGACCTGGGCTTTTTCGGTCTTATCTTCCCTGGACCGAACCTCTTGACTACGGCGATATATGGAGCAAACTGGGAAATAGGCCAGATAGTCGGAGAGCCACACCGCTGACGGAGACGTCTGTTAGCAGGAGACCCTTAACGTGGCTCTGGCTCAGGCCCCCGGGAGCGCGCCGACCCGGAACCTCGGTGACGGCCGAGGCGGATGGGTTGGGGTCGACTGCCGGGGACTGTTTTTTGCCTGGGGCGGGCGATCTGTCACGGGGCCTGGCCTCTGCCGGACACGGGCACGCGAGGCGCTGGTCAGCCAAATCGACAGCAGCCGAATCGGCAGCAGCCCGCAACGAGCGGCCCGAGTTGCGGTATGGCCTTGCTGGACGTGCTCCAGCCCCGCGACCGCGCCGGTTCGCTTCTCTGCTCCTGGTGGCGGCGCCCTCTTCGAGGGCTTGGGGTCAGTGCTGGTAGGGCGTATGCCGACCGCATCGGATGCGTCGGGTGGGCGTTGTGAGCTGGTGGTGGGTAGCGGGTGTGGCCGGCCCGAATTCTGTGGCCGTTCTGAGTGAATGTCCGCGGTTGTCTGGCGCGCCGTGGGCGTGGACGGGGGATCCAACGGGTGACGATTCGGGTCGTATGCGCCGTTCCGGCGGTGCGAAGCGAGCGCGCAGAGGGGTTCCGGTGTCCACCGAGGAGAACAAGAGGCTGGTTCGCCGCTTCTATCAGGAGATCGACGCGGGCAACCTCGATGCCATGGACGAGCTTGTGGCCGAGAACTACAAGGACCACTCGCCGCCGCCGTTTCCAGGCTTCGCACCTGGCCGGGAGGGACTCAAACAGGTGTTCCGCCTGTTCTGGGACGCCACGCCTGGCACCCACGAGATCGAAGACCAGATCGCGGAGGGCGACAAGGTCGTGACTCGGCTGACGGCCCGTGGAGTGCATGAGAGGGACCTTCCCGGAATTCCCGCTACCGGTGAGCCGATCACGATGACCGCGACAGTGATTCATCGTCTTGAGAATGGCAAGCTCGCCGAAAAGTGGTCGGACAAGGACCTCCTTGGCTTCCTTCAGCAGCTCGGTGTGATCCCGGCGTCCGGCGAAGCAGCGGAATAGCTCGGAGCGGCCGGTCCGGCAGGAAGATACGCGT
This sequence comes from Streptomyces sp. 3N207, assembly GCF_052246355.1. Classification (NCBI taxonomy): domain Bacteria; kingdom Bacillati; phylum Actinomycetota; class Actinomycetes; order Kitasatosporales; family Streptomycetaceae; genus Streptomyces; species Streptomyces sp. 3N207. The sequence goes on along the minus strand of NZ_JBQQBV010000018.1, from coordinate 164,414 downwards.
CCTGTGAGGCAGGCTCCGCAGCCGCCGCAGGTGTGACCTGACACGACAACGAGCTCCCGGCCGCGGGATTGCGGTCGGCAGCTTTCATCAACCACCCGACTCGACTCCAGGATCTGAACGTTGGCTGCCACGTCACCGCAGCCGACAGCTTCCTCGTCTGGGCTCAACAGCGAAGTGCTCGCTCTGGGGAACCTGCACCCAGCAGTACCTGGAACCGTTGGATGGCCCGACGCCACGGTCAGCTACCGCGCCGCTGTCCCCGGGCTGTTCCAGGGCGGCCACCCAGGGCGCCCTCTCGCCGACAGCCAGATCCAAGCGCCTCACAAAAGCAGCCGGATATCGAGGTCCGCGGATGAGGCTCGACGACAGCTCACAGGGACGGCCCGAGGCCCCCTACATCCATCTGTCCGGCTCACCGTGCGGCCAGCCTCTCTGCAACGACTGGATCTCCGTCAGCTGACTCCGCAACCACAACCACGCGTCATACACCACGGCCAGGCGCGGTCCGCCGCTGCCCGACATGACCCGGTCGCGGTACACGTGTAACTCCGAATCGGGCATCCTGGCCACCCAGCCGACGTACTCGAACAACGTCATGCCCCGGTCACGAGCCTCCTCGCTGAGGATGCTCTTGATGTGGTCTTCGAGCAGGTCGACGCGCTCTGGGTGGACTTTCGTACGGATGAGGGAGCCGTCGGGCAACTCCTCTATGCTCCAACCTGCGTTGTCATCGTCGGCGGAGCTACCGCCTTTGCGTCGCCTGGCCATGCCCCCGATTGTCGCGCCGACACCCGACAGGCCACCACCCCGCCGACCCGGTTCAGCCCCCCCCGCCAGCTCCAGCTGGGACAGCTTCCTGCCGGTCGCCAAGCCGACGCCCTGCCGGCACCTTCCGCGCCGTAGAGGACGAGCCGGCCGGCCACGAACCAGGCCCGGCGGAGGTGGTCACCGACCGGCAGATCGAGCTGCTGCGGAAGCAGAAGGCGTCGGTGCTGCACTCCCAGGCCGGTAACCCGGTCGATGCGGCTCATGGAAGCGGTCCCAGGGATGTGGCCGTTATGAGGCCGTGCCGCCTTCACCGGCCAGTTGTGCCCACCAAGTCTCGATGGCTTCGCTGAACTCCGCTGGTGCGTCGGATTGCAGGAAGTGTCCGACTCCGTGGAGCACCGTCGTTGTGTGGTTGGGGAAGGTCGCTTCGCAGCGCTCACGGTACTTGTCGGTGAAGATCGGATCCCCGTCAGCCCACAGGACCAGCGTAGGCAACTTCTCGACTGCGCTGAGTTGGTCCGTGAGATCGGTGAAGAACTCGCGAGCGCCGATGAGTTCGCCTGGAAGAGCGGCACAAGCGTCGCGACGCTCTGGCGTGGACGTTGCCTCGCGATAGTGCGCAATTTCGGCTTCGGACAGCTTCCGGCGCTTGTGTGCTGAGGGGATGAAGTACTTGACGAGCAGGTTGAACCGCTTGATCAGCGCGCGTCCGACCGGTCCTCCCATGCTGCGGGAGAACACTTCGCTGGTCAGGTCGCCGTTCAACGGCCATGCCCAGGTGTTGGTCAGGATGAGGCGTTCGAACTTGTCCGGACGTTGCTGGGCGGCGTACAGGCCGAAGGGGCCGCCCCAGTTGTGGCCGATCAGGGTCAGTTGCGCGAGGTCCAGGCGGTCGAGGAAGGACACGAGCAGCGCGGCGTGGTCCTGGGCCAGGTACCGATAGCCGGGGGCGCCGGTGGACAGGCCGAACCCCGGAAAGTCCAGGGCGATGCATCGGAACCGGTCCCGCAGGGCGGCGATCACTTCGCGGTACACGAAGGACCAGACCGGATTGCCGTGCAGCATCAGCAGGATCGGCCCCGAGCCCTCGTCGACGTAGTGCACGACGTTCCCGTCCAGCTCCACGAAGCGGCTTTCGAAGGGGAACAACTCGTCGTCCACCCACGCCGGACGTTCGCCTACAGGTTGCGCAGCCACCATGTCCCGATCCTCCTCGGCCCTAGTTATACTCAAGGGTCCAATTGCTTCGCAAGTCTACAAGTAAAAATCAAGCAGCAGCCGGGAGCGGCTACATGAACGAACTGGTCGACGAAGTCCTCACCGCACACGGCGGCGCTGAACGCTGGCAGTCCGTTTCAGCGATCACAGCGCGGGGGCGCTTGGCCGGCCTGCTGCCTCGACGCTTTCCCGGCAACAAGCTGGCGAACTTCACCGTTCAGGTCCAAGTCACCGAGCAGTGCACCGTCCTCCATGACTTCCCGCAGGCCGGCAAGCGCGCCGTGTTCGACCGGGGCGACGTGCGGATCGAAACCCATGACGGCGAACAACTCGACACCCGAACCGACCCACGTTCGGCCTTCTTCGGGTTGAGCGGACTCCGCCGCAACGTCAACTGGGACCCACTCGACACCGCTTACTTCGCCGGATACGCCTTCTGGAACTACCTGACCGCACCACTACTGCTCACCCGCGGCGACGTCACCGTCATCGAAGGCGAACCCTGGCAGGAATCCGGACAGCAATGGCGTCGACTCCAGGCAGCGTTCCCCGCGCAGATCGACACCCACTCCCGGCAACAGACCTTCTACGTCGACACCGACGGCCTGATCCGCCGCCACGACTTCGTCGCCGAACCAGTAGGCAACTGGGCCAAAGCCGCCCTCTACTGCGATCAGCACCGCGAGTTCGACGGACTCATCATCCCCACCCGACGGCGCGTGTTCCCGCGGGGACCCGGCAGCCGGGTTCTCTCCCGGCCGACCTTCCTGGCGCTCGAATTCGACGAGATCGAGATCGAGCGCTGAGGCGAACGCAACCTCATGCGGCCGAATCCTTGCGATACTCAAGTCTGCAAGCAAACGCCAAGCTGGCAAACGTCAAGCGTGATGGGAGACGAGGAGGAGAGAGTGGTGGCCAAAAGGTCCTATGGCCAGTACTGCGGCTTGGCGCGGGCGCTCGATGTCGTTGGCGATCGGTGGAGCCTGCTCATCGTGCGCGAGCTGCTCGGTGGCCCGGCCCGTTACGGGCAACTCCAGGCCGGCCTGCCCGGGATCTCCACCAACCTGCTGGCCGAGCGCCTACGCGAGCTGGAAGAAGTCGGCGTGGTCGGGCGCCAACTCGACACCGAAAGCAATGGCGTCGCCTACGCGCTCACGCCTTGGGGAAGCGAACTTCGCGGTCCGATCGCTGCGTTGGTGAACTGGAGCACGCCGCTCATGGTTTCCGGCCCGCGTGGCGATAGCTTCAAAGCTCATTGGTTGGTGGTGGCGCTCGAGTCACTGTTGGACGGCAAGCGAGCCGAGGTTCCGGCGACCGTCGGCGTGGACGTCGACGGCACGACCCTCACGGTGCGCGTCGACGAAACGGGTACCCACGTCACGCTCGACGTCGATGGACAACCCGAAACCGTGCTTCGCGCAGAACCCTCGGCGGTGCTGGGCCTGGCATCAGGCATGCTGACGGTCGAGGAGGCGATCTCCGCGGGCGATCTCCGTGGCGACAAGCAGGATCTCGCCGCGGTATTCGGCCCAGGCTGAGGGGTCCCGGGGTCGGCACGGTCATGGCGTCACCTCAAAGAACGACGTCCTTGGACATCACAGCCAGCGATCCCAATGAGGGGTGCCAGATGCCCCTGAGCAGCAGAACGAGCTGACGACTTGCCCAGACCTTCGTGTCCGATGGCGCCTGTTCACATAGCTGCGCCACCCCGTTACTGAACCGCCGCCCGCGTCGGGTCGAACAGCCCGGATGCGGGCGGCGGCGAGTCAGGACCTGGCGGCGAGGGCCTCGACCTCGAACAGCACGTCAGGCGCAGCCAGGCTCGCGACACCGATGAGGGTTTGCGTGGGCGGTTTCGTACCCCAGACCTCCTGCACGGCCCCGGCGATCGGCCCGAGCTTGCTGACGTCATGGTTCACCACATACGTCCTGAGCTGGACGACGTGGCTGAGGTCGAGCCCATGGGCGGCAAGAGCGACGCCGATATTGTGGAACGTCTGCTTCACCTGCTGGGTGAAGTCGGTCGAGACAACCGCGCCGTCCGGGCCCGAACCGTACTGACCCGCGATAAGCACCAGTTCCGTACCTGCGGGGACGGTGGCGGTGTGGCTGTAGCCGAACGGGACCGGGTCGTGCAAACCGTCCGGATTGACAATGGCGTGTGCCATGTGGATCACCTGTCGTGTGCGATGGGTCGTTGTCAGGCTGGTAAGCCTCCCAACGAATCACGACATCGGGTGTCGCGTTTTCCTTTAGGGTTCTCGTATGCGTGCCGACCGGTTGGTCTCCCTGGTTCTGCTGCTGCGCCAGCGCGGTCGGCTGTCCGCGCCCGCGTTGGCCCGCGAGCTGGAGGTATCCACCCGCACCGTGCTGCGTGACATCGAGGCGCTGTCCGCAGCCGGCGTCCCGGTCTACGCCCAACGCGGTCGGCACGGCGGTTTCGCGTTGCTGCCCGGTTTCCGGACCGAGCTCACCGGACTGAACCACGACGAGGCACTTGCCCTGCTGGTCGCCGGATCGAGGCGGGGCGCGCAGGCTTTCGGCCTCGGCTCGGCGCTCGCTTCGGCCATGCTCAAGGTGGTCGACGCGCTGCCCGAAAGCCATCGGGACACCGCGGCCGGCGTGGCCGAGCGATTGCTCATCGACCCGGAGACCGACCTCCTCTCGCGTCGACTGGTCGCTGAGGAGGTACCTGCCTCGACAGCCGCCGAGGTCCGGCGCGCGGTGTTCGCCGGACACAAGCTGCGCATCCGCTACGCGGCTGTGGATCAGACCCCGAAATGGCGCACGGTGGACCCGATCGGCCTGGTCACCGTACGCGACCACGGCTACTTGCTGGCCACGAGGTCCGGCGCGGACCGCACCTACCGGCTGTCCCGCATCCTGGCCGCCGAGGAACTCGCCGAACCGGCACAGCGACCGGACCGGGTCGATCTGGACCGGGCCTGGCAGGAACGCAGCACGCGGTTCCGGACCGGCGGCGACCAAGTCACCGTGCTGGTACGGGTGGACCCCGCGCGGCGGGAGGACCTGGTGGGCACCGCACTGGCCGTCCTCGCCGAAGAAACCGACGCAGACGGCCGGCTGCGGCTGGAGGTGACCTTCCAAGATCCGAGGCACGCCGAATGGGCACTGTGGCAGCTGGCCACGAACGCGGAAGCCCTGGCCCCGCAGTGGCTGCGCACCGCCCTGCGCAACCGCGCCGCCGCGATCGCCACCTGCTACGGAGTGTCCTCCTGAGGAGCGAAGGCCGTTTTTCGGGAGCTGTGAGAACCGAGAGCTTGTGAGAACGAAGATCAACGGCAAACCGGACACGCTCCGGCGGGAGCCCATGGCTGCTCAGAGCTACTCATCTCCGCGGATATGAAGCGTCGTCTGTCGGGGCGCGACGCCGCCCTGGATGGTCTACGACCCTCAATGGGGTTGCAGTGGGTCATGCCAAAGATCAATGTCTATGTGCCTGATGATCTGGCCGGGGCGGTCAAGAAGGCCGGGATCCCGGTGTCGGCGATGTGCAAGCGGGCCCTGGAGCAGGCCGTGCGCCGGGTGACCGCCATCCGCGCTCAGCGGATTGCGGTGCGCGCGTGGCGGGGCGGGCAGCGGCGGGACCGCAGGCTCAGCCCTCGGCCTCGCCGGCGCTCTCCCACTGGGAGCGCAGACGGCCGAGGTGGGTCCGCATCCGCCGCTCGGCTCCCTCCGCGTCCCGGGCCAGCACCAGGTCGAGCAGCACCTCGTGTTCCTCGGCCGACTCCATGAGCTGGCCGCTCTTCGCGAGCCCGGCCAGCCCGTAGAGCCGGGCGTGGCCGCGCAGTTCGCCGACGACCTCCACCAGGCGGCGGTTTCCCGCGAGTTCGAGCAGCGCGAGGTGGAAGCGGCGGTCCGCCTCCAGGAAGCCGATGAGGTCGCCCGCGCGAGCGGCGGCGACTATCTCGCGGGTGACAGGGCGGAGCTCCTCCAGCCGCGCCGGGTCGCCGGACCGGGCCACCCGCCCCACCGTCGGCACCTCGATCAGCTCGCGGATCGCGACGTACTCGGCGAGGTCGCGCTCGGAGAGTTCGGTGACGCGGAAGCCCTTGTTCCGTACGGGCTCCACCATGCCCTCGCGCGTGAGGTCGAGCATCGCTTCTCGTACGGGCGTGGCCGAGACACCGAACTGCGCGGCGAGTTGGGGTGCGGAGTACACGGCTCCGGGGCGCAGTTCTCCCGCGATCAGCGCGGCGCGCAGGGCGTGCGCGACGTGGTCGCGGATGCTGAGCCGGTTCGGCACAGCGGGCAGCTTCAGCGGGCGTTCTGCGGTCATGCGCGCGCGGCTCCTCGGGTGTGATCCAGTCCGAGTGTATGCCGGTGCTCCCGCCAACTGCTCCCGGATTCCCGTGCCTTCACGACCCTTCCGCATGACATGTGATGTGTGAAATTGTACTGGGCGCATGAGCACACCCCCACACAACTGGAGAACCGGATGAGCCGGAACGATCGAAGAAGCTCGTTACGCGCACGTCTCACCCGCGCTCTGTGCGCCGGAGTCCTGGCGGTCTCGCTGGGCGTCGGCGCGGGCCAGTTCGGCGACGGCGAAGCAGCCCAGGCGGCGGCGCCGCGCGACCGCGACACGGTGTCGGGCCCTCGGGCCTCGGACGCCGCTGCGGAGGCAGAGCACATACGCGGCAAGCGCCTCAAGGTCGAGGACCGCGCGCCGACTCCCGCCTCCAAGGACGCGCTCAAGCAGGGCCACAACGATTCGGCGACCCCGCCGTCCCACAAGCGGCCCTCCATGAAGGGCGTGGCGCAGGGCACGGCGAAGGCCGCCTGCTCGCCCGGCGACTTCGCGCAGACGGGCGACGCGCTCGTCAAGCAGATCACCTCGTCCACGACCGAGTGCATCAACACGCTCTTCAGCCTCACCGGCCAGGACGCGCACGGCGCATTCCGCGAGGAGCAGATGATCACTGTCGCCAACGCGCTGCGCGAGGACTCCGCCGCCTACCCCGGCGACGGCAGCACCGGCATGCCGCAGATCGTTCTGTTCCTGCGGGCCGGTTACTACGTGCAGTTCAACCACGAGCAGGACGTGGGCGAGTACGGGCCCGAGCTGAAGTCCGCGATCCAGGGCGGCCTGGACGCGTTCTTCGACTCCGAGCACTCGCACGACGTGACCGACGCCAACGGCGAGACCCTGTCCGAGGCCATCACCCTCATCGACAGTTCCGGGGAGAACGCCCGCTACCTCGGCGTCGTCAAGCGGATGCTGGAGGGCTACGACAGCTCGTACAACGACAAGTGGTGGATGGTCAACGCGGTCAACAACGTCTATACGGTGCTGTGGCGCGGGCATCAGCTACCGGACTTCGTCGAGGCGGTGGTGGCCGATCCGAGCGTCCTTGACACCCTGCACACCTTCGCGAAGGACCACCTCGACCTGCTCGGCGGGGAGCAGTCCTACCTCACCGCCAACGCCGGCCGCGAGATGGGCCGTTTCGTGCAGCACGACAAGCTGCGCGAGAAGGTGCGCCCGCAGATGAAGGACCTGCTCGGCGTCAGCGAAATGATCGGCAAGACAGCCCCGCTGTGGGTCGGAGTCGCGGAGATGGCCGACGAGTACGACAAGGACAACTGCGACTACTACGACGTCTGCGGCCTCAAAGATCGGCTGAAGGAGGCCGTCCTCAAGGACAAGGAGTCGTGCAGCGACAGCATCTCGATGGTCGCCCAGGGCATGGACGCCGGCAACTTCGACAACGCCTGCACCAGCCTCAACGGCCAGGACGCGTTCTTCCACAAGGTCGCCGAGGACGACGGTCCGGTGAAGGACGACAAGAACACGAAGGTCGAGGTCGTGGTCTTCGACTCCGACGTCAACTACCAGACGTACGCCGGAGTGATCTACGGCATCGACACCAACAACGGCGGCATGTACCTGGAGGGCGACCCGTCGGCCGACGGCAACCTCCCCCGCTTCATCGCCTTCGAGCGGCCGGACGGCGACAAGTTCCGGATCTGGAACCTCAACCACGAGTACACCCACTACCTCGACGGCCGCTTCAACATGTACGGCGACTTCGAGGCCGGGGTGTCGACCCCGACGGTGTGGTGGATCGAGGGCTTCGCGGAGTACATCTCGTACTCGTACCGCGAGCTCCCCTACGACGAGGCGATCAAGGAGGCGGGTAAGAAGACGTATCCGCTGAGCGAGCTGTTCAACACGACGTACGAGAACACCAACACGACCCGCACCTATCAATGGGGCTACCTCGCCGCCCGGTACATGCTGGAGAAGCACCCGGACGACGTGGCCACCGTGCTCGCTTCCTACCGCACCGGCGACTGGGACGCGGCGCGCAAGCACCTGACGGAGAACATCGGCACGCGCTACGACCAGGACTGGAACGCCTGGCTCGACGCCTGCGCGAACGGCGCCTGCTGACCGTCCCCCCACCCGTGGTCCCCGGCGAGCCCGCCGGGGACCACGGCCGCTACCCCGCGCAAGCCTCGACGGCGGGCGAGGGGCGGTCGCGCTGGAGCGGCGTCAGAGCCGGCGGCCGCATTGCGCAGTACGCGGGTGGAGGTCCGGGTTTCGGAGTCCCAACCGGGGCTTTCGGCCCGCCGGGCTTCCGAGGTGAACTTCCGGGCCGGGTCACGCAGGCTGATCACGGTGGCGCCCTCGGCCTTGGTGTTGCGGATGCTCAATGATCTGCGGCATCACGGCAGTGTGCGCCGAGCTTCACAACCTCACCAGCCCCCGTCGTCGAACTGGTCCAGCAGCGCGTCGGCCGGCAGCTCCTCGGCGGAGCGGGCTGAGGCGCCGCCACGCAGGTGCTGTTCGGTCCAGATGACCTTGCCGCCCGGGGTGTAGCGGGTGCCCCAGTGCTGTGCGAACTGGGCGACGAGGAAGAGGCCGCGCCCGCCCTCGTCCATGGTGGATGCGCGGCGTAGGTGCGGTGAGGTTCCGCTGCCGTCCGCGACCTCGCAGATGAGGCTGTCGTCGTCGTGCAGGAGCCGGACGTGGATCGGCGGCCTGCCGTAGCGGATGGCGTTGGTGATCAGCTCACTGAGAATCAGTTCGGTGGTGTGGCCGATCTCCTCCAGGCCCCACTCGCGCAGCCGCGCGGCGCATTCCGCGCGTACCGGCGCCACGGCCGCGGGGTTCGGCTCCACTTGCCACTCGGCGATCTGGGCCGGGTCGAGGCGTCGGGTGCGGGCCACCAACAGCGCGACGTCGTCGGACGGGTGTTCGGGCATGACGGAGTCCGCGACCGCGCGAGCAGTTTCATCCGGGCTGCTGCCCGCGGTTTCCTCCAGCACCGCGCGGAGGATTTCCAGACCGGTGTCGATGTCGCGGTCCCGGCTCTCGACCAGGCCGTCGGTGTACAGGACGAGGTGGGCACCCTCGGGCAGCTCCACTTCCGTGGTCTCGAAGGGGTGGCCGCCCAGACCGAGCGGCGGGGACGCGGGTACGTCCGCATAGCTGACGGTGCCGTCCGGGTACACGACGGCGGGGCAGTGGTGTCCGGCGCGAGCCAGTGTGCAGGAGCCGGTGACCGGGTCGTAGATGGCGTACAAACACGTCGCCCCGGCCACCTCTTCGGACGGCCGCCCGCCCGCGAGGCCGGCACGGCTGTCCTCGTCGTCGATGCGGACGACGAGCTCGTCCAGGCGGGCGAGCACCTCGTCGGGCTGCAGGTCGAGGACGGAGAAGTTGTGTACGGCGGTGCGCAGGCGGCCCATCGTCGCAGCCGCGTGCAGTCCGTGCCCGACCACGTCGCCGACGACGAGGGCGACACGTGTACCGGAGAGGGGGATGACATCGAACCAGTCGCCGCCCACGCCCGCCTCGGCCGGCACATAGCGCCAGGCCGCCTCCAGCGCGGCCTGCTCGGGCAGCCCGCGGGGCAGCAGGCTGCGCTGCAGGGTTACCGCCATGGCGTGCTCGCGGGTGTAGCGGCGCGCGTTGTCGATGGCCACCGCGGCCCGTGCGGCCAGCTCCTCGGAGAAGGACACATCGTCCTCGTCGAAGGCCGGTGAGTCGCCGCTGCGCCAGAAGTGCGCGATGCCCAGGATCACCCCCCTCGCCCGCAGCGGAACGGTGATCAGCGAGTGCACGCCGTACTCCAGGGTCCGCCGCGCGCGGTCCGGGTCGTGGAGCACCCACTCCTCCGCGCGGTGCAGGTCCGGCTCCAGCACCGCCTGCTCCGCACCGAGGGCCTGCGCCTGCGGCGAACCGGGCCGGAACGTGATCGCCTCGCCGACCTCGTACAACGGCAGGCCCGCGGGCTTGTCGCTGACCGCCGCCCGCCGCACCCGGCGCTGGGTCTGCGGAGCCGGCTCCTGGCCGCGTACGACCTCGTCCAGCAGATCGACCGCTGCCACGTCGGCGAATCCGGGCACCGCCACGTCGGCCAGCTCTGCCGCCGTACGCGCCACGTCCAGCGTCGTGCCGATCCGCACCCCCGACTCGTACAGCAACTTCAGCCGTTCCCGCGCCACCTGCGCGCGGCCCGAGACGGCCGACAGCTCGGTGGTGTCGCGGAGCGTCACCACGCTGCCCGGCTCCTCGCCGTGCGGGGCGGTGGGGCGGATGTTCACCGCCAGCAGCCGGTCCCCGGACAGCAGCACCTCGTCGGTGGCGGCCTCCCCTCTCACCAGCAGCTGTGCCATACGCTCGTCCAGACCCAACTCGCTCACGTGCCGGCGCTCGGTGCCGACGGGCAGATCCAGCAGGCGGCGCGCCTCGTCGTTGGCCAGTACCAGACGCCCGTCGGAGCCGAGGATGAGCACGCCCTCTCGCACCGCGTGCAGGACCGCGTCGTGGTGCTCGTACATCCGCGTCATCTCCGCCGGCCCGAGGCCGTGCGTCTGACGCAGCAGCCGTCTGGAGACCAGGGCCGTCCCGCCGGTGGCGGCCACGAGCGCGGCGGCGCCGGCGCCGAGGATGATGGGAAGCTGCTGGTTGATCATGCCGGTGACGTTGCGGATGGCGAGTCCCGCCGAAGCCATGCCGATGATCGTGCCGTCGGAGTCCCGCACGGGCACCACGGCCTGGACGACATCGGTATCCCCGCCCGTGAGGGGGCCGGTGACCGTCTCCACGGTGGTGCGGCCGCGAAGCGAGGGCTCGATCGTGCCGACGAATTTCTTCCCGATCAGTGACGGGTCGGGCTGCGAGTACCGGATCCCCTTCCGGTTCATGAGCACGATGAAGTCGACGCCGGCGTCCTTACGGGCCGCCTCGGCACGCGGCTGAAGCACCTTCGCCGGATTCGGACCCTGCATCGCCTCCGCCACGCCCGGGGCATGCGCGAACGCCTGGGCCACCGCGACCGACTTCTCCCGGGCCCGGCCGGTGCCGTCCCGCTGCGCCTGCACCACCTGGGCGATCACCGCGGCCGCGACCAGCAGCAGCACCAGCACCACCTGCAGCACGAACACCTGACCGGCCGCACTGCGCAGGCGCAGCTGCCAACGCCCTTTCTCTCCGGGGTTGGCGGACGAGCGCTCCGGCTGATTCCGGGGGCGGCGGAAAGGCAGCTTCATGACTTATTACTAACACCTCGCTCCCCCACTTCCCCCAGGCCGAGCCAACATCGCTTCCCAGGCAGCGGGCAGCGGGTCGGGGGCAGCAGGCCGGGCGGGCGGTTCGGCCGGCTTCCCGCGCCGGTACAGGGAAAGCCGCACGCTCGTACGGCATTGCGTGCGGGGCTGTCGCACACATATCGGCCGTTCAGCTCCGGTGCGGTGGTGGCGGTCACTGCCGGGCGACCCAAATCTGTACATTTACCCGGCAGGACGTACCGGGCTGCCCAGCGCGCCGCATGGTCGCGCTCGTGCTCATGAACCTCGCGGGCGAGGATTAAATGTTCGATTCGAGTGTGCCGATCGTGGCCGCCTTCCTCGTGTATGCGATCGCCATGATCGGAGTAGGTGTCTGGGCATACACCCGCACTCACACCTTCGCCGACTTCGCCCTCGGGGGGCGCAGGCTCAGCCCGTTGGTCGCGGCTCTGTCGGCAGGGGCCAGCGACATGTCCGGCTGGCTGTTCCTCGCGCTTCCCGGTGCGGTGTACGCGGCCGGTATCGGCGCCGCCTGGATTGCAGTCGGTCTGGCGGTCGGCACCTACCTCAACTGGCTGTTCGTCGCGCCGAGGCTGCGCACCTACACGGAGCGCGCCGAGAACGCCGTGAGCCTGCCGGCCTACCTGGAGGAGCGGTTCGAGGACCGTACCCGGATACTCAGACTGGTCTCGGCGGCGGTCACTCTGGTGTTCTTCACCGTCTACGTCGCCAGTGGTCTGGTAGCCGGCGGGCTGCTGTTCGAGCAAGTCTTCGACATCCGGTTCGGGCTCGGGGTGACCCTGACGGCCCTGATGGTGGTCATCTACTCGTGCCTGGGCGGCTTTCTCGCCGTGAGCCTGACGCATGTGATGCAGGGGACGCTGATGTTCCTCGCCCTGCTCGTGGTCCCCCTGACCGGTATCGCGGCCCTCGGAGGCTTCCCGGCGCTGGGCGCTGCCCTCGACGACAAGGCGCCCGATCTGCTGGACATGGGGGCCGCTGTCGACTACGCGGACGGGCAGTGGTCGGCAGGCGGGTCGCTCGGCGCCGTCGCGATCGTTTCCCTTCTCGCCTGGGGCCTCGGCTACTTCGGCCAGCCGCACATCCTGGCCCGCTTCATGGGCATCCGCAGCATCCGTGCCATCCCCGCGGCCCGTCGTATCGGAACGGGTTGGGTCGTCGTCGTACTCGCCGGCGCCACACTCGTCGGCCTCGCGGGAATCGGGCGGCTCGACACGCCGCTCACCGACCCCGACACGGTGTACATCGTCCTGAGCCGGATCCTGTTCGATCCCTGGATCGCCGGGGTGATGCTGATCGCCGTACTGGCCGCGATCATGTCGACCGCGGACAGCCAGCTTCTCGTGTCGTCGGTCGCGCTCACGGAGGACTTCTACCGCGCGTTCCTCAACAGGCGGGCCCCGGACAGGGCGCTGGTGTGGGTCGGTCGCGGCGCCGTCGTCGTGGTGATCCTGGTGGCCTTCCTGATCGCGCTCAAGGCCGGCGGGCTGCTGAGCATCGTCGCCTATGCCTGGGCGGGCTTCGGGGCCGCCTTCGGGCCCGTCGTTCTGCTCTCGCTGTACTGGCCCCGTATGACCTGGGCGGGGGCCATGGCCGGGATCGTGTCGGGCGCGACCACGGTGCTTCTCTGGCAGGAGATCAACCTGCTGCTCGGGCCACTTGAGTCGGGCGTCTACGAAATGGTCCCGGGCGTACTGGTCGCCACGGTCGCCGCACTGGTCTTCGGCAGGTTCGTCGGCCGGCCGCCGAAACGGGCCTTCTGGCGGATGCCGGGAGGCGGGGTGAGCCAGCTGATGCTCACTCCGTTCCTCACCCACGCACCGGTCGGTATGGCCGTCCTGGACACGGATCTGCGCTACGTGTGGGTGAACAAATCACTGGACCGTCTGGTCCCCCTCGAGCAACGGCTGGGGCGGCAGGTGAGGGAGGTGCTGCCGAGGCCGGAGGCGGAAGCTTTCGAGGAGCAGTTGCGCACGGTTCTCGAGACCGGGGCCCCGGTGCTGGACTACGAGTTCCGCGACCCCGGCTACACCAGCCCCGACCGAACGCGCGCGTTCTCCGCCTCATTCTTCGGCATGAAGGACCGCCAGGGCCGGTACGTAGGCGTCGGGTACGTGATCATCGACGTCACCGAGCGCTGGCAGGCGCAGGAACGCCTGGCCCTGCTGAACGCTGCCAGCGCCCATATCGGCAGCACGCTGGATGTGACGCGGACCGCGCAGGAACTGGCTGACGATGCCGTGCCGTCCCTCGCCGATTTCGTCGCCGTCGACCTGCTGGACCTGGTCATCAGCGGTGAGGAACCGGCCCCCGGGCCGGTCGGCATGACGCCCGTCATCCGCCGGGCGGGGCAGCAGTCGGTGCGCGAGGGCTGTCCGGAGGCAAGCCTGGCCGTGGGTGAAACCGTGCGGCGCGCTCCCTCGTCGCCCGTGACCCGCTGCCTGCTGGAAAGCAGGACTCTCGTGGAGCGGGTCATGGACCCCTCCAGCGCCTGGGTGACCGAGGACGAGTCACTGGGCGCCTCCATCCGCGAGTTCGACTTCCGCTCGCTGCTGGTGGTCCCGCTGCGGGCGCGCGGTGTCACGCTCGGCGTGGCGACGTTCGCCCGGTCCAGCCGCCTGGGCCCCTTCGAGGAGGACGACGTGCGTCTCGCCGAGGAGATCGTCTCCCGCGCGGCGGTGTGCGTCGACAACGCGCGCCGTTTCACCCGTGAGCGCACCGCGGCCCGCTCCATGCAGCGTTTCCTGCTCCCGCAGGAACTGGCGGGAGGGTCCGCTCTGGAGGTCGCGTCGTGGTATCTCCCGGCCGATGCCCCCAGTGGTGTGGGCGGCGACTGGTTCGACGTGATTCCGCTCTCCGGAGCCCGGGTCGCACTGGTTGTGGGAGACGTGGTCGGACACGGCATCAACGCAGCGGCAACCATGGGGCGCCTGCGCACCGCCGTGCGCACGCTCGCCAACCTGGACCTGGCCCCGGACGAACTGCTGGCTCATCTGGACGACCTGGTCATCGGCCTCATGGGGGCGCACAGCAGCGAGGAGCCGGTCGCGGCCGAGGGCGAGACCGCGAGCTCCGCATTCATGGGGGCAACCTGCCTGTACGCCGTGTACGACCCGGTCAGCAGGCGGTGCACGCTGGCCCGTGCCGGTCACCTCCCGCCCGTGATCGTCGGCCCCGAGGGCACCGCCGACATCCTCGATCTGCCCGCCGGACCACCGCTCGGCCTCGGGTACCTCCCCTTCGAGTCCGTCGAACTGGTGCTGGCCGAAGGCAGCCTCATCGCCCTCTACACCGACGGCCTCATCGAGACCTTCGACCGGGATATCGACGTCGGGCTCTCCCGACTGGGCGATGCCCTCGTGGAGCCCAGGCCGACGCTGGAGGGGATCGGCCAGGGCGCGGTCGACGCCCTGCTGACAGGTCCGCCGTCCGACGATGTGGCGCTGCTCCTTGCCCGGACCCGTGTCCTTGCTCCGGACCGGGTCGTCTCGTGGGACCTGCCCAGCGATCCGGCGGCCGTGGCGGACGCCCGCACCCTCGCGGGCCGGCAGTTGGCGGACTGGGGCATGGACGACCTGACGTTCACCGCGGAGCTCATCGTCAGCGAATTGGTCACCAACGCCATCCGCCATGCGGCCGGACCGATCGGTCTGCGCCTGATCCGGGACCGGGGACTGATCTGCGAGGTCTCCGACGCCAGCAGCACCTCGCCGCGCCTGCGCCATGCCCGGACCACTGACGAGGAAGGACGGGGCCTGCTGATCGTGGCCCAGCTCGCCCGCAGATGGGGCACCCGGTACACGGCGACCGGCAAGATCATCTGGACGGAACAGGAAATTCCCGCCGAGCTGGCCGCCCAGTGGTGAGCGTCGCCCACGGAGCAGGACGAGACGGCAACCCGGACCCCGCGGGCCCGCGTCGCGCAGGATCCGCGCTGTGGCATCCAGGCCGGGGTGCGGGCCTGGCCGTCACGGAGAGTCCGGCCCGGTGCGCGGCGCCGCGGCATCGGTACGGACCTGTTGTCCGCGCTGCCAGCCGAGGCAACCGCCCAGGGCCGTAGCAAGTCTGATCGCCGGAGTGCCCGCGGCCACTCCCGCCGACGCGTTCTGCCTGCGTAACGGCTTCAGCCGCGTCCTGACACCGCAGCATCTGCTGCTATCACCCAGCGAAGTGCAGAACGGTTGTCTCGCCGTACTGACCGCCGCCCCGCTACCCCGCCACCCCGGCTACCGCGCCGTTGAGCGGCAGCACACCGTGCCGGACGGGCTCGTCGGATCAAGCCCGCCCACCGCGGCCACGGCCTCGGCGTCCGACTCAAGGCACAGATGCTGCGCCGCTGCACGACGAACATCCGCAGGTCACCGAGGGGGTGATGGACAATGCCGCCGACAACACCCGCGTACTGGCGTTCGACAAGGAGCTCGGCTTCCGCCACGAACGCACCACCTACCAGTACCAACTCGCCCTTACCGCCAGAAACTTACGACACAGACGAGAGGAACCCGTATGGCCGCACCCTCCCACCCCGCGCCTTCCCATTCCGCCGCCTCCATGCCCGACCCCTTCGATCCCGCGGCGGAGTTCGACCGGCAGGTCCACACCCTCGTCGAACGCGGATACCCGGAGGCGTCCGGCCTCGGCGACAAGAAGTTCGCCGCCCTGCTCGCCCCACTGCGGGACACCGCCGTGACGATGAAGGACACCGCGCACGCTCCCGACACCGGCCGTGTGGGGTTCGTCCTTGTCGTGACCCGCGAAGTCCTCCCCGTCCAGGAGACGATGCCCCGCACCACCCTGGACGGCGGGAGACTGCCCGGATTCGTCGACCGCTCCTTCGAGCCGGGAGCCCTGGAACGCTTCGTCGCCACCGAGGAGACCGAACTCCCCGACCCCAAGGCGTATCTGCTCGTCGGTGCCGAACGCGGTGAGGAGTTCTGCGGCGCCGTGCCGAGTGACGCCATGGCCACCGTCACGGAGCGCGGCCGTACCCTGCTCACCATCGAGGAGGGGATCGCACTGATAACCCACTTCCCCCAGGTCCTCGTGAAGAACAAGTGCTTCTCGCTCGGCGGTTCCCGGAGCGGAGACCGCCGTGTGCCCGCCCTCTGGATCAGCCAGAAGGCGCCGAAGCTCGGATGGTGCTGGCAGGGCAACCCCCACACCTGGCTCGGCATGGCCTCCGCCTCCGGACGACGCGCGGCGCCTGCCCGCTCCTGAAGTCCGGAGCGTCCGCACCGAGGCGCTCGACCAACCCCGGCACCACCGTCACGACCGATCGACGAAGGAAACCACCACATGCGCAAGCTCGTGTACTACATCGCCTCCACGCTCGACGGCTTCATCGCCGGGCCGGACGGCGGCGACCCCACGGGCCCGGAGGGCTTCTGGGCCCCCGCCGAGGACTATGTCCAGCACCTCGTCACCGAGTACCCCGAAACCCTTCAGGGGCCGGCCCGGGAAGCGCTCGGTGTCACGGCCCAGGGCACCTGCTTCGACACCGTCGTCGAGGGTCGTAAGAGCTACGAAGTCGGTCTCGCGGCCGGCGTCTCCAACGCCTACCCGCACCTACGCCACCTGGTCTTCTCCCGGACCCTCACCCAGAGCCCGGACCCCGACGTCGAGATCGTCGCCGACGATCCCGCGTCCACCGCGCGGAAGCTCAAGCAGGACGGCAGCGGAAAGGACATCTGGCTCGTCGGCGGCGCCGAACTGGCCGGCGCCCTCTACTCCGAGATCGACCGCCTGATCGTCAAGCTCAGCCCGCTCACCATCGGCACCGGTATCCCCCTCTTCGGCCACAACGCCGCCTTCTCCCCGAGCGCCTGGAACCTCACCGACCACACCGTCCTCCCCAGCGGAGCGGCCTTCCTCACCTACGACCGCCAACCCCGGTGACGCGAGCACGCCTGCGATACGCGCACCCGCGTTACGTGCTCCCGCGGTACGCGGCTGCCCGAACAGAGCGCAAGGACCCGGACGAGCCGCCGCCCAGCCGATACGGGACCCCCGCATCGCGCCCGCAAGGTCACCGCAGGCGTCCTCAATCACCCCTCAGACCCGCGTCATCCCTTCGCACAGCAGCCGACTGAACGGTCCGAGGGAGCACGCGGGATCTGCACGCGCCCGGCGCCCGCGTGCTAGGAAGAACCCATGCCCGTACACGAGCGATACGACGCCGTCATCGTCGGCGGCGGCCACAACGGTCTGGTCGCCGCCGCCTACCTCGCCCGGGCGGGCCGCACCGTGCTGGTGCTGGAACGGCTGGGCACCACGGGCGGCGCCGCCGTCTCCACGCGTCCCTTCGCCGGGGTGGACGCCCGCCTGTCCCGCTACTCGTACCTCGTGAGCCTGCTCCCGCAGAAGATCGTCCGGGAGCTGGGGCTGAACTTCACCCTCCGCAAGCGCACGGTGTCCTCGTACACCCCGGCCCACCGCGATGGCCGCCCGACGGGCCTGCTCGTAGGCGGCGGCCCCGACCGTACGAGGGAGTCGTTCGAACGGCTCACCGGCGGCACCGCCGAGTACACCGCGTGGGAGGACTTCTACGGCATGACCCGGCGCGTGGCCGAGCGGGTGTTCCCGACCCTGACGGAGCCGCTGCCCAGCCGGGACGAACTGCGCCGCCGCGTCGGCGACGACGCGGCCTGGCGCATGCTCTTCGAAGAACCCGTCGGCGCCGCGATCGAGGCGCACTTCAGCGACGACCTGGTCCGCGGCGTCGCCCTCACGGACGCCCTCATCGGCACCTTTGCGGATGCCCACGACCCGTCCCTCAGACAGAACCGGTGCTTCCTCTACCACGTGATCGGCAACGGCACGGGCGACTGGGACGTGCCCGTCGGCGGCATGGGGGCGTTCACGGACGCGCTGGCCGCCGCCGCCCGCTCGGCGGGTGCAGAGATCGTCACGGGCCACCAGGTGACCCGCGTCGAGACAGACGGACGGCAGCACGCCGACGTGACATACCGGACGCCGGAAGCCGAAGGCACAGTCGCCGCCCGCCACGTTCTCGTGGGCGCCTCGCCCCGGGAGCTCGCCGCGCTGCTGGGCGAGGAGCCGCCGGCTCCCGTCGAGGGAGCCCAGCTCAAGGTCAACATGCTGTTGAAGCGGCTGCCAAGGCTCCGCGACCCTGCCGTCGACCCGGAACTGGCGTTCGGGGGCACCTTCCACATCGCCGAGGGCTACGGCCAGTTGGCCGCCGCGTACGCCGATGCCGCCGCCGGCCGGCTGCCCGCCGCCCCACCCGCCGAGATCTACTGCCACTCGCTCACGGACCCCAGCATCCTCGGACCGGAACTCGCCGAACGGGGCTGCCACACCCTCACCCTCTTCGGCCTTCACACCCCGGCCCATCTGTTCACCCGCGACAACGACGCCGTACGCGACGCGTTGCTGAAGTCGACCGTGGCCCAGCTCGACGCCCACCTCGCCGAGCCGCTGGCGGACTGTCTGGCCATCGACGCCGACGGCAGGCCCTGCATCGAGGCGAAGACCCCACTCGACCTGGACCGCGACCTCGGACTCCCCGGCGGCAACATCTTCCACCGCGACCTCGCCTTCCCCCACGCCCAGGACGGCACAGGACGCTGGGGCGTGGAAACCCGGCACGCCAACGTCCTGCTCTGCGGGGCAGGCGCCGTGCGCGGCGGCGGCGTCAGCGGCATTCCCGGCCACAACGCAGCGATGGCCGTGCTGGGACGCTGACCGCCACGGAGGAGCGGATCCATGCGGAGAGCGCAAACAAGTACTGACACACCGACGCACGTTCTGCCGCGTCCTGGTCTTCTCTGGTGCGGCGGAATTCGTGGTCGTGGGGCTCGGGTCGTACTGCGACCCAGAAGGCGTCCCCGTTCACTCACTCAGAAGGCGCGGAATTCCTCGAAGGGCGGCTCGAACGAGGGGTCGGGCAAGCGGATGGCCTTGAACCGAGTCACTGGTTCGGTCCGAGGACCGGAAGCAACCGTGCTCGGAGATCCGTTGGGAAAGGCGTCGGAAACGACTGTCCATCCCAGGTTCCGCTCGTAGTAGCGCACGGCGGTTTGCACTGACGACGCCCAGGCGTCGTCGATGACGATCAGTCCGCCAGGGCGGACGAGCTTGCGCAGAAAATAGCAGTCGACGAAGATCTCGTGGAACCGATGACTGCCATCGACAAATGCCGCGTCGGCGACGAAACCTTCTGTGAGGAGTTGCGGAAGCGCGATCGACGAAGGAGCGAGCGTGAGCGAGGCGATCGAGTCCAGACCCGCAGAGCGCAGAAGGTCCCAGCCGACGTTCGACCAGTCACCTTCTTGAAACGGGTCGATGATGACGTGCCGAGGCCGCGGAGCGTCGATGGTGACCAGCGCCTCACCGATCGCGAGCGCGGAACTGGCGTAGGCGAGACCGATCTCGACAACCGTCTGTGCGCCCTCGCTGATCAGCAAGTCGCGGAGATGGTCACAATCGCGTTCGGGGACCGTGATCCTCTCGAAGTCGCCCTCAGGGCCTCGTGTTCGCGGAGGCCCCTCCCGCGCGAGCCGACGGCGTACCTCGCGGACCCGCGCCTTACGTTCATCCGCATTCATCACCCGGGACCACTCCTACTCGCCGAGAGAGCAATCTGCCCAACGAGGAGGGACGGAAACAAGTCGGTCGGCGGCGGGGGGTTGGAAAAGCTGATTGTGCAGAATCGACAAGGGCTGCTGAGCACACTTCACTGAAGCGGGGAGGCACTTCGGGAGAGAGAGGTACCTGATCTGCCTTCCCATCTGAACTCTCGTGGGCGCATTACGAGCGCACCCTTGGAGGCCGCGAGGTACAGCGGTGGACTCTCCCACCGTGGGAGAGTCCACCATGATGGCGTGCAAGACGAACTTCTCACCATCGGGCGCTTCGCCCGCCTATGCCGGGTCAGCTTCCGGCGGCTGCGGCACTGCGGCGAAATGGGGCTGTTGACTCCAGCCAGCGTGGACGAGCGCCCATGCTCGGCAAAGCGGGAATCGCATGGGAGCCGCAAGCGTCTACAACGCCCTCTTCGCCGCCACCTACGAGCAGGGGTTGCGCCCGCAAGCGTCCGTACGCGAGAGCTGCCTTGCCTCATCCGGCCGACAGAGGCACCGCCGAAAGAACTGATGACCCAGCTGATCAGTCCCGTTCAGGAGAGCATGGCATGACGACGGTGAAAGACATCGATGCCCGCGGTACGCAGCACTGCGAGACGACAGCTGTGGGGGTGCTGCTGCGGCACCAAGGACTCGATCTGTCCGAGCCCATGCTCTTCGGCCTCGGCTCCGGTCTGTCCTTCATCTACTGGGACAGCAAGAACATGGGGTTCCCCTTCCTCGGGGGACGGATCAAACCGTTCGATCTCTCCAGAAACCTGGCCAACAGGCTTGGGCTGGAGCTCCTGGTCCAGGAGACCACCTCCCCCCGCAGGGCATGGGACAACGTGGCAGCCCTCATCGACGCCGGCCACCCCGTCGGGCTGCAGCTGGACAGCTACTACCTGGACTACTTCACCTCGAAGGTGCACTTCGGCGGCCATGTCGTCGCCATGTACGGCTACGACGACCACCATGCCTACCTCGTGGACACCGACCAGCAAGGCGGAGCGGTATCCACCAGCCTGGCCGGCCTCGCTCAGGCGAGGGCCGCGCGCGGGCCGATGACCGCCAAGCACCGGTCCTTCACTCTCACCGCTCCGAGGAACCTGCCCTCCCCACAGGGCCAGATCGTTCCCGCCATCACCGCCTGCGCCCACGCCTTCCTCAACCCGCCCATCGCCAATCTGGGTCACCGTGGCATCGAGAAGGCCGGCAAGCTGGTACGCACATGGCTCCAGAGGACCGACAACCCACAGCGGGACCTGCCACAGGCAGCGCGCTTGATGGAGAAAGCCGGCACCGGCGGCGCCCTGTTCCGTAATCTCTACCGTGACTTCCTCGCCGAATGCGCCCAACTGCTCGACAGCAGCCACCTGCGCACCGGCCTCGGGCTGTACGCCGAGGCAGCCACCCTGTGGACGGAAGCCGCGGCACTGATCGCTGAAGCCGGTGAATCAGGCGATGCACAGTACCTGGAACAGGCAGGCACCGTCCTCCGCGATCTTTCACGCATGGAGCGCGAGGCCATGCAGGCGCTGAGCTGCCTGCAGGAGTGAGGCACGTCCTCGTCGCCCTCGCCGAGTTCATCCGCGCGCTCATCGCCCGCACCAACGAGGGCCTGGCCCCTTCCTCCCGCTGGAAATGTCACGGTGCCGTCACACGGAGATCCAGTCGTGAACTTACCTAGCTGCGCGGCCATCTGACGTCGCGACAACAACAGAAGGGAAGCTCTCCGATGCTTCGCACACGCTCACGTTGGATCGCCGTGCCGCTCGCGGCAGCCGCCCTGACCCTGACCTACGCCGGCTACGCCGGGGCGGCCGGATCTTCGGCCCCGGGCGGCACGACCTCCGGCCACGCCGCCGACGCGCAGGCGGCGTGCCTCGTCGACGCGGCCACACTGGTCGGTGACCTGGACGGCGACGGCACCCCGGACAAGATCACCAACCCTGGGCACTCCGGCACCAAGATGACGATCCAGTGGGGCACCCAGGACGGCTCGTTCGGCGAGAAGGTCTCCGTCAGGGACCTTCTCGGCGCGAAGAAGGGAGAGATAGCGACCGCGGCGGTCGCCGATTTCCAGAACGACGGCACCCTGGACATGGTCGTCAACATCGTCGAACCGTCCGGCGGAGACGACCCCTCCACAGCACGCCTCGCGGAATACCGCCCTGGCCCCCTCGACCGCACAAACCTGCACTCCGCCGACTCGGTGCACTCCGACATCGGAGACCACGGCGAGGCCCAGCAGCTGAGCATCGCCCGCTACAACGACGACGCATACCCCGACCTGGCCATCCTCAACAACGCCGGTGACGGGCAGCTGGACCGGGACGTGCGCCTCTCCGAGCAGGGCGGTGGCCTGGGGAACTACGACTACGAGGCGAAGCAGAAGTACGGCGAGTTCGGGACGTGGCCCGAACCGCCGGCCATGCCCAGCGACGGCTGGCAGCAGTTCTACAAGCCCTGCTCCTGACCACAACCGGGCGCCGTCGGCCCGTCCTCCAGGACACCCACGGCGCCCGGCGCCCCCGTATGCCGTGCCGAAAATCGACCCGGCGCTGCGGTGCGGGCGTGTGCAGCCACCTCCGGGTGAGCTGCACCGACCAGGTCGACTACGTGGGGGAAGCCACAGGTCCAACGCCCACCTCAGCTCAAGTGAGGCGGGACGACCTCGTCGCCGCAGAACGCCAACGCGCTGGTGCGCACCTTGATACGGACGAACGGGGACAGGGCGGCGTGCGTGTTCGTCGTTCTCCGCAGTATTCCGGCTGCGTCAGCAATGTCAGTGGTCTGGTGCACGATCAAGGTGCCACATCGTTCGCCGAGCAAGGGCGGGGAGCCACATGCCCATCAGCAATCAGCAAGTGACCGCACACTCCTTTCTGCGGGGGCTGTACGAGGACGACTTCTACCCCCATCACGTGGTCGACCAGGGAAAGGTGATCCTGGTCCGGCTGTGCGAGCGCATCGAGGCGGACCCGCCCGCCGACCTGGCCGCGCTCTACGCTCTGACTCAGGCCGCCACCGAGGAGTTCAACGCCCTGGAGGCCGAGTTCGAGGCCGCCGGCAGCGAGATCGAGACCGTGGCCCGCGAGGAGATAGCCGAAGACTTCTGGTTCGTCGCCCACGCCTACGGCTTCCCGGACGCGGACGCGGAAGAGCTGATCGCTACGCGGGAGTGGTGAGTCAGCCCGGTCCTCGCCACCGACAGCGACCTCGATGGAAGACGAGAGCCGACCTGGCGCGTTGGGACCGCTGCCGCTGGCGCAGCGTGGTGCGGGGCCGATCCCTGACCCGTACCCGTGCGTATGTGTCTTCCTCCCCCAAGAAAGCGGCCCGCTCCTGCTGGGGAACGGGCCGCTCGGACACCCACCGTTGGAGCTTCCCGAATTGCCCGCGTGCGGGCTCGGCGTGGCCGCTCGCGCAGTTCCCCGCGCCCCTACGGGGCGCCTTCCCGTGTACGAGGACTCGCCGCTCAGGGTCAGCCGCAGTCGTTGTGGTTGATGCGCAGGGAGCGGGTCTGGTCGTTGAGGTTGTAGCCGCGCAGGTCGTGGATGGAGCCGCCGCTCTTGGTCACGCACACCCAGCGTCCGGCGAAGTCGCGCTTCTCGTAGACGCGGACGGTGCGGTCACTGTTGTTGCGGATCGAGCTGCCGCGGTTGCGGATGGCGGTCGGCAGGTCTTTCACACTGCCGTCGACAGCGCGCTTGATCCACGGCTGGCCGCCGAAGTTGATCTCAGGGAAGATGCACACGTAGCCGTTGGGGCAGTCGATCACTGCCGCCTTGGCGGAAGCCGGTGCGGCAGCAGGTGCCGCGGCGGTCACGAGGGGCACGGCGAGGGCAGCGGCCATCAGGCCGCGGGAGAGGGTGTTCACGCCGGAATTCAAGCGGCAGGACATTCCCGGCACGGCGACCGGAAGGTCAAACCACACGATCAGGGGCACGAGCGGGCTGCCCGGGACCGGTCCAGCTGGCATCGCGGAAGCCTTGGGCGCCCATCAGGGAGAGGGACGTGTCGACGGGGGCATTACGGGACGCGGAACGCCCGCCGGTAGGCGCCGGGCGTCGTGCCCACCTGGTCGCGGAAGCGGCGGCGCAGATTGACCGCCGAAGTGAGACCGACACGGGTCGCGATCGCCTCGACCGGCAAGTCCGTCTCCTCCAGCAGGGTGCGTGCCGCGGCCACCCGGCGGGAGAGCAACCACGCGCCCGGGCTCGTGCCGAGCCGGTCGGCGAAGCGCCGGGCCAGTGTGCGGGGCGAGACGCCGAGGTGCGCGGCCAAGTCGTCCACCGACAACGGCGTCCCGAGGCGCTCGCCGGCCCATTCGAGCAGGCCGTCGAGCGCGTCGCCGGGCGGTTGGGTCGGCGCGTACTGCACCTGGCCGCCCTCCCGGTGCGGCGGCAGGACCATGTGGCGCGCGATGAGGGCGGCGTGCGCGGCGCCATGGTCCTGTCGGACCAGGTGCAGACACAGGTCGATCCCCGCGCCCGCGCCACCGCTGGTGGCGACGTCGCCGTGATCGACGTAGAGCCGGTCCGACTCCACGCGCACCTGAGGGAACTCCCGCCTCAGCTGCTCGGCGCGCGCCCAGTGCGTGGTGGCCGAGCGGCCGTCCAACAGCCCCGTTCGGGCCAGCGCGAACACCCCGGAGCAGATCGTGACCAGCCGCGCCCCACGCGTGTGTGCCGTCAGCAACGCGCGGCGCACGCGATCGGAGAGTGGCACCTCAACCGGCAACCAGCCCGGGATGATCACGGTGTCCGCGGACTCGAGCGCCGACAGGCCCTGCGACACGTACATCGCGTACCCGCCCGAGGTGGGCACCTGGCCGGGCGTCTCCGTGCACACCTCGAACTCGTAGTGATGCGGCACTCCGGCCCGCTGTGTGCCGAAGACCTCGACGGCGCAGCCGAGCTCGAACGTCGACTGCACCGGCCGCACCAGGGCCACCACGCGATGCATGGCAGGAAAGTACCCCATGGTGTCTGCGCAGACTCTGCCCGCCCCGGCCCGCGCACGGCACCGTAAGAGGCATGCACCCTGAGATCCTCGCCCAGGAGGGCTACACCTCCGTCTGCGTCGACGAATCCCCGGTCCGCGAGCTGTTCCCCGGGATCCGGCTACGCCCGTTGTGGAAGGGACCGACCGGCGCGCACGCCAACGTCCTGGAGATGGACCCGGGCACCTCCTGGCCGCGCCGCGACGTCCACGAGCCCGGGCCGGAGGAGGTCTACGTCGTCGCGGGCACCTTCAACGACGGAGCACGCGACTACCCGGCAGGGACCTTCCTGCACGCCCCGGCCGGATCGTGGCACGTACCCGCGACCACCACCGGCTGCACGCTGTTTCTCTTCTACCCAGCGGGTTAGGACGGTCTTCGGTTCACGCGACGAGGAACCGGGCCCGATGCGCCGGTTCCCCGCCCAGTTGTTGAGCATGCACGTGCCTGCGTAGTCGGCAGGGCCGGTAGGGTGCGCGGGGTGAATGATGCTGCCTCCCTTCGCCGTCCCTTCCGCCTGCTTGTCACGGGGGGAGGCACTGGCGGCCACACCTATCCCGCCCTGACGGCCGTGCGCACGTTGCAGGCCCGGCTGGTGGAAGCTGGCAGCATGCTCGACGTCCTGTGGATCGGCACCCCTGACGGGCTGGAAGCCCGCGTCGCGCCCGCAGAGGGCATCCCCTTCACGACAGTCGCAACCGGCAAGATCCGGCGTTCCTCGAATCCGCTCAAGATGCTCAGCCCGGCGAACATACGGGACATGGCGCGGGTGCCGCTGGGCGTCGTACAGGCCCGTAAAGCTGTGTCGCGCTTCGGGCCGGACGTCGTTCTCGCCACGGGCGGGTATGTCGCGGTGCCTGCCGGACTCGCTGCGCGAATGTGCAAGCGCCCGCTGGTGCTGCACGAGCAGACCGTGCGGCTCGGGCTGGCGAATCGCAAGCTTGCCGGGTCCGCGACCCGGATCGCGGTCTCCTCGGAGTCGACACTGCCGCTCCTCCCGCACGCTGTACGGGGCTCTGCGGTCGTCACGGGGAACCCGGTCCGGCCCGAGGTGCTGACGGGGCAGGCGGACAGGGCGGTTGCCTCGTTGGGGCTGCACAGCTTCGACCGGCGGCTGCCGACCCTCTACGTCACCGGCGGCGCGCAGGGCGCTCAGCAGATCAACGAAGTGATTCGCGAGGCCCTGCCATGGCTGCTGGAGCGCGCGAACATCGTGCACCAGTGCGGCCCGGCGAACGTCGAGGTCCTGCAGCAGCACGCGGCGGGCCTGCCTGCGGAGCTCGCGGGCCGCTACCACCTCGCGGGGTTCGTCGGGCCGGAGCTGCCCGATGTTCTGGCGCTCGCCGATGTCGTGGTCTCCCGCAGTGGTGCCGGCACCCTTGCCGAGCTGACCGCTCTCGGCAAGCCTGCGGTGTTCGTACCGCTCGCCTCCTCGGCGGGGAACGAGCAGGCCCACAACGCCCGGCACTTGGAGGAGGCGGGCGCGGCCGTCGCTCTCCTCGGTGACGTGACCGAGGGCCGGCTGCGGGACGCGGTGGGGCCGCTGCTGACGGATCCGGCGCGGCGTGCGGGGATGGCGGACGCGGCCCGGGCACACGGCCGGCCGGACGCGGCGGACAGGCTGGTGGACGTGCTCTTGTCCGCCGCCTCCGGCTGACCGGCCCAGCAGGGGCTTGCTACGGGAGGTGCCGGCGGCGCCGGTCCTCGAAGGGTGCGGTGCAGCGGTCCCCGTAACGGTGCCGACCACGCCGTTCTGCGTCATGCCGCGCACGTCGGTTCGACCCGGTGTCCTTGAGGAGTAGTCCAGCTGGCACTACCTCTTCGCCCAGGTCCGCCGCGTGTTCACGTGGCAGGAACGGTGCGCGGCCCACCGGGCTATCGCGCGCTGGACATCGGCCCCGGCCTCGTCGATCGCGTGCACGAGGGCGACGTCGAGATCCCACCCTTCGCCGCCCCATTCGATCAGTTGCGTGACGTCCGATGCCGTACGGAACGACGTCTCCACGATGTCTTCCCAGCCGTCGACGTCCGAAGAAGGCTCCGCCTCGTGCAGTTCGACCGTGAAGGGGACGGAGCCGGTGTGCAAGCCCGTCAGCAGGAACAGGTGTCCGGGAAAGGCCGCCCCGCACAGTCCCGCTTGCTGAGCCATGAAGCACTCATGGAGACCGGCTTCCGGTCCCTCGTCGGGATCAGTGCGGCTATCGATGTACATCTGGCCGTAGGCCACGCTGAATTCGCCGCTGAAGAGTGTTCGCATGACCACCAGCCTGCCGTCGAGATCTGACAACACCGATGGCAAGGGATCGTTCGTCAGCGGCAGCCTGTGAGGACATCCGTCGTGCAGAGGCGGAATTGGTGGCGAGGTTGGCGCCCGGA
Organism: Streptomyces sp. 3N207; assembly: GCF_052246355.1. Lineage (NCBI taxonomy): Bacteria > Bacillati > Actinomycetota > Actinomycetes > Kitasatosporales > Streptomycetaceae > Streptomyces > Streptomyces sp. 3N207. Next base: position 136,898 of record NZ_JBQQBV010000018.1, on the reverse strand, counting down.
GGAGTTGTGGGTGCTCCGACGTCGAGGTCGGCCAGCAGCTCGTAACGGGTGGGGCCGAGCTTGCCTGCCGGCGACCGGTCCGCTCTGCCGGTCGGGGCCGAGGCAGTGCTGGGGGTTGTGGGGTATACGAGAAAGCCACCGGCGTCACCATGTACCTCACCGAAGAAGCCACCGCGGCCCACCCTGCGCCAGATCGCCGGACTCGCCCGGCTCGACGCTCGCCATGACCTTCCTGCTGACGACCGACCTTGTCGACGAGGCCGATCGACCTGTCGGGTGCATCGCTCGCCCAGCGCTACTTCGCCGATCGTACCGACGGCCTCCGCCCGTCGAGCGGAGAAGACCTGCTGCTGGCCACCACCTGACCCCTCGTCAACGCCCTCTACGACAAGAAGTCGAAGTCAGCAACAGGATTCCGGGCTTCAAGCCAGGCGGCCGCGGCGGACTCCCATGCCATAGGGTCACGCGCATGCTGGACGGAATCGACGAGGTCGAGTGGGCGGCGCTGGAGCACGCGTACGGTTCGGCGGACGATGTGCCGGACCTGCTGCGGGCGGCCGGCTCGGTGGACGCACAGGTGCGCGAGGAGGCGCTGGACGGGCTGGTCTCGTCGCTCTGCCACCAGGGGTCGATCTATTCGGCAACGGCGGCGGCCGTGCCGTTCGTCGCGCGGCTTGTTCTGGAGGGGCCTGGCGACCGGCTGGCGCTGCTGTGGCTGCTGCATGGGGCGGCCGACGGTACGGGCCCCGAGTACCGGAAGGTACGCCGAGCGGTGGCCGCCGCGTTGCCCGCCCTGCTGCACCTGGCGGTGGACGAGGAGCCGTCCGTCCGGCGCACGATGGTGTGGATCGTCGCCGCCTGTGAGGAGGCTTCGCTGCCGCTGCTCCCGCTGTTGCGGGCCCGGCTGGACGAGGAGGAGGACGCAGAGATACGGGCCAATCTCGTCACGGCGCTCGGCCTGCTCGACGTCTCACCGGACAACAGCAGCACACGCAACCGTGCGCTGCTGTCCGCGCCGGAACCGCTGGTACGCAAGGCGGCGGCGACGGACCTGTTGCGGACGGCGCCGCTGCCACTGCCGACCGCACTGGTGGAATCCGCCCTCGCCGCACACAACGCAGCACCTGCCGCCGAGGAGACGGACCATCCGTGGCCCGGCTCCTACCGGCCGCTCACCGACCGCCTGATGGACGACCCTGACGCGGCGCTCCTGGCGGTGGAGCACGGGCTGCCGCTGGCCTGGGAGCTCACCGAGGTGTGGCGCGACCGCGAGCAGGACGTCCTGCCGTGGCTCGCGGCGTCAGCCGAGGACGCGTGGGATCTGTGCGGCGTGGCGCGGGTGGGCGCCGCGCTGGAGGGTCGCGAGCCGGCGCCGTGGCTGGAGCCTCATCTCCGGTCCGAAGACCCTGCCGTACGGGTGGCGGCGACACTCGCCGCGGTGCGGCTGCGCGTGCCCGGGGCGATCAGCCTCGTCCTGCGTCTGATGGACGAACTGCCGGAGGAATCCGCGACGTTGCAGGTGACTCCCCTCACCGCGCCCGGCGCGGTTGTGCCCGCGGCGGTCGAGGCATTCGGCACGGCGGCGGAACCGGTGGCGCGGCGCATCGCCTCCCAGCCGCGTGCCGAGTGGCTGGACGCGCTGCTGCGCTTCCCCTCGCTTGCCGTCACCTGCGTCGACGACCTGGTACGTCTGCTGCCCGCCTCGGCCGGAGTGCTGGCCGCGCTCGGCCGTGAGGCGGGCCCCGCAGCGGCGGAGGCTCTGCGCGCACGGTCCGAGGACGGCGACCTGCCGGCAGCAATAGCGCTGGCCAGGATCACGGGCGATACGGGCCCGGCGACAGACACGGTGCGGTCGCTGCCGGACGCCGTCGAGCGACGGAGGGCAGCCGTCACGGTTGCTGGCGAACTCGGCCCTCCCGTAGCGGCGTTGCTGCCGCTGGTGGAGGAACGTCTGAAGGCGCCGGCCCGGGAGAGCCGCGCGGACGCGGCCGCCGCGATCTGGCGCGTCACGGGCCGTACGCACGACACGGCACCGGTGATCGCGGACCAGCTCGCCCGCCACGGCGCGCTGCACGAGCCGCACCTCGGCGCCCTGCGCGCACTGCTCGCGATGCGCGAGCTCCCCGCGGCGGCCCGCCCCGCGGTGGAGCACATCGCCGCCTCCCCACGCCGCGTCGTCTCCGGCTTCCCCTGCGACGGAACGCCTCACCCGGACCTGACGGCGAGAAAGCTGGCACGCCGCCTGCTGGCGCCGGCCGACTGACACTGCCGGTCGTCCTGACCGGCTGCGCCTGCCCATGGCCGTCGGCAGCCGGCTGGGTCCACGCCGCCCTGTCCTTGGGAACCGCCGTACCCGGCAAACCACACGGCCCATTCCTTCTCGGTGCGACGTGCGCTTTCCCAACGGACCGCAGCGACTTGCCGCCACAGCGGTGAAGGCGAGGGTGCAGGGGCTCGTCGGACGCGAGCCACCCCGCGACGCCGGATCTTCGCATATCACCCCGAAACCAGCGTTCGGCTGGAGTCCCTCTTGGCGTGGTGACCGCACGGTAGTTTGTCAGCCATGCTGACTGACGATCTTCCCGACGAGGTCCGCCGGACAGTGGAGATGTTCCTCGCCACTGTCGATGAGCTGGCACCGGGGTTGGTCACCGGCTTCTACCTGGTCGGCTCGGTGGCGTTGAACGACTTCCACACTGGTGGCCGTGGTCGAGGTCGGCTCAGTACGGCGAGCGACATCGACTTCGTCGCGGTGACCGACCGGCGACTCCACCGGGAGTCCCAGGAGGTGGCGGCACTTGCGGAGGCACACGTCCGCACCGTCGCCCGGTTTGCCCGGCCGCACCTCGACGGCGCGTTCCTCACCTGGAGCGACCTGACGGCCGGGCCGGACGGCTGCCCGGACGTTCCCTGCGCGCAGGAGAGCCGGTTCGTGCCCGCTGCTCGATTCGGCATCAACCCGGTGACCTTTTGCGAACTGGCCTGGCACGGCATCGCGGTGCGCGGGCCACAGCCGGCCGAAGCGGACGTATGGGCCGAGCAGGCTGCCCTGCGGGCCTTCACCGCCGACAATCTCACTTCCTACTGGCGGCCGTGGTGGCAGCGGAAACGACAGCCGCGCCCCTTGCCGCTCGCCATCGGTCTCAGCGGGTGGTTCCCGGTGTGGGCGGTGCTCGGCGTGAGCCGGCTCCATTACACGCTCGCCACCGGAGGCATGACCTCCAAGTGCGGCGCCGGCCGGTACGCACACAAAGCGTTCGACCCCCGCTGGCACCCCATCATCGAGGAGAGCCTGTACCTGCGCACCGGCGGCGCAGAGGGCCGCCGCCACTACCGCAACCCCTTGGCCCGCCGCCGCGACGCCCTCGCTTTTCTGGACGCCGCCATCGACTCCGCGCCGGCTGCTGGACGCTGAACCCTGCCGGGAGGTTCTGTCAGCCATCCGCCGTCTCTCCCGGGGAATCGACCGAGTGGAGCGGGTAGCGGCGGTCACGGGCTCCGGCGTAGAGCACGGTGACCGTGTATCGGCTGGGCACCTGCCCGGCGTTGCGGTAGGCGTGCGGCCGGTCGGCGCGAAAGTCCAGGGCGTCCGGAGCCGCGACGGCGAAGGTGGCGGAGCCGACCTCCAGGGTGAGGACACCTTCGGTGACATGGATCAGCTCCCTGGTTCCGGCAGGGTGGCCGGTGTCACGGATTTCGTCACCCGGCTGTAGCCGGTGGTCCCACAGCTCATGACGTCCATCGCTGATCAGCAGCACGGTTTCACTCAGCCCGTGCCGGGTGACAAGGCCGTCGGACCGGCGATGGATCCTGCCCAGCTGGCCTGGCAGCTCGATGAGTTCGTTGACGGGCACGTCGAGAGCGGAGCAAAGGCGAGCGAGAGTCGCCACGCTGGGATTGGTGCGCCGGGTCTCGATCTGGTGGATCATGCCGCGGCTGACGCCGCTGTGGGCGGCGAGGTCCTCCAACCGCCATCCCCATGCTGCGCGGGCAGCACGCAGATTGACGGCCAATGTGCGTCCCACCTCGGCAATCGTCTCTTCGCCCCGGGATCCGCCGAACTTCTGCGTCATGTCTGCGCCGCCGTCCTCTGCCAAAATCTTTTTATTGACCTCCATGATCCTGTCATCGCAGAGTGAGGCGTGCACCACCCCGGAGGAAGGGACGCAGCGCCGATGCACCAGCCCGCCATGAAGTGTCATGTGATCTTGTTCGACCTCGATGGCGTCCTGGTCGACTCGATGGGCCTGATCGAACGCATCCTGCGGGAGTGGGCAGCCGGACACGGGCTGGACGGCGACAAGGCCGTCGCTCTCTCTCACGGCCGACGAGACATCGACGTCGTCCGTCTCATCGCTCCTCACCTGGACGCCGACGCAGAGACCCGCCGCATTGTCGAGAGAGAGGAACGCGACTTCACCGGGCTGACAGCGACCCCTGGAGCTGCTCGACTGCTGGAAGCCCTCCCGCCCGGCGCTTGGGGCATCGTCACCTCAGGCACTCGCGCGGTCGCCCAGGGGCGACTCGCCGCTGCCGGGCTGCCGCAGCCCACGCATCTGGTGGCGGCCGATGACATCCAGCACGGCAAGCCCCACCCCGAGGGCTACTTGGCTGCGGCCGAGTTGTTGGGCGCTGCACCCGCCCGATGCGTCGTCGTGGAGGACGCTCCGGCCGGCGTGCGTGCCGCCCATGCGGCGGGGATGCGGTGCATCGGCGTCGGCCGGGCGCTGGACGATGTTGACGCCTTGCTCTCCACCCGTGTCGAGGACCTGCGTAGCGTTCACGCAGAATGCGATCTCGACGGCTTGCTTCTGCGCTTCTCGGCACGCACCAGGCAGCGCTCGCTCGGGTGATCAGCGAGGCGTCGGCGTCTCCGCTTCGAGCGGTACGCCGATGGCCGGCAATCCGGGCTGGTCCACGGGTGGCGAGAGCGGGCTTGAGTCTCCCGTCGGGGGAGACACGAAGGTGGGGTCATGGACGGCAGCACTCTCTACTCGATCGGTGAGCTGGCCCGGCGCACTGGGCTGACGGTCAAGACCATCCGTTTCTACTCCGATCGCGGCATCGTGGTGCCGGCCGACCGCACCCCCGCCGGCTATCGCCGCTACGGTCCCGACGCCGTCGCCCGACTGACCCTGGTACGGACGCTGCGCGCACTCGGACTCGGCCTCGACATGATCCGGCAGGTGGTGAACCGAGAACTGACGCTCGGTGACGTCGCCGAGCAGCACGCGGCCGCGCTGGAAGTACAGATCGCCACCCTGCGGCTGCAGCGGGCGGTGCTGGCGACCGTGGCCAGGAGCAGACCCACACCTGAGGAGATCGAACGCATGCACCAGTTGGCTCAACTCTCCCGCACGGAGCGTCGACGTCTGATCGATGGCTTTCTCGACACTGTCTTCGCAGAGCTGGACAGCAGTCCTGGCCACGCCGCGCCTCGACGCTCCATGACGCCCGAGCTTCCCGACAACGCCACAGACGAACAGGTCGAGGCATGGGTGGAGCTGGCGGAACTGTCGTTGGACCCGGACTTCCGCGACCATGTGCGGAGCGCAGTCGCAACTCACGCGGCCGACCTCTCCGAGAGCGGATCCGCACCGCCGCGCCCAGACGTCGTCGCCATCGTCCGTGACCTCGCCACAGCGGCCGTCCAGTCGGGGATCACCCCGGAATCGCCCCAGGCCGATCCTGTCGTCAAGGCGCTGACCGCAGGCTGTGCGCGCACCCTCGGCCGCCTCGACGACACCGAGCCGCACCGGTGGCTCCTGCCGCGGTTGGAGGCCGCGAACGATCCGCGCCGAGACCGGTACGTCCACCTCCTCGCAGTCATCAACGGCTGGCCGGCCCCGGACCGTCTGACACCGGCGCTCGACTGGTCCGTAACGGCGTTGCGCATACGGGCAGCACGATGACACGACACCTTCACCACGCCGGAGTCCGGCACAGACCTGCCTCGGGTGCCGCCGCAGCCGCCACATACGCTCCGTCCATGGACCAGACCGCCATCCGGCTGGAGGCAGCTGCCACACCAGCGGCTCCCGCTCTTCTCCTGCGTCGGTGGAGCCTGTCGGACGCTGCCGACCTGGTTGAGCTGTACCGGGACGGTGCCTTGCGCCGCTGGACGCACACGGCCGTGGACGACGAGGCGCACGCCACGCGGTGGGTGCGGGATCAGCAGCACGGATGGCAGGCAGGCAATCGCTTCGGATTCGCTGTCGTGGAGACCGGAAATCCGGGCCGCGATGAGGAGTTGGTGGGCCACGTGGCACTCAAGCGTTCCACTGCCGGCGCTCCGTCGGCCGAGGTCGGCTACTGGACCGCGGCACACGCCCGCGGCCGGGGAGTGGCCCCAAGAGCACTGCAGGCGTTGACGGAATGGGCGATCACCGCCTTTGCAGGAGAGGGGCTGGAGCGCCTTGAACTCCTGCACCAGGTGGACAACACCTCGTCCTGCCGCGTCGCACAGAAGTGCCGGTACGCACTGACCGCGCTCCTGCCCGCCGCACCGCCTGCGTTCCCCCTCGAAGGCCACCTCCACACATGGGTGCCCGGTTTCCCTGACGCACATTGACGGGTTCGCGTTCCGCAAGTGCCGGGACCCACGGCACCGTTGTGCTCACTGTTCCTACGCGGGCCGGAGCCGCTTCACCACACGGAAGCGTTCGGTCACGACCAGAGTTCCGTCGCCCACGGTGAAGTCCGGGTCGCCGAGGGAGGAGCGCATCCGGGAACTGTGCCAGAACCGCTCGTGCCGCTCCCTCCAGTCGGCCACGGACACATAGCCCTCACCCTCGTCGCGCACATGCTCCCAACCGACGTCGGCCAGCGGCAGCACCTGGACGTCCGTCGTCTCGATGACAGCGACGGGCCGACCGCTGGAGTCGATGACAGCATGCCGCTCCCCAGGTTGGGGCAAGGGCTCGTTCTCGTGCTCGTACGAAGCCAGGACATCGGTTGTGCTGGTCTTCTCACCGGCCAGGATGGCGGCGACGAGTTGGTCACGCAGCGCACCGGGGAAGGCGAACTCGGCCCTGGGCAAACCGGAGACATCATTCACGGGCCGACCCTACGCCCGAGAACGGCGACCCGCCGCACCGAGCTGTACGCGGCAATCCCCAACTGCCGTACCCGGCTGGCGAAGCGAGCCTTGTCGCCTGGCTGCTCGTCGTCCACGGCAGCGGCCTGGTGATCGGCAACGTCGCCGGGGGCCGGGCACCAGCGCTGCGCTCGCCGGCATCCGCCCTCAGATCGCGGCGCCCCGCCACCCGCGACTGACGGTCGCCGATGTCCTCATAACGAGAGGGGGAGGAAACTGGTGGCCGACTACGCACGAGGCTCTCCCTACACTGCGGGCATGCTCAGTCCTCTCCCCCACCTGCCCGCACCGCACGCCCCCGCGTACGCGTGGGTGGCGTACGACCTGGCCGTCCGCCGGGAGTGGTACTGGATACCGGACCCGCACAGCCGCCCCGAGCGCCCCTCGGACCCCGCGGTGGCGCTCTGCCACGGTGACGGACGCGTACGTGAAGCGGCGCTGCGCACCGGGGTTCCTGGTGGGCTGCTGCCGCTGGTGGCGCTGCGCTGCGCCGACTGGGCCGGGCCGGTGCGGGAGGCGGCACGGCGAGTGCTCGCGGACGCCGGCCCGGAGGCACTGGTGCGGGCAGCGCATGTCGTGCTCCACGCCGCCGCCCGCAAGCACGGCGGTGCCGCACTGCGCCTGCTGGAGACGCGGCTGGCCGAAGGCGGCCCGGAGCTGCGGGAGTCCGCCTTCGCGCACCCGCTGCACGAGGTGCGGCGCTGGGCGTACAGACAGGCTGTGGACAACGGCTGGCTGACGCCCGAACAGTTCGCGCACCGCGCTGTGCGCGACCCCGATGTTGTCGTCCAGGCGCGCTGCGCGGAAGCGGCACTCGCCGCCTGCCCCTCCCCCGTACCGCCCGGGGTGCTCGACGTGCTGCTGGGCGCGCGCAGCGCACGCGTCCGGGCCATCGCCGTCACCGCACTGCGGCGACTGGAGCAGCCGTTGCGGGGTGTCGACTGGCTGGCCGACCGGTCGCCGAGCGTACGAGCCTGCGCGCAGTGGGCCGTACGCCAGGGAGGCGGCGACCCCCTCGCGCACTACCGCCGGGCCGCCGCCGCAGCTCCCGGCCGCGCGCGGCACTCCGTTGTCGCGGGCCTCGGCGAGTGCGGGGGACCCGGGGAGATCGCGCTGGTGCTGCCGTATCTGTCCGACGTACGGCCCGGCGTGCGCGCGGCGGCGGTCGGCGCGCTACGGGCGCTGGGGGCCGCATCCCCCGAGCGCGTCGCGCCGCTGCTGGACGACCCGTCGCCCGCCGTCGTACGACGTGTCTGCGGCGCACTCCTCGCCGACGCGGACGCGCTGCCACCGGACGCGCTGCGGGCCCGGTCGGCGTCGGACCGCCCCCGGCACATCCGGCTGGCGGCCCTGCGCCTGCTCGCGGTCCGCCGTGGCTTGGCCCCGCTCCGAACCGGGCTCGCGCTGGTGGACGACTCGGACCCTGACGTACGCGTCCGGGCCCGCACCCTGGTCACCCGCTGGGCGACGCCCGACTCCGCGGCCCTCGCCGCCGCGCTCCCCGCCCCCGAACGCGCCCGCCTCACCGCCGAGATCGACCACGCGGCCCCCACCCTCGGCCCCTCCACGGTGCGCTTCCTCCACTGGATCCTGCAGTAGCCCCGCCGACCCCGCAATCGAGGAAGAGCGGCGCGGTCCCGTTCTCTCTGTCCACCGAGGGTTGTCGGTGGCTGGCCGAGGGCGGGATGCACGCCACCCTGGCGCGATCCGCGGTCCGGCCTTTCCTCAGGCCCGCTCCTGGAGCCGTGACGGCCGGGCCGCGATCTGCCGACGGGCAGGGCCCCACACCGCCTCGAACTCCTCGGAGGTCAGCTGCTCGGGGTCGTGGCCTTCCCACTCTGAGACAGGCGGTTCGGCTGTGATGCCGAACCTGCTGTCGTACTCGTCGACGCGGCCCGCGCCGCGGGCCTGCTGCCATTCGTCGAGCGAGGCGGCTGCGATCGGGATCAGCTCAGGCCCCTGGAGTTCGACCTGTCGGGTCACCCAACCTTCGGCATCCACCTCGAAGTAGAACCAGACGTCTTCCTCGTCCCAGTAGCAGCGCATCCATGTCGTCACCGGTCCATGATGACGGGCCTTCTCGGCGCCTCAAGTCGTACGGCGCTGGCCACCTGCCGGCGATGGTCAACTCCTGCGCGGTCGCCGCTGAAAGCACGATGACTGAGTTTCGGCAGCTGAGGTGGGAGGACCTGGGGCAGCTGACACGCGGGGGAGCTGTCCGGCCGCATCGAGCAGGAGAGCGCCTACTGGGAGGCCCTTCCCGCGGACGGGATGACTGAGCAGCACGTACTGGCCTTCGCCGAGTTCACGAAGATCGCGCGGATGGCTCTCGATCCCGCGGACCTGGTCGCCCACGTCGACAGCCTTCTTCGTGGACAGGACGACGGGTACATGGACCAGAAACCCGTATGCGGCCTCCCGGAGGAACAGTGACCGGCGCGGACCCGTTCACCTCGGACGGCACTCCTGGTCATCCGAACTGGCCGGGCCGGTAGTCACCGGCGGGCATTCGGAGCATGACGTTCCCGCGGTTGAAGGCATTGATGACGGTGACGACACCCACCAGAGCGCCGAGTTGGTCCTCGTCGTAGTGCTTGGCGACCCTCACCCAGACCTCGTCCGGGACGCGTCCGGCCGCATCGGCGATGCAGGTGGCCTCCTCCGTCAGCTCCAGCGCCGCGCACTCGGCCTCGGTGAACACCGTGGCCTCCCACCAGGCCGCAACCAGGTTGAGGCGCTCCGCGGACTCTCCGGCGTGCACGGCGTCCTTGAAGTGGGCGCACCGCGAGTGTCGGCAGTGACGCCGTCCGTATCGCACGCCACCTGGCAATACACCTCGTGAGCCGCTGCCGCTGGCCCATCTGGTTCGATGTGTGTCAACATAGATGTATGTCGAACACCAGGGTGCTTCCGTCGGCCGGGGCCTCCGACCAGGGCATGGCGCCGTGCTGCCCGCCGCTGACCGAGCGGCCTTTCACGGCGCAGGAGGCGGAGATCGCCGCGCCGATGTTCAAGGCGCTCGGCGATCCGGTGCGGCTGCGGCTGTTCTCCGCTGTCGCTTCCCATGAGGGTGGCGAGGCGTGTGTGTGCGACATCGCCGACGTCGGCGTCTCCCAGCCGACCGTCTCCCACCACCTGAAGAAGCTCAAGGAAGCCGGCCTGCTCACCTCCGAGCGGCGCGGGACCTGGGTCTACTATCGCGTCGAGCCCTCCGTGTTCGCGGCAATGGGAAAGCTGCTGACCGCCCCGCCGCACGCGGCCTGAAGCAACGCAGGAGGAGTCGTGTCGAGCGGATCGGGTACAGCGAGTGGATCGGGTACAGCGAACGGATCGGGTACGGCGAGCGCGGTGATCGCGCCCATGGGGGCCGAGCACGCCGACCAGGTCCTGGTGATCTACCAGGCGGGCATCGACGAAGGGAACGCGACCTTCGAGACCCGCGCACCAGGGTGGGAATCGTTCGATACGGCGAAACTGCCCGCGCACCGCTTCGTCGCTCTCGACGAGGACGGAGCGGTGCTGGGCTGGATTGCGGCCACCCGAGTCTCAGACCGGTGCGCGTACGCCGGAGTGGTCGAGCACTCCGTCTACGTCCACCCCCACGCGCGGGGACGCGGTATCGCCTCGGCCCTGCTCAAAGCGCTCATCGACTCCACCGAAGCGGCCGACATCTGGACCATCCAGTCCGGGATCTTCCCCGAGAACACCGCCAGCCTCGCCCTGCACCAGCGTGCGGGATTCCGGTCCATCGGAATCCGCGAGCGCATCGGCCGCCACCACGGCCGCTGGCGCGACGTCGTACTCATCGAGCGCCGCAGCCCCCTCATCTCCTGACCGCTGGTGCGAGCAGCGCCGAGTTGATTGCAAACAGGGGGACGGATGACACGCCCCGGCTCAGCGCGGCCACCCTGCGCCCTGCGCCCTGCACCTTGTGCCGACGGCGAAGGTGCGTTCACCGAGAAGTGTCTGCTCGTACGCAGGAAAGCGCCTGCGACCGGACCCCTCCCCCGGCTCGCCGGATAGGTTTCCGCAGGGCGGCTCGGGCACCGGAGTCCGGGCGTGGAGGCGGGGAGGTCTCGTGGCGGGGACGCGGATGTCGCGGCACATACCGAGCCGGGGGCTGGTCGCTCGGGGACTTCTGGGAGCAGTCGGCGGCCTGGCGCTGGCCGCGCTGTGGATCGGCTCCAGCGCGTTGGTGACAGACCGCTCGTCCGGCGCGGAAGGCCCGGCCGTCCTCGGCGTCGTGATCTTCATGACGGGCCTCGCCGGCATGATCGCCGTGGGGCTCCTGGGCCTCCGCTGGCCCTACTCGATCGCGGTGGGGGTGTTGACCGTCCTGATGGTGATGCCGTTCGGGTTCTACGGCGACGCCGTTCTCGACCGGCGCGGGGAGCAGGTGACGGCCGTGGTTTCAGACCTCCGCGTCTCCGTATCGCAGCCAAGTGGTACCACCAGCCGGATCTGCCGGGCCCGCCTGCCGGACGGAACCGAGGCGGACGTCACCGGTTCGGGATGCGACGAGGACACCCGGACCGGCGACCGGCTGACCGTCCACCAGGACCCGGAGGGCCGGGTGGCCGCCAAACTCGAAGTCCAGATGACGGCCGGGCCGCTGATGTGGCTTGTCGGAGCGTGTGTGGCCGGGCTCATCACGCTGGGGGCCCGGATCGGTGTCCACGTGGGTCGCCGGCAGCACCGCACCGTACGCGAAGATCCGCCGCAGTCAGTGCCTGTAGCCCATGGCTGAGTACGGCTGGTCGGCATGGTGTATGCCCAGGAGCTCCGCTGCCTGGTGCTGCATGTGCGCGGCGGCCGTCTGGGCCTCCGCCACAACGTCGCCTCTTTCTCGCACCAGTTCCTCATAGATCGGTAGGAGATCTGTTTCGTTGGGAGTGCGTATCACCGCACCAGCCCTTTCGCTGTCGTGCTCTTCCCGCAGCGGCGGCCTGAGCAAGATGTCGGCTGCCTTACGGCAAACCTGAGCAGCCACGCCCTGAGGATTCCGCGCGCTCGCTGTTCATGCCGGAGAGGACGAGTGTCCGTAATGCGTCAGGCCCGATTGATCCGGGCAGCGATCCCGTGGCCGATCAGCAAATAGATGACGGCCGGCAGACCGTAATTGAGAACAACACGCAGACCCTCTGTGTCCATCGTGAAAATGTCCTGTGCCCATCCGGACAGCCAGTCCGCCGTTCCGTGCACGAACTCGACGAAGGGGTTTGCTTGATTCGCGTCGAGCAGGTAGAGCACGATCCACAGGCCCAGCACACCGGCCGCCACGTCTGCGACCGTGCAGATCGTAATGGCTGTCCTCCGCGCAGTTGCCTGGTTACGCGCGGAGCGGTCGGGGCCCGAGGGCTGGCCGTACGTCTGGTATCCGGAAGCCGGGCCGGTGCTGTTCACAAGGAATCCCATCTGACGCGCTTGTCGGGCGGGTCGCCCAGGTTATGAGATGCAGTCTCGGACGACCCCGCTTCTGCCTGCTTCAGCGTCTTGCAATCGTCCCCGTGTTACACCCGCCTTCTGCCGCAGCACAAATATGGCGGCCTATTCGGTCACATCCCCACATGTTCCCCCTGTGGGGTTCGAATGGTTCGGAAGAAGGCGTCTTTTCAGTACACCGAACATTGATCGTGCTCTTGCTGATCAAGGGCGGGCGGCGCGGACCTGCCAGGTTGCTGGGCGGCCAGGAACGTGGCAGGCACCCGACGTGGCACAACCTCGCCATCGGAACCGCGTGAGGTGTCTGCGGACCCTCTCGGCGGAACCACCATTCCCGATCCATTCTGAAATCGTGGATCCTGCAGCCCCGAAGCACGTCGGCGCACGCTGATCGTCCTCCGGTTTCGAGACGCAGGAGAGCCTTTGTCCATCCATCCTTCTACGACGTGCGAGTGCTCGCCCTGGCCCCCGACCGGCGGCGTGTGAGATTTCGGATCTTCGTTGTCGACTACGACGTCGAGCGCCGGTGGCATGCCGAACTGCCGGAAGACCCCGGCTTCTTCCTGTCGCTGCTGTGGGAGAGCGCGGCCGACGGCGGCGGTCCACTCGGCGATTTCTTCACCTGGCGAGAGCCCGAGAACGACGGCTGGCTCGCCGTGAACACCCGGTGGTTCGTCGAAAGCGTCGAACGTGTCGCCGTGCGCAACTATCCGCTGTCCGACCAGGACTGGGCGCACATCGATACCCTCCAAGAAGAGGGGATTCACCAACGAGACGACGGCTGGCCGGATGAGGGCCTTCTCGTGCAGGCCGACTACGAGGTGCAGGTCACCGACCCACGCTGGCTGGAGCATCTGTGGCCCGGCCTGAGCTGGGAGACCGGGTATTACCCGGACCCAACCCGCCGGCTGCGCGCCGAGGATGCCCCGCACGTACCGGATCTCACAGAACCGGAGGCCGTCCTCACTCCGTTCGCCGGGTCCGACTGTTCCGACTCCATCGTGGTGCTGGCCTTCTCCGACGACGGCCGCTTTCTCGCTGTCACCAGCGAGGACGGCGAACTGGCCGTTTACGACGCGGACAACCGGTCCGAGCGGCTCCGCGTGTCACCTGTCTCGGCCGGCCGGGACATCATGTGGGTGCCGGGGCGGCATGTGGTCACACTCAAGGAGGACGAGGACGACGAGGTTCGCCCGTGGGCCTACGACCTCGACGCCGATACCGAGACCGACATTCCGGTGGAGCCGGGCCGCGTACGCTCGCGCACCGGCTGCTTCCGGGTCGAGTACGGCGACGGCGGCCAAGTGCACTTCGTCTCTGGGCAGTCCTCGCCCGATCGCACGGTACGGCTCGGTGACGAATCCGCCGGCCGGATCAGGGACGTGACCTTCAGCGCGGACGAGACCCGGATGTTCGTGGCCCACGACTCGAAGGTGCACGTGATCGAGCCCGCCACCGGCAGGGTCCTGGACACCATCACTGTGCCGGGCGACTGGCTGAACTCGCTGGCGGCGAGCCCGGACGGCGCGTATCTGGCCGTGCGACGGAGGACTGGACCGATGAGCGGAAGTGCACACCTGACCTCTACCGGGTCGCCGACCGTGAGCTCATCATGCGACGCCCTACGAGGGACCGCGCACAGGCCGGGATCAGTGCCCAGTCCCTCGCGTGGTCACCCGACGGCGCCCGGCTGGCGGCCATCGTCGAGAACGAAATTCATCTCTTCCGCGTCGGCCTGCCAGCCGAGCCACCAGCCCGTCTCAAGCTCGCCCAGCACTACAGAGATCAGGGATGACGCGTCGGCAGGCACGGTCTTCCACTCGGATCACGGGGCGTCGAGAACTCCATGATCTTGGAAGCTCGGCAACCTGAAGAAGGGCACCGCGACGGCCGGCCGGTCCGTCCGGGCTCTCCCGGGCGGACCGGCGGATGGGCGCGGTTGAGTCAGCGTGCAGGGGCGGTGACGTCCACGGCGACGTGGTCGACGAGCAGGGAGCCGCCGGGCGCGGTGGCGTCGGTGGGAGTCGCGTGGCCGGCGGCCTTGTCCGGGAACGCGCCTCCCATTGCCAGGTTGAGCAGGATGAAGTGACCGTGATCGGTGGCGTTCTTCCAGGTGGCGGCGTCCACGTCGGATTCCCGCACGGTGTGGAACAGCTGCCCGTCCTGGTACCAGCGCAGTTCTTCTGCCGAGCCGGTGCGATCGAGTTCCAGCGCGTAGTCGTGGAAGCCGCCCTGGCATGTGCCGCCGCAGTTGGCGCTGTCGCCGATGCCCGTGGTCTCGTTGCAGGGGCCACCGGGGTTGACGCCGCAGTGGAGGACGCCGTGCGCCTCGCTCTGGCCGTTGACGTTCTCCATGATGTCGAACTCACCGACGCCGGGCCAGTTCTGGTAGTTGCCCCGGTAGTCGGCGCCCAGCGTCCAGAAGGCCGGCCAGTAGCCCTTTGCCGCGTCCCCGGAGACCTCAGGGAGCTTGAGCCGCGCCGAGATGCGCATCTTGCCGCCCTCGGGCGCCGCGAAGTCCGTACGCCGGGTCTCGATGCGGGCCGACGTCCAGGAGTTGCCCTCCTTGCGGGCGGTGATCTTCAGGTGTCCGTCACCGTCGAGCTGGAGATTCTCCGGCTTGTCGGTGTACGTCTGCACCTCTCCGGTGCCCCAGTTGGGCGGGCCGCCGGGATAGCTGGTGCCCTTGTCGATGATCCAGTCGTCCCCGGACGGCAGGGAGCCGGCGGCACCGTCGAAGTCGGTCCGCCACACCTCCTGCGTGATCCCTGCTCCCTTGGCCTGCTTTGCGTTGGTGTCCTGTGCTGCGCGCTGCGCTGACGACGTCTCTTCGGCCTGCGCCGTGGGGAGTGCCAGCGCACCGAGAGCCGTCAGCGCCGCGGCCAAGGCGGCCAGCCGGGACCGGCGGTAGCTGCTGTGACCGTTACCGCTGTCGCTGCTACTACTCCTGTAAGGCGTGAACATGACAATGCGCTCCTTGGTTGTGTGGGGGGTGAGCGCTCTCTCAGCGAGCAATGTGTCGAAGACTTGAACGAGCGTCAAGACTCCCGGTCAAGTGCTCGTCAAAACAGGCCAAGTTCCCGTCACAAGCTGAACGGTCGCGGCCCACTCCCGGCGATGGGCCTGCCGACGGACAAAGGCAGCCAGGGCCCGCTGTGGGTTCATTCGCTTACCTTGATCGTCTTCATGGTGAGGTGGGAGCACCGCTACAAGCCCATCTCCCATGCGAGCGGCGCATGGGGCCCCCACGAACAGCACTTCAGCCCGCTCGCCGGCCTCCTCGTCCACCACCGAGCTCACGGCACCGCGCCTGAGCAGCCAGATGCGGGTGTGCCATCCTGCCCGTTGTGACTACCGCTGAGTATGCCGAGCTCGAGCCGCTGGCCGAGGTCCACAGCTCCGACGGGGAGCGCTTCCCGCTGCACGGGCTGCGCTTCGGCGGGGAGCCGAAGCGGCCCGTCGTGCTGATCGCCTCGGCCATGGGCACGCCGGGTGGGTTCTACCGTCGGCTCATACGGGAGTTGCACGGCGCCGGGGTGACCGCTGCCGTGTATGACTTCCGATGGCAGGGGGAACGGGCGCCGGACGGGCGGGCGTGCGGGTACCGGGAGCTGGTGGACGACCTGCGGGCCGCGCTCACCGCCGTACGGAAGGAGTTCCCCACCTCGCCTGTCGTCGTGCTCGGGCACAGCCTGGGCGGGCAACTCGCGCTGCTCCAGGCCG
This sequence comes from Streptomyces sp. 3N207, assembly GCF_052246355.1. NCBI lineage: Bacteria > Bacillati > Actinomycetota > Actinomycetes > Kitasatosporales > Streptomycetaceae > Streptomyces > Streptomyces sp. 3N207. The sequence continues at coordinate 120,637 of NZ_JBQQBV010000018.1, read as the reverse complement.
CGGAGGCGGCAGCGGCCGGGGAGCGGGGGCCGGACGCTGTCGCGCTGGTCGCGTCCGCGTCCGTGTATCACCGCGCGTTCGGGCTCCGCTCGCCCGGCATGCTGGCGTTCGGGGCGTTCATGGTGGCGTACGCGACGGCACGGGGGCGCTGGCCCGGATTCGTGTTCGGCGGGCTCCAGCCGCCGGGCGTCATCCGGGACTGGGCCTTCCAGTCCCGGACCGGCCGCTACCGCCTGCCCCCGCACGGGGAACGCGTCGAGGAGCGGCTGCGCGAGCTGCGGCTGCCGGTGCTCTCGGTGAGCGTGGAGGGCGACTCCTTCGCCCCGCCCCGCGCCCAGGCACACCTGTGCGCCAAGGTGCCGGGGGCCGAGCTGGAGCACTGGCACTACGCCGCCGAGCTCGCGGGCACCGACCGGCTCGACCACTTCCGCTGGGCCCGGCACGGCGGGGCGCTGGCCGGGCGGGTGACGGAGTGGGCGGGACGGGTGACGGCCGCTTGACGCAATGGCACGCGGTCGTACCTCGGGCATGAACTTGCCGCGGGGCATGAACTTGCCGCGCCGAACGCGCATTTGAGCCGGATTCGTTGTGTTGCGTGGCGCAGTACCGCGCCCTGGGCATCACCCCCGGCTCGGGAGCCTTGGACGGGTGCGCACGGCCGGGGGTGGCCGGATGAGTTGGCGGAGATGCTGCGGCGCACCGGGCGGGCTCAGGGCAGCTCCGGGCTGCGGTACTCGCTCATCGCGTCGATGAGCCAGCGCGCCAGGTAGTCGGCGAACGAGGACCGCGGGAACAGCCGGTACGTCGGTACGTCATCGACCTGCCAGAGCAGCACCGCAACGGGTCCCACCGTGGTCGACACCGCCTGGCCGGGGCCGAAGGCCCGGGGATGGAGGTCCAGCGGGCAGCCCTTCTCCAGCACCTGCCGAGCGGCCTGGCCGCTCAGCTCCAGCGTGGTGCGGTTCGCCGAGACGTCCACCACCGAGCCCGGGTCTCCTTCGAGTGCCTCCCGCAACTCTGCGGCGACAGCGGGCCCGTCGGCATGGGAGAGCACGAGCCACTCGTCGGGTCCGAGCCAGAGGACCGTGTGGGAGCCGGATGCGGTGGTGTGGCCGCACTGCCGCGGGAGCGGCGCCGCCAGGGTCTTCTCGATACGGTCGGCCGCCTCGGAGGCGGGGGCGACGCGCAGGTTCACCATGGTGAGGAACGGCCGCTCGGTCAGCGCGACGCCGCGGGTGCCGGTTACCGTGGCGGCACGCATCCGCTCCTCCAGATGTCCCAGGGGGCTGCTGCGCAGTGCCATCGGGCCTGCGCCTGCGCCTGCGTCGATCGTCGGCTCAGCCATCTCGCTTGGTCCCTTCGGGGTCGTAGAGGACGGAGTCGGCCACCAGTACGGGCACCAGGTCCTCCCCCACCGGGGCGAGCAGGGTCTCGCCGATCCTTGCCCTCCCGTCGGCGACGAGGGCGAGGGCGAAGGGGCGGCCGAGCGCCGGGCTGTGGTAGCTGGAGGTGACATGGCCCAGCATCGGCACCGGCCCGGCCTCGGGCGTGAGGGGCACGTTCGGCGCGACGAGTTGGGTGCCCTCGGGCAGCCGGGTCCTGCGATCGCTCGGCAGCAGGCCGACCAGCTGCTTGCGGTCGGCGCGGGAGGTGTCGGCGCGGGAGTAGGACCGGTTTCCGACGAAGTCCTTCCGCTTGGAGACCGCCCAGGACATGCCCGCGTCCTGCGGGGTGACGGTGCCGTCGGTGTCCTGGCCGACGATGATGTAGCCCTTCTCGGCCCGCAGGACGTGCATGGTCTCGGTGCCGTACGGGGTGATGTCGTACGGCCGGCCGATCGCATACACCTCGTCCCAGACAGCCGGGCCGTACCACGCGGAGACGTTGATCTCGTAGGCGAGTTCGCCGGAGAAGGAGATCCGGCAGATGCGGGCGGGGATGCCGGAGGCCAGGGTGGTCTCGCGGAACGCCATGAACGGGAAGGACTCGTTCGACAGATCGACCTCGGGCGCGAGATGGGCGACGACCTCGCGCGACTGGGGGCCGACGACGGCGATCGTCGCCCACTGTTCGGTCACCGAGGTGCAGTGGACGTCGAGTTCGGGCCACTCGGTCTGCAGCCACTCCTCCAGCCAGTCCAGGACCGCGGCGGCGTTGCCGGTCGTGGTGGTCATGAAGTAGCGGTTGTCGTCGAGGCGCAGCGTCACGCCGTCGTCGAAGATCATCCCGTCGGGCTTGCACATGACGCCGTAGCGGGCCATGCCGGGCTTGAGCTTCTTGAAGGCGTTCGTGTAGAGGCGGTTGAGGAACTCGCCCGCGTCCGCACCCAAGATCTCGATCTTGCCGAGGGTGGAGGCGTCCATGAACGCCACCCCCTCGCGGGCCGCGCGGCACTCGCGGGCCACGGCGGTGTCCATGTCCTCACCAGGCAGGGGGTAGTACCAGGGGCGCTTCCACTGCCCGACGTCCTCGAACAGCGCCCCGTGCGCGACGTGCCAACTATGGATGGAGGTCGTGCGCTCCGGGTCGAACAACGCGCCGCGCTCGCGCCCGGCCAGCGCTGCGAAGGCCACCGGTGTGTACGGCGCCCGGTAGGCCGTGGTGCCGATCTCTCCGGGCGATGCGCCCGTGCCGAGGGCCTCGGCGATCACACCGATCGCGTTGACGCCGGACGTCTTGCCCTGGTCGTTCGCGGTGCCGAGCGAGGTGTAGCGCTTGACGTGCTCGACCCCGCGCATCCCGGCTCGGGTGGACCGCCAGACGTCGGCGACGGTGACATCGCGCTGCAGATCGACGAAGTGAGTGTCCCAGCTGCCGGGTTCGCCGTCGGGGCCGGGTACCAGCCACAGTGCGCGCACCGGGCCGGCTCCGGGACGCGCATCGCCGGACGAGGGCACGGGAACCGGGAACCCGGCCTCCGTCGCGGCCCACGCACCGGCCCGCGCCCCGTCGGCGAGACAGCCGTCGAGGCCGTACGTCCCGCGGGCCGCACCGGCGATCTGCTGGTCCCGTACGGTGCCGTCGGGGACGAAGGCGACCAGGTCCTCGTCCCAGCGCAGTCGGCCCTGGCGCTGGCTGTGCAGGTGCACCACCGGGCTCCACCCGCCCGAGACGGCGAGCAGATCGCAGTCGAACGACTCCGGGCCACCGGTGAGTTGACCGCTCTCGTCGAGGGCCTGGACGGTGACGCCGGTGAGCCGTCCGCCGCCCGCGGTGTCCACCACCGCGCTGCCCGTCAGCACCCGCACCCCGGTCGCCACGGCGACCTCGGCGGCCCGGTGGGACAGCTCCGAGCGCGCATCCACGACGGCGGCGATGTCGATCCCGGCGGCGTGGAGATCGGCGACCGTGTCGTAGGCGCTGTCGTTGGTCGTGCTCACGACGGTCCGCGAGGTCGGCACCACGGCGTATCGGTTGAGGTACGAGCGCACGGCCGCGGCGAGCATCACCCCGGGGCGGTCGTTGCCGGCGAAGACCAGCGGACGCTCGTGAGCGCCGGTCGCCAGGACCACCTGGCGGGCCCGTATGTGCCACAGCCGCTGGCGCGAGACACCTGTGGACGGTTCGGGCGCTGCGGCTCCGAGGTGGTCGGTGCGCCGCTGGAGGGCCAGCACGTAGTTGTCGTCGTAACTGCCGAACGCCGTGGTGCGCTGGAGGACAACGGCCTCGGGGGCGGCGTCGAGCGCTGCGCGGACCTCAGTGACCCACTCCAGCGCTGTCTGCGCGCCGACCGTCTCGGTACGCCCGGAGAGCAGCGAACCGCCGGGCTCGGACTGGTCGTCGACGAGGATCACGCGGGCGCCGGAGCCTGCGGCAGCGGCGGCGGCTGCGAGCCCGGCCGGTCCGGCGCCGACGACGAGGACGTCGGTGTGCACGTACTTCTTGTCGTAGACGGCGGGGTCGGTGGCCGGGTCGAGCCGCCCCATCCCGGACAGCGTCGTGGCGGCCAGCCCTTCGTACAGTTCGACGGTTGTGGCCGGGAGCATGCCCTCCGAGCACGGGCCGTCGAGCTGCAACAGGGCGTTGGGCTCCTCGACACCTGCGGCGACGATGCCGCGCGGGCGGCCGCGGTAGATCGACGGAGCGACCTCGCCGAGCCCGTTCGCCAGCATCGCCGAGGCGACGGTGTCTCCGGGGTGCCCTGTCAGTTCCCGCCCGTCGACGGTGAACCGCAGCACGGCGTCGCGGTCGATGCGGCCCCCTTGCCGGAGCCGGCAGTGCTGATCGGGCTGGTGGGACTGGTCGGTCATCGGTTCCCTCCGGCCTGGGGCAGATCGGCGCGTGGCTCGTCGAGCCGGTAGGCGGCGAGCACCTCATAGGTGACGGTGTCCCGCAGAGTGTTGAACCAGCGGCGGCAGCCGGCGCTGTGCATCCACCGCTCGGCGAAGGGGCCCTTGGGGTTGTCCCGGTAGAAGACGTACTCGGCCCACTGCTCATCGGTGAGGTCCGCGGGGGTCTCGGGGTAGGGGACATGGGCCTGTCCCCCGTAGTGGTACTCGGTCTCGTTCCGTGGACCGCACCATGGACAGGTGATCAGCAGCACGGCATCCTCCTCAGTGGGCCACGGCCGCGGCGCCGTGTTCGTCGATCAGTGCGCCCGTCGTGAAACGTTCGAGGGCGAACGGGGCGTTCAGCGGATGCGGCTCGCCGGTGGCGATGGTGTGTGCGAAGGTCCAGCCGGCGGCCGGGGTGGCCTTGAATCCGCCGGTGCCCCAGCCGCAGTTGACATAGAGGTTCTCGACGGGGGTGCTACCGATGACCGGGGAGGCGTCGGGGGTGACGTCGACGATGCCGCCCCAGGTCCGCAGCACGTGCGCACGGGCGAAGACGGGGAACAGTTCGACGGCGGCGGCCATCTGGTGCTCGATCACATGGAAGGAGCCGCGCTGCCCGTAGCCGTTGTACGCATCGACGCCGGCGCCCAGCACCAGCTCGCCCTTGTGTGCCTGGGAGACGTAGACGTGCACATGGTTGGACATCACCACGGTGGGGTGCACCGGCTCGTGCAGCTCGGAGACCAGCGCCTGGAGTGGATGGGACTGCACCGGCAGCCGGAATCCCGCCCGCTCGGCCAGCTCGCTGCTGTGCCCTGCCGCCGCGAGGCCGACCCGGCCGGCGCGGATGCGGCCGCGGTTGGTTTCGACGCCCACGACCCGGTCGCCGTCCTTGAGGAAGCCGGTGACCTCGCACCCCTGGATCAGATCCACGCCCATCTCGTCGGCCCGGCGGGCCAGCGCCCAGGCGACGTGGTCGTGCTTGGCGATGCCGGCGCGGGGCTGGAAGGTGGCGCCGAGGACCGGATACCGGGTGTCGGGTGAGACGTTGAGGATGGGACAGACTTTGGCGACCTCGTCCGGTTCGAGCCACTGGGCGTCGACTCCGTTGAGGCGGTTGGCGTTGACACGGCGCACGCCCTCACGGACGTCCTGCAGGGTGTGCGCGAGGTTGAGGACGCCGCGCTGGCTGAACAGGAAGTCGTAGTCCAGCTCCTCCGGGAGCCGCTCCCACAGCTTGAGAGCGTGCTCGTACATCGCCGCGCTCTCGTCCCACAGGTAGTTGGAGCGGATGATCGTGGTGTTGCGTGCCATGTTGCCGCCGGCCAGCCAGCCCTTTTCGAGGACGGCGACGTTGGTGATGCCGTGGTTCTTGGCGAGGTAGTACGCGGTGGCCAGCCCATGGCCTCCCGCGCCGACGATGACCACGTCGTACGAGGAACGCGGCTCGGGGTTGCGCCAGAGGAAGTCCGGATGCTCCGGCAGCGGCTCGGTCGTCATGCCGCGTCTCCGTTCAGCTGGGGATGTGCAGGTGCGGATAGAGGGGGAACGCGTCGGCGAGCTTTTCGACCCGGTCACGCAGCAGGCCGGCGCGCTCGTCGCTGAGCTCCTCTTCCGTCAGAACCTGGGCGATGATGTCGGCGACCTCCCGGAACTCCGGCTCGCCGAAGCCTCGGGTGGCCAGTGCCGGGGTTCCGATCCGCAGCCCCGAGGAGACCATCGGCGGGCGGGGATCGAACGGCACCGCGTTGCGGTTGACGGTGATCCCGATGCGGTGCAGCCGGTCCTCGGCCTGCTGCCCGTCGAGCGCGGAGTTCCGCAGGTCGACGAGGACCAGATGGACTTCGGTGCCGCCGGTCAGCACCGTGATCCCGGCCTCCGCCACATCGTCGGCCAGCAGCCGTCCGGCGAGGATGCGGGCGCCGTCCAGGGTGCGCTGCTGGCGCTCCTTGAACTCCTCGCTCGCAGCCACCTTGAAGGCCACCGCCTTCGCCGCGATGACGTGCTCCAAAGGGCCGCCCTGCTGGCCCGGGAAGACCGCGGAGTTGATCTTCTTGGCGTGCTCCTTCCTGGACAGGATCACCCCACCGCGCGGGCCGCCCAGGGTCTTGTGCGTGGTGGTCGTCACGACGTCGGCGTACGGCACCGGGCTCGGGTGGAGGCCCGCAGCCACCAGCCCGGCGAAGTGCGCCATGTCGACCATCAGATACGCGCCCACCTCGTCGGCGATCCGCCGGAAGGCGGCGAAGTCCAGTCGGCGGGGATAGGCCGACCAGCCGGCGACGATCATCTTCGGCCGGTGCGCGAGAGCGAGCTGCTCGACCTCGTCCATGTCGATGCGCAGATCGGACTCGCTCACGTGGTACGGCACGACGTTGTACAGCTTGCCGGAGAAGTTGATGCGCATGCCGTGGGTCAGATGCCCACCGTGCGCAAGGTCGAGGCCGAGGATCGTGTCGCCGGGCTTGAGCAGCGCGAACATCGCCGCGGCGTTGGCCTGGGCGCCGGAGTGCGGCTGCACGTTCGCTGCCTCGGCGCCGAACAGTTCCTTCACCCGGGCCATGGCCAACTGCTCGACGACGTCGACGTGTTCGCAGCCGCCGTAGTAGCGGCGGCCCGGGTAACCCTCGGCGTATTTGTTGGTCAGCACCGAGCCCTGGGCCTCCATGACGGCGGCCGGGGCGAAGTTCTCCGAGGCGATCATCTCGAGGGTCGACTGCTGACGGCGCAGCTCGGCGCCCACCGCGGTGGCGACATCCGGGTCGAGCTTGCTGAGCGGGAGGGAGAGGGAGGCGGTGACGGTGGTTGTCGAGGGGCTCGTTGCCATCTGTGCACCATCCTGAGAGCCAACTAAAGGACAACTGATATATCAGCCTGTGCGGTAAGGTATGGGAGCTCGCCGGACAGGTCAAGGGGGCTTCATGCAGGACGTGGCGACCGAGCTCGGCGGCGAGGAACTGTCCTTCGCCGAACGTGCCTATCGCGCCATCCGCGACCGGCTCGTCATGCTCGAGATCCGCCCGGGCGCACCGATCAACGAGGACCAGCTGGCCCAGTCCCTCGGTGTCGGACGGACGCCGGTGCGCGAGGCGCTCAAGCGGCTCCAGTACGAGCGCCTGATCACGACCTATCCCCGGCGCGGCACCTTCGCCACCGACGTCAACATCACCGACCTCGCCCATATCTCCGAGGTGCGTCAGGAGCTGGAGCCGCTGGCCGCAGGGCAGGCCGCGCGGCGCGCCACGGCCACGGACCGTACGACCCTGACGGCCCTACGGCAGCAGCTGGAGAGCGTGGATTCCCGTCGGCGCGAAGCCGCCGAGCTGATGCACCTGGACCTGCAGGTCCACCGCGCCATCTATGCCGCCACGCACAACCCGTATCTGGAGGACACCCTCGTCCGCCACGACAACCTGGCCACCCGCATCTGGTGCCTGTTCATCGACCAGCTGTCCGACGTGGCCGGTCACGTCGAAGAGCACGGCCCGTTGATCGAGGCGATCGTCGCCGGTGACGCCGACAAGGCGGCCCAGCTCGCCCGCGGTCACGTCGAGGGCTTCGAACGGGCCATTCGCGAGGCGATCTGAGACGCCGCCCGGGAGCGGCCGTCCACCAGGAGCCGGATGGTCGGTCTTCGGTAGGGTCGGACGCGTGGTGGAACCTGTGCTGCGAGCGAAGACCTGGAGCGGGGACACCTTCGAGAACCCCTCGGAGGATGACCTCTTCGACCTGCTCAGCGAAATGAACCTGAGGCACCGGTTCGTGATCGTGGAGCGCCTCGACAAGGAGCCTGCCGGCCAGCACTACATGCAGGTCTACCTCAACGACGACATGAGCTGCCAGGTCGAGTACCGCGAGGGCGGCCCGGACCAGCACTTCCAGGCTCTGGTGCCGGGCCCGTTCGAAATGTTCGGGCACGAGACCGTGGCCGTCGTGCTGCAGGACTGGGCCCGTGACCGGCCGGGATGGCGCGAGGCGCTGTGCTGGACTCCGTGGTCCCCGACGGCCGAGCCTCAACGATGAGGACCAACAGCCAGTCAAGCAGGCGCACGCGAGCGGCAACTACAACATCTGTAGCGCACAACTGTCGAACACTTGGATTCAGCTGGGAGTGAGCGGTGCACCTGGGCATCGTTGAACGCTCTGATCAGTGCTGCAACTGATCAGCCCCGTCCAGGTTGCGGAGCCCGGCTGCTGTGGGGACGCTGAGATGAGCTATCGACATGTCCGATCCGGGGGGCCTTCTTGGGAGGCTTCATGTACAGCAAGGCCACGGTCGCCGGTCACCCCGTTCATCCCATGCTGGTCGGCTTCCCGGTCGCCTGCTACACCGGAACCCTCGTGGGTTTTGCCGTGTATGCGGCCAGCGGGGACCAGTTCTGGCTCAATCTGGCGATCGCGTTGAACGTCGTGGGCGTCGGCAGCGCACTGCTCGCCGCGCTCCCCGGATTCGTCGACTGGGCCTTCGGAATTCCGCGCAGTTCGGCGGCCAAAACCGTCGGCTTGGCTCACGCCTCCCTCAATGTCATCGCTCTCGCGCTGTTCGCCATCAGCCTGGGGACCTACATCACTCACTGGAACGGCCCGGCCACCGGGGTCACTCTCGGTCTGGCCCTCACGTCGGCCGGTGTCGCCTGCACCCTCGCCGCTGGTTTCCTCGGCTGGATGCTGGTTCAGGATTATCACGTCGGCGTCCGTCTCACCCCTACGCAGGAACGCGACGAACTCGCGGTGCAGAACGTACATCAGCTCGGCGACGACCGGCGGCACGCGGCTTGACCCGCTGGGCGCCGGCAGGGCTTGTTGGCGAGCCTCTCTGAACACGTACAGGGAGGCGAGGGCTGCAGTCCCGGACCGGCCTGTGCCGCTGCCCACCCCGCAAGGAACCGTTTGACCGCCGCGCCACCGCCGACGCATCCTCCGGATGGCAGCGCGACGCGGCCCGTACGCGGGCGGAAGTCCTGGACGTCACGACGCAGGAGTTCGCTCGGCTCGGGTACACCGGCGGGCGCGTCGAGGTGATCACCGCTTCCGGGTTGCGAACCGGCACACTTTCGGCGCCCTCTTCGGCCGCGATCCGACCGCCGCCGACGGGCGGCAGCGCTACCGCACGATGCTCGGCGACGTGGTCCTCGCCTACCTGACCGGGGCCCGGCCCACGAACGCCAGGGCCTGTCCGGCGGATCAGAGCTCGGTCCGCCACCACTGATCCGCGCACTGAGGGCCCGGAAGCGTCGTCGCGCCGACGGCTGGACGTCCGGCCGCATGGCCGCATGGCCGCATGGCCGCCAGTATGAGGGGTTTCAGCCGGTCAGAGCTGGTTTGTCGGCTTGCCCAAATCTTTCCCATCCAGCTCTTGACGGTGTCGATTGGAGAAAACTACGTTCTGGCCAACGGAAATCCACTTCCATTTTATGGAAACCTCCAGAACGGTCCACGCCTCTCCCCCTCCCCCTCCGGAGCCGCTATGCCAGCCGTGGAAGAGCGGTCGTCCGTGGAAACCAGCAGCACCGCCAGCGCTGGTCTGTACACGTACGATCTCGCCCCGACGAAGAAGGAAGGGCGTCGCTGGGGCGCCTATAACGTCTTCACCCTGTGGGCCAACGACGTACACAGCCTCGGGAACTACGCGTTCGCCATCGGCCTCTTCGCGCTCGGGCTGAACGTGTGGGGCATCCTGGCGGCCTTCGCGCTCGCTTCCGTCCTGCTGTTCCTGCTCCTGACCCTCTCGGGGTTCATGGGGCACAAGACAGGCGTCCCCTTCCCGGTCATGAGCCGTATCGCGTTCGGCATCAAAGGGGCGAAAATACCGGCCGGCGTCCGAGGTGCCGTCGCCATCGCCTGGTTCGGCATCCAGACCTACCTCGCCTCTTCCGTCCTGAGCGCGCTCCTTGTGGCGATGTTCCCGGGGCTGAGGCGGATGGACGCGAACTCCCTGCTCGGCCAGTCGACGCTCGGCTGGCTCACCTTCCTGGTCCTATGGGCGCTGCAGATCGTCATCGTGAGCTACGGGATGCAGATGATCCGGCGGTACATGGCCTTCGCGGCGCCCACGACGCTGCTGACCATGTGTGCCCTGGCGGTCTGGATATTCCTCCGTGCCGACGGCTCGATCTCCCTGTCCGTCGACCAACCGCTGGCCGGCGGCGCGATGTGGCTGCAGATCCTGCAGGGCGCCGCGCTGTGGGTGGTGATCTACGGGACCTTCGTACTGAACTTCTGCGACTTCACCCGGTCCGCCAGAAGCCGCAGCTCCATCGTCCGGGGAAACGTGATCGGCATCCCGGTGAACATGCTCTTCTTCGCCGCCATCGTGGTGGTCCTCAGTGGGGCTCAGTTCAAGCTCGACGGGCACGTCATCACCAGCCCCACGGACATCGTCAGGACCATCCCGAACATGTTCCTGCTGGCGATGGCCTCGCTTGCCCTCATTGTCCTGACGGTGGCGGTGAATCTGCTGGCCAACTTCGTCGCGCCCATCTACGCGCTGGTCGACCTGTTCCCGCACCGGCTGAACTTCCGCCGGGCCGGCGTGGTGACCGGGATCCTCGGCTTGGTGATCACGCCCTGGAACCTCTACAACAGCCCGGTCGTGGTCAACTACTTCCTCGGCGGGCTCGGCGCCCTTCTGGGCCCGCTCTTCGGCGTGATCATGGCGGACTACTGGCTGCTGCGGAGGTCCCGGGTGAACGTGCCCGACCTCTACACCGCCGACACGCAGGGCGAATACCACTACCGCCGCGGCTACAACCCGCGGGCCGTCGCGGCCTTCGTGCCCAGCGCCGCAGTCGCGGTGGCGCTGGCCCTGGTGCCCTTCTTCCACTCCGTGGCCGGATTCTCCTGGTTCATCGGCGCCGCCCTCGCCGCCGCGCTGTATGCGGTCATCGCAGACCGCGCCGTACCGGTCCGGGACGTGGACGGCGAGGCCATCGCCGTTGCCGCCGAGTGAACCGGCCAGCAGAAGGCCGAACCATGCGCATCCTCGTCGTGAACGTCAACACCACGCAGTCCATCACCGACTCGATCGGTCAACAGGCCGTCGGCGCGGCGTCGCCCGGCACCGAGATCGTCCCGCTGACCCCCTCCTTCGGCGCGGAGTCCGTCGAGGGCAACTACGAGAGCTATCTCGCCGCCATAGCGGTGATGGAGACCGTCCGCGCCTACCCGGAGCCGTTCGAGGCGGTGATACAGGCCGGATACGGCGAACACGGCCGGGAAGGGCTGCAGGAACTGCTCGACGTTCCGGTCGTCGACATCACCGAAGCCGCGGCGAGCACCGCCCAGTTCCTCGGCCGCTCGTACTCCGTCGTCACCAGCCTCGACCGTACGGTCCCCCTGATCGAGGACCGCCTCCACACGGCCGGACTGAGCGCCCGGTGCGCCTCCGTACGCGCCAGCGGGCTGGCGGTGCTCGACCTGGAACAGGACGCGAAGGCCGCCGTGGAGGCCATCGCCGAGCAGGCCGCCCTCGCGGTGGAAGAGGACCGGGCGGAAGTGATCTGCCTTGGCTGCGGCGGGATGTCCGGCCTGACGGAACGCGTCGCCGAACGCACCGGGGTCCCCGTCGTCGACGGCGTGACCGCAGCCGTGAAGACCGCCGAAGCCCTCGTCGGTCTCGGGCTGTCCACGTCCAAGGTACGCACCTACGCCCGGCCGCGGCCCAAGAGGTTCCACAACTGGCCCCCAACGACCGGTTGACTCAGGCCCGTTGGAGAGGCCGAGCCAACCAGTACCGATGAAGATGCGAACGGAGGCCGAGGTCTTGACCTACCTTCACACCCGCGAAGCAGCCGAGGAATACCTGCGGGTCCGTGAGGACCTGTTCCTGGCCATGCGCACCGACCGCAACAACGGCATCGCGGCCGACGAGATCGCGTCGACCGCGGCCGGCACCTACAGCCGACCGATCATCATGGAGTACCTGTCCAGTATCGAGCTGCGGGACGAGGCCCGGGCCGCCCTCCGCGAGGAGGGGCTGGACCGCTGGGTGGGAGCGCGCTCCACCGGCGCCGGCCGCGGACCGCGTGCGGTCCTGCTGGCCCTCACATGCGAACCGGTGGAGCTGCAGGTCAGCGAACGGCACACGCTCCCGGAGCGCCTCGCCAGGGCTTTGGCGCGGGCGGGCATCGAGCCGTGCGTCACCGACCGGACCGCGCTCGCCGGCATGCTCTTCGACGGGGATGAAGTCCGTCTCCGCCGCGCGTCGTCCCAGACTTTGGTCTCCGGCGGCGGATGTGCGGCGACGCGGAATCGCTGAAGTGCTGCTGGTCCGCCGCGCAACCACCACTCCGGGGGCTGCTGGTCCGTATCGGACCACGGCGGGCTCAGTCCGGCGGCAATGCCTGTTCGGCCCAGATGGTTTTGCCGGTGCCGCTGGGACGGGCGCCCCACCGATCGGTGAGTTGGGCGGCCAGGAGGAGCCCGCGTCCGTGCTCCTCGTAGGTGCGGGCGCGGCGCATATGGGGAGAGGTGCTGCTCGCGTCGCACGCCGGGTGAGTACCGGATCGACGAACAGGGGCAGATACGGCGTCTGTTCGGGTTCGCGGTACCACATGGGGTTCACGGCCTCAAGCGGGCCGGATGTCGGTGGCGGGGGCGCGGCGGCATCGGCGCCGCGGCGACCAGGGATTCACCCCCATGGGCTACGCGGCCCGTACGGTGAGATCCGAACTTTGTCCTAGCTTTTTAAAGCGATTAAAACTCTGGTACTGTCGGCCTGGATTCACGGGCATGTCAGGGGTGTTGCCCAGAAGAATCCGAACGACCTCGAGGGAGGCCCAGTGGCCGAGGCAGGTTCCGGTTCCCAGCAGGGCGCGAGCCCGCGCCCCCGGCTGGAGGATGTCGCGGCGCGTGTCGGGCTGTCCACAGCCTCGGTCTCTCTGGTCCTGCGCGGCGTACCCGGCCCCAGCGAGCGCACCCGGCGGCGCGTACTGAAGGCGGCTGCCGACCTGGGCTACCAGGCGGACCGCACCGCCAGTCTGCTGGCCAGCAGACGCAGTCGGCTGCTCGGCGTCATGGTCGACATTCACAGCCCCTTCCAGGCGGAGTTGGTCGAGCACCTGCACACCGCGGCCGAGGCGGTCGGTTACGACCTGGTCCTCAGCACCCAGACGCGTACCCGCGACGAGCTCACCGCCGTCGAGACCCTCCTCGCCCACCGCAGCGAGGCACTGATCCTCCTCGGCCCGGCCGCCCCGGCCGACATACTCGCGACGCTGCACCGCAAGGCGCCCGTCATCGCCGTCGGGCGCCGTGTCCCCGGTGCCGATCTGGACGTCGTGCGTACCGCAGACGAGGACGGAGTCGGCCAGGTCATCGATCATCTGGTGGGCCTCGGGCACCGGTCGATCGTGTACGTCGACGGTGGCAAAGGCGTCATCGCCACCGACCGGCGCCGCGGCTACCGGACCGCCATGCGCCGTCACGGACTCCACGACCACATCGAGGTCCTGCGCGGTGACCACACCGAGGCGGCGGGCCAGCGGGCCGGTCGCCGCCTCCTCGCCGACAAAGACCTGCCCACCGCCGTCGTGGCGTTCAACGACCAGTGCGCCATCGGCGTCCTGGCCGAGCTCACCCGGGCCGGGGTCGCGGTCCCGGGCGAGGTGTCCGTCGCGGGGTACGACGACGACACGCTGTCCCGGCTGAGCTGCTTCGACCTGACCACCGTCAGCCAGACCGCCGAGGAGCAGGCCCAGCACGCGGTCACGGCCGCCGTCGAACGACTCGACCAGGGCCGGACGGAGGCCAAGGAAATCGTCCTCGCCCCCCGCCTCGTCGTGCGCGGCTCGACGGCAGCGCCGGCCTGACGGGCAACCGATCGAGATCCAGTCCCGGTTGAAGGCGCGCACCAGGTTCGGCGCGGCGTGACCGTCCTCGATGAAGTCGTCCGGATGCGGTTCGAGCACCAGCCTGATGCCCTCCCGCTCGAAGACGGGGATCAGCTCGTCCATCGAGCGCAGCAACTGGCTCTCGGCGAACTCGGCGCCCTCGGACGGCCCTTGAACTCGGAGGTCATCGTGTCGACGCCGCGTGAGGGGACGGGTCACAGACCGGCCGCGGCGCTGTGCAGGCTCTTGGCGGCCAGAGCCAGACCCTCCGTCTGGGAGTAGGCGGCGTCCTCGTGCTCGATGTTGACGGCCATGTCCGGGTCGACCTCGGCGAGGGCGCGCAGGAACTCGGTCCAGTAGGCGACGTCATGTCCGAGGCCGACGGCGACGAACTTCCAGGCCGGGTCCTGAGGCCAGGCGTTGCACCAGAACCCGTAGCCGGTGGGCACCTTGCCGGGCGCGTCGGCGGGCACGCGGCTGAACGACGTGTCCAGTACGCCGCGGATGTCGGCCCCGGCGCACAGCGTGACGTCCTTCGCGGCGGCGTGGAACACCAGCGGGCCCAGCCACTCGATGCAGGCGACAACGTCCATGCCCTGCCACATCAGGTGGGAGGGGTCCATCTCGGCGCCGATGTTGCTCGTACCGGCCTCGTCGACGAGCCGCTTGAGGGTGACCGGTGAGAACACCACATTGTGCGGGTGCATCTCGATGGCGACCCGGACGTCGTTCTCCCGGGCCAGCGCATCGATCTCCTTCCAGAACTCGACCGCCACACCCCACTGGTAGTCCAGGACGTCCATGTAGACGCCGTCCCACGGGTTCACGACCCACGAGGGGTACTTGGCGTCGGGATCGGAGCCGGGGGTGCCGGACATGGTCACCACGTGCTGGACGCCGAGCAGTCCCGCGAGCTCGATGGTGCGGCGCAGGTCGTCGGCGTGCTTCGGCCCGACACCCGGGAGCGGGTTGAGGGGGTTGCCGTTGCAGTTGAGACCGGTCAGTTCCATCCCGCGGTCAGCAAAGGTGGCCAGGTACTCCTCGCGTGCGGTCGCCGAGGACAGCAGCAGGTCGACAGGGCAGTGCGGGGCGGGTATGAAGCCACCGGTGTTGACCTCGACGGAGGTCAGGCCGTTGGCCTTGAGGATGTCGAGGGCCTCGGTGAGGGTGCGGTCGTGCAGGCAGGCAGTGTAGGCGCCGAGCTTGAGGGCCATGGCGTATCTCCTTGCGGGTGACGAGGATCAGACGGTCTGCGGGATCTCGACGGCGGCGCCACCGGCCCATGGTCGGCACTTCGGAACGACATCACGCTGGATTCCAATTTCCCTTCACACCGGAAGACCCCGGGGCCGAGTGCTCCCGCTTAAATCGCTTTAAGTCTTCGAGTCCTCGTACTATCAACAGCGTCAACGGCGTGTGTCAAGGGATGTTGCCGCACATCGACGGGAGAGCAGGTGGAAGAACTCGGTGCCGCTTCCGCCGTGGGCCGCGGCGCGATTCGTGGCCGAGTGACCGGTCAGGGGCAGTGGACGTAGGCCGTGACGGCTTTGTCGCTCTCCTCTTGGGAGAGGTTGGTCTGCGCCCAGCCGTCCACATGGCCCACCTTCTGGTGGGCGTCGTCGTACAGGGTGACGGGGTTCCCATGCGTCCGGACCGAGGAGACCATGTGCTGGAGCGAGGCGAGATCGATCGTTCCGCAGGAGCGGGCGTACCCCATCCAGCCTGATCCCTCCCAGCCCTCGAACAGACACATCCGTCCCTCTGGGCACCCTCCGTATCCGACATCGTGCCCGCCGGTGGCGAGCTGCTTCGCGTCGGGGCTGCGGCGTGCCGGGCCGGACCCGCCCTCTTTGTCGTCCGGCGCCTTCGGGGTCTTGCTTGACCGGGTGGACGACTCACTCGGCCGGGCGGGCTCGTCCCGGCCGCGGTCGTCTTCAGAGGCGCCCGGCTTCTTCGGGGTGGGGGTCGGGGTGCTGCTCCGCTTCGGCCCGCGGCTCTGTTCTCCGCCCGGGGAGGCGCTCGCGGTGGGGGCGGCTTCGGGCTGCTTGCCGTCATCGCCGAGCGGCAGGTCGGCGACCAGCCAGCCGGTCGCCGCAACGAGCACGACCATCGCGGCGGCCGAGCCGAGGATCACGGCCCGACGGCGACGGCGGGGCGCCGACGGTGCCGGGGGCTTCGGCGGAGCGTCTCCGGACGGGTTGACCGACCTTTCCGCCGGAGCGCCTGCCGAGTGTGCCGGGTCGCTGAGGGGCGTGGATGCCACCGCGCGGGCCCTCTCCGGGCCGGCGTCGCCGGAGGGAGGTCCGGCCGCACCGCCCGCTCCCTGGTCGGCAATTGGGGCGGGAGGCGCGTTGACCGGTGCGGCATTGGTCGCGTACTGGTCCCGGTCGGCGCCACGGGCACCGCTGTCGGTCGCACCGCTGCCGGTCACGCTCCTGCCGGTCACGCTGCTGCCGGTCACGCTGCTGCCGGTCACGCTGCTGCCGGTCACGCTGCTGCCGGTCCCGCTGCCCGGGTCGGTCGCGGGAGCGTCCGCGGTTTCGTACCCGACCGGGCCGGACCAGCTCACCGAAGGGGCCGCGGGGCGATCGCCGCCAGGACCGGATCCCGTACCCCCGAGCAGCAGACCTTCGCTCTGAGCGAGGGCCCGCAGGCGGTCGCGTACCCGACCGGCGTCGTGCGGGCGCTCGCCCGTCTCCTTGGCCAGCAGGCGCAGCACCAGGTCGTCCACCTCCGCCGGGATCTCCTGGCGACGGCTGCTCGGCGCCGGCGGTGCCAACTGGGTGTGCTGGTACATCAGATTGGCGTGGCTGACGCCGTCGAAGGGCGGTCGCCCCGTGCACAGTTCGGTCAGCAGGCAGCCGACCGCGTACAGGTCGCACCGCGGTTCGGGGGCGGCGCCGGAGAAGAGCTCCGGCGCCAGGTAGGCGAACGAGCCCATGATGAGGCCGGTGGGGGTCAGGCTGCTCGGCGAGGTCAGGTTCTTGGCGATGCCGAAGTCGACGACCTTGGCACGGCCGTCGGGTGCGATCAGGATGTTGGCCGGTTTGATGTCGCGGTGGACGATCGCGCGGCGGTGTGCGGCATCCAGGGCGTCGCACACCTGGGCCGCCCACGTGAGGGACTGCCGAAGCGGTGGGGTGCCGCGGCTCAGCAGGAGGTCGAGCGGATCGCCGTCGATCAGCTCCATCACCACGTAGATCTGCGCCGGTTGCGGCTGCTCGGCGTCTCCGGAGCCAGGGTCGGGGTCGAGGTCGGACCCAGGGTCGGGGCTGACGGTCCCGTAGTCGTGGACGGTGACAATGTGCGGATGGTTGAGACTGCCCGCGGTCAGCGCTTCGTGGAGAAAGTGTTCGGCGTCCTGCGCGGTGCCCGATGAGTTGGCGACCTTGAGTGCGACGGAACGCTGCATCCGGGTGTCGAAGGTCTCCCAGACGGTGCCGGATCCCCCCGTGCCCAGCCGCCGCACCAGTCGGTACCGACCGTCGAAGACCTCCTGTGGCTGCATACCGTCGCCCCCCTTGAGCACCAGTGAGTGCTCCTCGGACCTCACCATGTCGCTGCCCGCACCCTGCACTGCCCGTGATCGGGCGAGCACGCGGGCGACGGGCTGAGGCTAAGGGTAAGTCCCTTGGCAGGGCGGGCGGTTACGGCCTTCCGGCAGCCGCTCCGGGCCGGGGTGGAGGGCGTCCCCCGCCCCGCCGGGGCGGCTGCCGTGGCGCTGCGGACGCGGCTCCGTCAGGCGGGCGTGACGGTGATGGTGACCGTACGGTTTGCGGCATCGGTCCGGTGCGGGGCCGTTGACTGGTCGGCGCTGGCGACGGTGAAGGCAGTGAGCGGTCTGCCGCTGACGGCGCTTAGCTCGCGGGCGACGATCAGTGCGCGCCAGAGGGAGGTGACGGAACCGCCGTGGCTGGGGGCTCCCGGCACAGTGGCTGCGTGTCCATGGATGCTGACCCGCACATCACGGCCCGTCAATTCCTTGCCGAGCGCATTGATCCGGCTCGCGCCCAGCGGGGTCAGCGTGTCCGCGCGGGAGAACAGGCCCTTGTCGAACACCACTTCCACAGCTCCCTCGGCCATCCGGGCTCGTGCCCCGGGTGCTTTCAGCGCGTCGCGCAGAGCTTTGAGCCGTTCTGCGGCCTGGGCCCTGGCTGCTGCTCGTGCCTCGCGCGCGGATTTCTCCACGGCGACCCGACGCGCCCGCTGCTCGTCCAGCAGCTGTTGCAGTTTTGCCTGGTCCGCGGGCTGGGAGCTCGGCGGGGCTCCGGATGAGCCGAAGACGATGACCGGCAGCACGACAGCCGCCGCGACGGCTGCCGCCGCGCACACGGCGGTGGCCGCGCCGCGATGCCGGGACAGCAGGGCGGCCCCGCGGGAACGCTCGATCGCTCGATGCGGGCCAGTCCGGCTCGGGCAGCACTGCATCCGGGGTCCCGCCCCAGCAGCTCACGCCAGCGGGCCTTGGCCTCCCCCAGTTCCCCGCGCTGCGCATGGAGGCGAGCGCGCAGGTCGAGCACCTCCGAAGCCGGCGGCTCGGCGGAGTCGGCCAGCAGTGCGAGCGCGCCGTCGAGGTCACCACGGCGGGCCGCGGTGCGCGCAGCGGCGACGAGGAATACGTCCCTCAACCGGTCCCCGGGCTCCTGCGACCTGCCGACCTCCGGCCGTTCCCCGGGCTCCGCCGACCCGCCGGGCCTCGGCTGTTCACCGGACTCCTGCCATCCACCGACCTCCGGCCGTTCCCCGGACTCCTCCACCCCGCCGAGCCTCGGCCGTTCGCCCGGCCCGGCGGACGTATCCGGCCGGCGTGCTTGGTTCTGAGCACCAACCCCTCGGCGGCCTGCCGCAGCACCGTCACCACGTCGTCGATCGGCACCCGCCCGGCATGCGAGTCGACCAGCCGCTCCAGGCTGCCCCCGCCGCATACTCCATGGTGAGATAGCCGCGCACCCCCTCGGAGGTCTGCACGGTCCCGGCGTCGAAGACGCGGATGATGTTCGGGTGGCCCAGCGTCGAGAGGATGCGGGCCTCGTCGAGCATGTCGGAGGTCGCATCGAGGGAGGCGACGTGCTTGAAGAGTTTGAGCGCCTGCCAGCCGAGCACGCGGTGGCGGACGCGGTACACCTCGGCGTACGCCCCCTCCCCCAGCTTCCGCTCGACGACGAGGCCGCCGGCGGCCTGCTGCCCCCGTCGCAGCAGGCCGCCGCCCTCCCCCGCACCGGTCAGGCTCATGACCGCGCCTGGCCGGGTGGCTCCGCCACGGGCTCCGGGCACACGTACAGCCGGTAGCCGATGGTGGGAACCGTCTCAAGGATCTTCGGGTTCGGCGGGTCCGGCTCGATCCGCAGCCGCACCGCACGCACCACACCGGCGAGATCCGTCTTGTCGGCGTACTGCGCCCCGCCCTCCGGGGAGTCCCACAGGGCTGCGATGAGCTCCGCATGGTCGCAGGCGACCGCCTCGGACTGCCGGCCGTCGCTGCGGGAGACCATGTAGCGGAGCAACTGGTGCCCTTTGGGACGCAGACCTTCGATCAGGGTCTGCCTGTTCCCTTCGACGCGGTACGCCTGGCTGGCGACCCAGTCGTAGCGGATACCGGGGCGCGACGTGTCGTGCCAGACCGGCGCCGGCTGCGTCCCGTGCGAGTCGATGTACGTGAGCTTCCAGTACAGCCGCTCCCGGTCACCGGCCATGTCCCCGAGGATCAGCAAGGTGTCGCCGTGGCGCAGCAGTTCCCTTCCCCGCACCGGCGCCACCTGGGCGTCCGGCACATCGTGCTGCAGCAGCGTGCCGTTCCTGCCGTGGTCGGTGACCCACCACTGCCCCTGCTCGAAGTCGACAAGGCAGTGCAGCCTGCTGACCCACCCCTGCGGGTCCGGATCGAGGACGATGTCGGGCTCGTGGTTCGGCGCCTGGCGGCCCACGCTGTACTGCATGCCCTCAAGTACGTAGACCCGCGTCTGTCCCACGGGAGAGATCACTCGCAACTGCGCCGGTCGCACTCCGCTCCCCTCCATCTCCCCTCCTCCCCAACCTGGCTGCCCGTTGTCACCACACACTGACGGGTGGCGACGGGGCGGGGCCATGGAAGGCAGTTGGAATTCGGCTGACGCGAAGGAGTACGCCATACCAGGGGGTTTCGCAATCGGAACGGAGGTGGCGGTGCGGGGCCGGCTGACCGACTCACCGCCAGGGCGCGGCATACCGGCACGGTGCCGCCCGTCGCCGGTGACTCAGCCGGGCAGCTTGGCGAGTTGCGCGCGCATCACCTCAGGGGCAGGTGCCGTCTTGTCCGGCTCGACGAGGTTGGTGCCGAAGAAGACGGCGAGTGTGGTGCCGGAGCGGACAACGGTGAAGGTCAGGGGCATCGGCTCGCCGTCCAAGGTGCTTTTCATGGAGTAGGACACCCCCTCGTCGCCCTCCGTCGGGTCCGGGAGGGGGACGACGTCCCGGTAGCTGCCGACCTCGTCCCGGAATCCATCGGCGCACTTCTTCACGGCCGCTTCGACCTTCGCGACGATCCTCGTCGCATCCCCCGCATGGTGGCCCATCAGCCCGACGGATGTGGTCAGTCCGTCCTTCCGGCTGGTCGTGACAACCCCCCGGGATTTCGGCTCGGGGACCGAGGTGTGCGCGGCCATGTGTGCCAGCGGCGCACACGCTGCGGGTTCCGTACCGGGGCCCGTCAGCGCGAGCCGCGCCGCGGCCTCGTCCCCTGGCAAGGGTTCGACATCGACGCCCTCGACTTCGCCCTTGCGTAACAGCGCCTTCCTCAGCGCCGCCTTACCGAGCGGAGGTTGGGAGGGACGGGCAATCTCGGAGGCTCGTTTGCCTCCCGTCTTCTCGCGTACGCCTTCCCGCCGTGAGTCGTCGCCGGAAGAGCACCCCGCCGACAGCACAGCGGCGAAGGACAGTGCAGCCGCCGCGACGACGGCCTTACGCAGCTTGTGGGACACGGCGGTGATCCTTCCGGTCAGACGCCCGACCACTTCGGGCTCCTAGGTGACCGCTCTGCCGGTCCGGAGGTTGCCCTCGCTCCCCCAGCCCTCCGACGGCCAGCGGCCGGCGGAAGGCGGAAGGCGGCCGGCCGAAGGGGCACGCGGCCACGAGCAGGTCTGGACCAAAGTCTTGACGGTTCGATCGGGCACGCTTACAACAAGTCATCAAGAAGGCCCGGGCCTGCCGCACTCGCCGCGCGAATCTCCGTGGCCCGCCCTCCATTTGCCATGCGCAGGCCCTACGTCCATCCCCCACGAAAGGACGGGCTGACGTGAGACTCTCCTGGCGATATCGCACAGCTGTGTGCGGTGTTTCCCTGCTGTGCTGCGTCACCACCACGCTGCTGCCCGCCACAGCGTCGGCCGACGCCAAGGACACCGGGCACCGCCGCGGCGGCACCCAAGCGGTCGTCTTCTCCGACGACTTCGACGGCCCAGCAGGCTCTCCGGTCGACAGCGGCAAGTGGCAGACCGAGACCGGCGACAACGTCAACAACCATGAGCGGCAGTACTACACCCCGGGCACCGACAACGCCGCGCTCGACGGCAACGGCAACCTCGTCATCACTGCCCGCAAGGAGAACCCCGGCAACTACCAGTGCTGGTACGGCACATGCGAGTACACCTCGGCCCGGTTGAACACCGTCGGCAAGTTCACCCGGACCCACGGTCATGTCGAAGCGCGCATCAAGGTGCCGCGTGGCCAAGGCATGTGGCCGGCCTTCTGGATGCTCGGTGATGACATCGGGAGCGTCGGCTGGCCCGCCTGCGGCGAGATCGACGTGATGGAGAACGTCGGCTTCGAGCCGGGAACGGTGCACGGCACCCTGCACGGCCCCGGCTACTCCGGCTCTGGCGGTATCGGCGCCGGATACACCCTGCCCGACGGCGCGGCCTTCGCCGACGACTTCCACACCTTTGCCATCGACTGGTCCCCGGGCTCCGTCAGCTGGTCGGTGGACGGGAAGGTCTACCAGACGCGCACGCCTGCCGACGTCGGCGGCAACCCATGGGTGTTCGACAAGCCGTTCTTCCTGATCCTCAACCTCGCTGTGGGCGGCTACTGGCCCGGCGACCCGGACGGCTCCACGAACTTTCCGCAGCAAATGACCGTCGACTACGTGCGGGTCACCACCAACGACTGACCCGCACCGACCCCTCGGTGCCCTGCCCGCACCTCGGCCGGAGGTGCGGGCAGCCGCCGTCGCGGGAGGGCCAGGGCCACCGGCAAGGGTGAGCGCGGAACACATTCGGGCTGCGTGCGACTGCGGGATTGTTCGGGAGCCGGTGAATCCGCGGCGACCAACATTCATTGTGCAGCGTGCTGTTCCTCTCCATTCGAGGGAATTCACCGCAAGCAAGTTTCCGGGTTCGGTACCGGGCGCAGATCAGTAGCGTCGTTGATCGCGCCTCGAAGGAGGAACGTATGAAATACCGGATTCCGCTGCTGGCCGGCGCCGCGCTACTCGCGGGCGCAGCTTCGATCCCCGCTCAGGCAGTCGCGTCCGCTCCGCGCACTGTGACCGTGACCGATGGCCAGGGCAAGAAGGCTTGCTCGTGGGGGGTGGTTTGCCTGTACAAGAACCGCAACCTGAACAAGGGGGCCGACGCCGCAATGGTTCTGACGAATCACAACCTTCCCTGGCTGGGAAAATTCGGATTCAACGACAAGACGAGTTCCGTCTGTAACCACACCACTCGCTCGGTGCGTCTCTACGAACACGCCAACTACAAAGGCACGTCCGAAACCGTGAAGTCGGCCAGTTGCAAAAACGTGCGCGCGTCTTTCAATGACAAGGCATCGTCGGTCAAGTTCGCTTCCTGACCTGGAGCCCTGAAGTTCTGCCGGGTGACGTCGGACGCTGCGTTGAGCCGGTCGTGCAGGCCGTCGCAGCGCAGCGTCGGGCGCGCCTTGAGGTGCTGCCTGATGTGCCCGCCGGAATCGGGCGGCAACTACGCATAGCTGTCGTCGTGGCGGGCCCGGCGCCACTGTGACTCGAACTCTTCCCAGCTGATCTCCATGCTTGCCAGGTCGGGATCGAAGAGGTCGACGACCGGCGGGTTGAAGATCCAGTCGTCCGGACCGCTTCTGAGAGCGGTCCCGTCCTCGGCCAGCTCCACCTGCCGAAGCCTGCGGCCGTCGGAGCCCACCTCCATCAGGTAGACCGCCGGGTCGTCGTCCCCGTAGTCACCACGGCGCCGAAGGTGGACGATCTCCCTGCCCGCGAGCGCGCCGAAGCCGGGCCGGGTGCGCTGAGCATCGCGCTTGGCCCGCAGTTCGTCCAGGCCGGCGGGCATGACCGGTGCGTCGATGTCCACCTCGTCCAGATCCCAAGTGTCCGCCTTTGCGACCTGGTCCGGAGTATCGATCACCTCGACCTCCGCACACCTCTCCAAGATCTCGCGGCGCGACCGTGCCCGGATCCACCACCACAAGCCACCCATGCCGTAATCGTGGTGGACGAGGAAGCGCGAGGTCGGCGGCGTGTCGGAAGTGGTCACGTCGGCCGAGGGTAGCCGAGAGGGCTGGTGGCCGGGGGCGCAAGGGCCCGGACCGGCCGGAAGTCTGTCGTCGAGGAGACCGGAGCCGCTGAGTACGGGGACGGTTTACTCCGAGGGCCTTGGCGGCCTGGATGTCGAGGTGCCGGACCCGGGTGCGGATCGGATTGCCGGGCAGACCGCGGACGGCGGCGACGGCGAACGTCGACGGCGTGATGGCGTGCGTGGACGCGCAGAAGGCGGATCTCCAGCTTACCGGGACTCTTGCAAAAGGCCCCGGCGTTCACGCCGGGGATGAATGCGTCTCAAGGCTGTTCTGACGTGCACCTTGGAGCGGACGTTTTTGCTGCTCGATGTACTGGCGTCCTCACCTTCCTCGCCACCTGCACGGCCTGCGCCCGTATCCGGCATCTGCCGAACCTCGGCTGCCCGGGCAGGAGAGCCGCCACGGTGCTCACCACCTGGCGTGAGTGCCGGACGGTTCACAGACTCTCGCCCGGCGGCGGCCCCCTGACATGCAACCTGGTGGCAGAGTTGTTGCGTCCTACAGTTGGCGCACAGTAGTACTCGGGTAGAACAGTCGGAGCTTGAGCTACAAGGGTCTGTTGACAGACAAGTTCACAACGGGGAGGCGCGCATGTCGTTCGAGCAGGAATGGGCGACCCACAAGACAGCTGGGGCGGAGGCCGCACGGACTCAGCTGAACGGGGCGGAGCCCCCCGACAGCTCCGGAGGCTCGAATGTCGATCTCACGGTGGAGAGCGATGAGTTGGGGAAGATCGGCGACATGGCCTTCGAGCTGCACGGCCGGGTCCAGAACAAGGCGGACGACGCTCGCGTCGAGACGCACACCGCCGCGATCTACCTGCTCAACGAGGGTGGTCTCGGCGATCTGGCCAACGCCCTGCTGAAGGTGAACGACAACTGGAACACGCAGGTCAGCACCCTCAAGAGCGGCTTCGGTCTGATCTCCAACGGTCTGGACTACACGACCAAGTCCCACGAGAAGCACGAGCAGGACATCGTCCTCGCGATGAACGATGCCTCCAAGATCTCCGAGTACTTCCACAACGACTCCGACACGAAGCGCATCTGAGAGGCATCATCCGTGACCATCGAAATGGTGTCATATCGCGACTTGAGCGAGCTGAAGTTCGACAAGCTGGACACTGCCATCACCAAGTGGAAAGGCATCAAGGACGAGTTCGACAAGATTGCCTCCGGCAAGGGCGAGGGCGCCGATGTCGTGCGGATGGAGAAGCAGGCCACGAGCGCCCACTGGACGGGCGACGCCGCCAAAACCGGTAAGCCGTTCGTCGTCAAGGTGGCCCGCGAGTTCCACGACGCGGCGAACGAGGCCAAGAGCATCCACCAGGCGATCAAGCTTGCCCGCCAGCGGTTGCACAAGCACCAGTCGGACCTGCACAAGCTGGTTGAGGACCTTCGCGCCGACGGCCTGCTCATAGCGAGTGACGGCAAGATCACCGACTCCATGTGCTACGCCGACGAGGCGAAGCAGCAAGCGTCGGACAAGAAGGTCAAAACGGCCAAGGTGCAGATCGAGAAGATACTGAGAGCGGCGGCCGCTACCCAGCACGACCTCGCCGATGGACTGCGGCTGCTGGTGAAGGACGCGCACGACTTCTCCGGCGCCAACTGGGACAGCTACGACGACATCAAGAAGGTCGTCGGCGGGGCCGACGCCAAGAAGGCCGCCGACCTGATCAAGAAGCTGTCCAAGGAGGCAGCGGACGGTGACAGCGTCACCATGACCAACCTCGACGCGCTCAACGACCTGGCCGAACTCCAGCGGAACAATCCGGCGTTCGCGGAGGGGCTGGCGAAGAATCTCCCCGCGAAGGACACCCTGCTGTTCTGGCGGATGATGTCCGGCGACGGCCCCGAGGTCATCACCAGGTTCGAGTACGGCAAGCAGATGGTCCGGCTGCGGGACAACCTGAGCCTGACGCTGGCGACCGCAAGCCGGGGGAAGTCCCTGGAAATGATGAAGTGGAAGCAGGACCTCATCAACCAGGGCGGCATGCCGATCTTCTACCCGGACATGCACGCACGGCACGACCCGGTCGGCTTCCAGGTCATGAGCAGCCTCATGGGCAAGGGCAAGTTCGACAAGGACTTCCTGCACGACTACGAGGAGAAGCTCCGCGCGTTCGACAAGAAGCTCGGGGACGAGGGCAAGGCATGGTCCGGGTTCGGCTGGGACGGCACCGACCTCGACCCGTCCAGCCTGGGGCGCGGCTCCGACCCGATGACCGGATTCCTGCAGGCCGCGAGCCACAACCCGGAGTTCGCCACGGACCTGTTCAAGGACAAGGAAACGGCCGACTACTACCTCAACGACCGTTCCTACGAGCCTGAGGACCCCTACCTGGAGGACGGCAAGAACCGCGCCGCCGAGGCTCTCGGCGACGCCATCTACGCGGGCGGCAGCGGACTGAACCCCGACGACCCGAACGCCGAGTACGCCGAGCACACCGCGCCGCAAACCGAGGCGTTCCACAACATCTTCGACCGCCTGGCGGCGAAGAAGGACGACTTGATGCCCGAGCTGCGCGGGGACGTGGCACATCTCCTCGGCAACCACGGCACGGAAGTGCACGCCACGATGAGCGCACCCCTGGGCGAGGGCCCACTGAACGAGGCAAAACTGCTGGAGCTGAGCAAGCAGGTCTCCCACACCCCCGAGGGCTACGCAACCCTCAACGAGGCCATGAACCGGGCCGTCGTCAACGACATACTGACCGAGCAGAAGGACCCCTCGGACGCCATCACCCGCACCGGGCGGACCATGGGCTTCCTGGAGGAGGCCCGCCATCAGGCGATCGCCGACCAGACGGCGGACGAACAGAAGGAAGCCGGGTGGAAGAGCTTCGGGGCGTACGCTGGGGCAGCCACAGCGTTGAGGCTTATTCCCCCACTCGCCCCGGTCGCCGGGCATCTCGATCTCACCGCGTTCGCCTTGAGCAGGGCATACACCGAGGACGAGCAGGCCCGTATCGCCGCCGACGGGACAGTGATGAACATCGAGGCCAGCAAGGCGCGTAACAACCAGCTCACCGAGCTCGCGAAGCTGTGGCGCGAACAGCACGGCGACTGGGCCCAGGACCGCGAGGGCTACATCACGGACTACGGGGTCAAGGACCAGTTCGGCAGGGCGGCCGACCATGGCAAGGACGAGGCCGAGCGTATTGCGGGAAGGTAAGCGGCGAGTGCGCAGCCGGCGGGGGCCGGGAGCCGCAGCTCTCGCCCTCGCCCTCGCCCTGTCCGCTGCCGGCTGTTCCGAGGACGGACGCGAGTTCGCCGTTCCGAAGAAGGTCTGCGGAACCACCATCGAACAGAGCGCGCTCAGCCCCCTCCTGCCGCCGGACGGCAAGAAGCTCAAGGAGGACGACCGCACCCTGGTGACGTCCGACACCGGGTGCACCGTCGAGGTGGACGGCCGCGACGCGGTCACCTTCGGCCGGACCGGATTGAACGAGCGAGTGGATCCCGTCACGACGCTCAAGGAGGACCTGCTCAAGCACGTGACTCCGCTGCGCGGCCTTCCGGTGCCCGGCAGGGGCGCGTTCGCCGACCGTGGCGCGGTGGTCGCAGCAGAGTGCGGCACCAAGGGCGCAAAGTACCTCCTGCTGGAGTTCCGGTTCGGCGACCTGGACCACCAGTACCCCGAAGACGTCAAGGACCGCCGCAAGGCCATTCAGCGCTTCGTCAAGGACGTCACCCCGAACGCCGTGAAGGAGAAGCACTGCACCACTTAGCGACAGCGTGGGTGCCGTAGACGAGTCCCCCCCCCGCACCCCCCCGCACCGGCCGGCTCGGGTAGGGAGCCGGGCGGTGCGGGGGCACAGTTGCGGGTGGAGCGCGGCCGACCGGCGTGCGGGTCCCTCGCTCGGAGGTGAGGGGAGTCCCGGACGTCGGCACGGGGTTCGGCCGCGCTCCTTCCCTGACCCCTCCGCGCTACGCACACCCGGTGCGCACCCTCGCCAGGGCCGTTCCGAGGGGCACCGAGCGGTGCTGCGGAGGGGATGACGGGGCCGGCCGCCGGCCGGGAGAGCCCCGTCGGTCTGGAAAGGCGGGTCAGCTGCCGGTGCCTGCGGAGAGCGGGCCGATCTTCGGCACGGACGCCTTGCCGGTCGCGGAGACCGGACCGCCGGACCAGTCGACGCGGAGGGAGGCCCGCTGGTCGGGCGGGGTGATGAGCGCGGAGTCCGGGGTGACGGTCGGGACGTCGGTCATCTCGGGGTTGGTGTACGAGAGCGGCGCCCAGGCGCTCTTGCCGGGAGACAGCTCGACCGTCCGCGTCGTCGCGCCGCTGCCGTCGCGCTCCGGGTCGAGGGAGACCTGGTCGCCGTCGCTGTTCAGGAAGGCGAACCCGGGAAAACCGTGGACCGTGCAGGTGCTGCCGGACTTGTTGGTGAGAACGAGCGCGAAGTTCTCCTGGCCCGCGCCCGGGTGGTTGGGGCCGATCGCCCCCTTCAGGTCCTCCGCGGTGCAGACGGAGCCCGAGGTCCCGGAGCCGTAGTGCGCGCTGCCCTTGCCCGCGCTGCCGCTCTTCGAGGACGCGGACCCGGAGGTCTTCAGGCCACCGCCGGTGCTGCCGCCGCTCCCGCTGCCCCCGCCCGTGCCACCAATTTCCGTTCCGGCGCCGTCCGCCGTCTTGTGGGACGAGCCCGCTGCCTTGTGGGACGAGCCCGCAGGTGCGGCGTTCCGGCCGGTCTTGTCCGAGGCGTCGCTGCCCTTGCCCCCGCAGCCCGCCAGCAGGCCCCCCGCCGCCAGCGCTGCGGCGGCGGCCATGACGACCCGCGCAGGACGACCGGAACGGCTCCGCGACGGGGCCCGGCGAGCGCCCGTCCCTGCGGCCCCCTGAGCGCTCTCTCCGGTGGTCAGGTCCTCGTTACGTGTCATGGCTGCCGTTCAACTCCCTGCCTGGTGCAGTCCCCCGTCATCGGGCCGTACACAGGGTTCGATGGCGGGTCCGGCAGCAAAGTTCACGGGAATCGAAGATTTTTTGTCGAAGCGGCCCTTCATGGCTCAGCGTCGCGAGCCCGACTCGATTCCGTCGAGGAGGAATTCCAGACCGAGCCGGAAGTTGGCGTCCCAGTCGTCGTCGGCGATGTAGTTGTTCGCGGCGACGGTCGGGTACTGCTCGCGCCGGGTCTCCAGATACTCCTGCCCCATCCGGGTCTCCTCGGCGGAGAGTTGCAGACTGGACTGAGTGGCGGTGGCACCCAGCACATGGTTGTAGAGCGCCCATGTCGCCGCGTTGAGCCGCTTGCCGGACAGTCCGGCGCGCACCAGCGCGGTTTGGAGGAACTCCATCCATGCCAGGAAGTTGGGCCCCATGAGCGGCCGTTGACGTGCGGGGACGGTGGCCGCCCAGGGGTGCCGGAGCATCGCCTTGCGCCAGTCGTTGACGAGGGTTGCGATGTCGTCGCGCACGCTGTCGGTGTGCCGGTCCGGCACCTGCGTCTCCCCGAAGATGGCATCGACCGCGAGATCGACGACGTCGTCCTTGGTCGCCACGTGCCAGTACAGCGTCGTCGCACCCACCTGGAGCCGTTCGGCCAGCCGTCGCATCGTCAGCCGGTCCATGCCCTCGTCGTCCAGCAGCGCGACGGCGGCCTCGACGATGCGTGCCCGGGTCAGCGGGGGTTCGCCCTTGTTCTCCCGCGAGGCCCGCAGCCAGACGTTGCCGGCCCTCCCGCCGGACCGGCTCTTGGGGCGCTCTTTGTCTGCGATGACGTTCACCTCCGAAATCACGCGCCTCGGGCTCCGGCGCAGTAGGCCGCACCGAGTGTGCACTGGAGTCTCGCATGCCTGGACTCCCGGTCGGTGCCAGGTGGTTGCCGCCCTGGGGCCGGGTTGCGTTCCCACTTTTTGAAAAAATTTCCAACTCCCCCCGCTGACCAGCGAGTTCGACACTTCCCGGACCCCCCTTCGGGGCCGCCCGTGACGGCCTTCCGTCATGTCCCGCTGCGCTGAGCCGTAGTAGAGTCACCATCCACTAGACCAACGTTCGAGTGACCCGACCATAGTGCGAGTGACTGTGACAGACATAAAGCAAGAAGCCTCGGCTCCCCCCGCTCGGTCCGCGAAACGCTGGTGGACTCTCCCTGTGGTGAGCCTCGCTCAGCTGATGGTCGTGCTGGACGCGACCATCGTGAACATCGCCCTTCCGTCGGCCCAGCAGGACCTGGGAATGGCGGACGCCGACCGGCACTGGGTGATCACGGCGTACGCGCTGGCCTTCGGCGGTCTGCTGCTCGTGGGCGGCCGGGTCTGCGCTGCCCTGGGCCACCGCCGCTCCTTCGCCCTCAGCCTGGTCGGCTTCGCCGCGGCCTCCGCTCTGGGCGGCGCGGCGGACTCCGCGGGCATGCTGTTCGCCGCCCGCGCGGCACAGGGCGTCTGCGCCGCTCTCCTGGCGCCGGCCGCGCTGTCCCTGCTGATCCTGACCTTCACCGACGGGCGTGAGCGCGGGAAAGCCTTCGGCGTCTTCGCCGGGGTGGGCGCCGGCGGCGCGGCACTCGGCGTGGTGGCAGGTGGCCTGCTCACCGAGTACGCCGACTGGCGCTGGTGCCTCTACATCAACGTCCCCATGGCCGCGATCGCGCTGCTCGGCGTGCCTCTCGTCGAGCGGGACCGGCCCAGCGGGACGCTCCGTCATCTGGACGTCCCGGGAGTGCTGCTCAGCGTGGCCGGGCTCGTGTGCCTGGTCTACGGCTTCACCCAGGCCGAACCGCACGGCTGGGACGACGCGAAGGTCCTGGCGCTGCTGATCGGCGGGGTGCTGCTGCTGGGGCTGTTCGTCGTCGTCGAGGCCCGGACGGGACATCCACTGCTGCCGTTGCACATCCTGGCCCACCGCAAGCGGGGCACCGCGTTCGTCTCCGTCTGCGTGATGTTCGTCGCGATGTTCGGCTTCTACCTCTTCGTGAGCTACTACACCCAGACGATCCTGGGCTACTCGCCCGTCAAGGCGGGCATGACGCTCCTGGTGAACGCCGTCAGCACCACGGTCGGCGCGATGCTGATCGCCGGGAAACTGCACCGGCGCGTCGCCCAGAGCATCCTGATCGCGGGCAGCCTGCTGTCCTCCGCTCTCGGCATGCTGATCCTCACTCAGCTCGAAGTGGACAGCTCGAACGTCTTCGCGGCCTATCTGACCCCGTCCATGATCCTGACCGGCCTCGGGCTGGGCTGTCTGTTGGCGGCGGCCACCGACATGGCGACGGCGGAGCTCGGTCCTGCCGAGGCGGGTGTCGCCTCGGCCTCGTACAACACGGTGCAGCAAGTGGGCGCCGCGTTCGGCACCGCGTTGCTCAACTCGATCGCGACCAGCGTGACCGGGTCGTATCTCAAGGAGCACGGGAACGGCAGGGCAGCCGTCGACGCCGGCACCGTGCACGGCTACACGGTGGCGCTGTGGGTGGCCTTCGGCATCCTCCTCGCCGGAGCACTGGCCGTCGCCCTGTTCTCCCGACACGAGCGACACGCTGACCAGGTGCGTGTCTGAGACCCCGGCCATGAAGCGGAGCGACAGGGCCGGAACCGGGGGAGCGCGCCAAGTACCGGGCCGACGCGGCACGGAGGGTGTGTGACGTGGCTCTCATGGGCGACGGGTCGTGAACTCGCGCCCCATGAGCGGCATCGAACCGCTCGTAGCTCGCCCAGGGCTGCCGGCCGGTCGTCGACCGGCCGGCAGCGTCCGGCCATCAGATGGGGGCGCCTGACGATGCGCAATGTCCGCCCGTCTCGGCTCCGACGGCGGCGTGATCCAGGTCCAGAGCACCGCGGCCCACCCGGCGTCCTTCGGCAACCCCGTCGGGGCGAGCTGACCACGACGCACCGAGCCGTTCCGCCCCGGGCCCCTCCCTCAGACGGCGGTGGCCGCTCGGGACCGGAGTGGCGACCCGCAGCGCCGCCGGCACCGGCCGCAGGTGTTCCTCGGCGCGGACGCCGCCGTTCATGCCGTAGCTGACGAACCCGGCCGCCTTGTCGGACCGTTCGGCGCCGAGGAAGTCGATGGCGTTCTTCAGGGCCGCCGGTATCGAGTGGTTGTACTCGGGAGTGACGAAGACGAAGCTGTCGATCCCTTCCGTCGGGAGAACGAACGCCCTCTGCGACCCCGCGCCACCGGTCCCGCGGAAGCGCTCCGCGGCCCTGGCCTGCGCTTTTCCGACGGTGCACCAGCGGGGCGCCGGCAGTGCACCGGCGGGGACAAAGCGATGGCTCTCCCGGGTCGGGCTGACCGGCTCATGTTGCGGGGCTGTTGCGTTCCGCGCTAATAGCGTTCGAAGTACCGTTCACGGTTGCCCCAGGTGACCACCGCCGACAGGATGATCGCTGTGTCAACTAATGCCTCGACAACTCCCTTTGGTGAAGCCTGGCCGCACGCGCGTACGCCGTGGCCCCAACGCAGCGCTCCGCTCTACGGCCAGAACTTCGCCAGTGACCCGTTCTCCTATTACGAAAGTCTCCGCAAAACCTTCGGCGCCGTGGCCCCGGTGACGCTGGAGGAGACCGGAGCCTTCCGTGGATATCTGATCCTGGACCATGCCTACCAGCTGGAGATCCTCCAGAACCGCAGCCGTGTGTGGACGCGCGACTCCCGCTGGTACCGCGACTTCACACAGGGCGCCCTGCCGCCCCATCCGCTGGTCCCCCAGTTCGCCTACCGGCGCAGCCGCCTCAATGCCGAGGGCATGGAGCACGCACGTCTCTCCGGCCCCGGCAACAAGGCGCTGGCCGAGGTCGACCTGCTCCGGACCCGCGCCCTCATCGAAGACCTCGCCGAGCAGCTCATCACCTCGTTCTTCCCCGAGGGAGGTCCCGCGGAGTGGAACCAGGTCGACATCCTGGACCAGTACGCGCTGCAACTGCCGCTGCTGGTGATGATGCGGCTGATGGGCATGGACGAGGGCAGCGCGCTGGCCACCGGCAACGCCATCCACGAGATGCTCAGCGGCGGACCGGGTGCCCATCGTGCCGCCGCCGAACTCGACTCGCGGATGCGGGCCCTGGTCGAGGAGAAGCAGCGCGACCCGGGGCCCGACCTCGTCTCCTGGATGCACCACTACAACCGGGACATGCAGCCGGGGCTGGACACGCACGAGCTGAGCGAGGACGTGTGGCTCCAGATCGTCGCCGGGCGCGGCGCCAGCACGACCTGGATCTGCAACACCGTTCTGGAGCTGCTGACCAATCCGGATCTCAACTCCGACGTCATCGCCGGGCGCTGCCAGATGGAGGAGGCGATGAACCGCGTCATGTGGGTCAACGCTCCCATCCAGAACCTCATCGGGCGGTGGGCCACCCAGGACACCATGCTGGGCGGCTATCACGTCAACTGTGGTGACATGGCGATCATCTGTCTCGGTGCGACCGGTGCGGACCCGACGATGCTGTCGGCCAGCTTCGATGTCTCCCGTACCAACAGGTCGCATCTGGCCTGGGGCGCCGGCTCCCACGGATGTCCGGCGCCCGACCTCGGTACGCTCATCGTCCGGACCGGGCTGGAAGTCCTGTGGAACAGGCTGCCGGGCATGCGGATGGCCGTCCCCAAGGAGAGCCTCACCTGGGACCTGCCCTATGTCGCGCGGTCCCCCACCGCGCTTCCGGTGATATTCCCTCTCCCCCCGATGCCCGTGACGAATGGACAGCAGTGGACAGCACAGCACAGCTTTATCTCGAACCCGCCCCGGCCGATCTCTACGGAACAGAAGGAGCAGCCCTCCGAGCCGCAGGGCCGGTTGCCACTGTGGCGCTCCCTGGTGGCGTGGTGGCCAAAGCGGTGACAACGCGGGAGGCGGGCGCCCTGGTGCTGGGCGACCCCCGCTTCTCGAAGGACATCCGGCACTGGGGCGCACACGCGCGCGGGGAGATACCCGCGGACTGGCCGCTGCTGTTCATCGTGGAGGGCAAGGGTCTGCTCACCACCGACGGCGACACCCACCGGCGACTGCGGCTGCCCATCCAGCGCGCCATCTCGCCCCGCCGTGTGCAGGCGTTGCGTCCCCGGATCGAGGCCATCGCCGACCGGCTGCTGGCGGACCTCGCCGCCGTGCCCGCCGGGGAGGAGACGGACCTGCACCGGGGCTTCGCGCTGCCGCTGCCGCTGGACGTCATCTGCTCGCTGCTCGGCGTTCCCGAGGACGGCACGCTGCGCCAGGAGTTGCACGAGCTGTCGGCTGCGGCGATGAACTCCGAGGCCGGCGCCGAAGCGGTGCAGGAGACCGTCGGGCAGCGCTTCCCGGCGACGCTGATGTCCCTGATCGAGCAGAAGCGCGCCCGCGGCGACCAGGACGACCTCACGATGGATCTCGTTGCCGCCATGGACGAGGGGGAGCTGACCGAGGCCGAGGTCATCGGGAATCTTGTGATCACCGTCATCGGTGGGCACGAGACCACGGCCAACCTGATCTGCCACGCCGTCAGAGGGCTGCTGACGCACCCTGAGACGCTGCAGGCCGCCAGGGCCCGGCAGGACGCGGGCGAGAACCCGTGGCCCGACATCGTGGAAGAGGCACTGCGCTGGGAGTCCCCCAGCCGCAACGTCATGTTCCGGTACGCAACCGAGGACGTGGCCGTGGAGGGGGAGGTCATCCGGGAGGGAGAGGCGGTGCTGGTGCCGCTGCCGGCCATCCAGCGCTGCCCGCACGCCTTCCCCGACCCCGACCCCGAGGTCTTCGCCCCCGACCGGGCGAACGCCTCCCGGCACCTCGCCTTCGGCGTCGGCCCGCACCGCTGCCCCGGCGCTTCCCTCGCCAGGCTGGAGGCCGAGATCGCCCTGCCACGGCTGTTCGCGGCCTTCCCCGGGCTCGCGCTCACCTCCAGACCGGCACCCCGCGTACCGTCCCTGGGCATCAACGGCTACCAGGAACTGCCGGTCGTGCTGCGCTGACCGGCCCTGTCGTACCGACAGACCCTGCCGCGCTCAGGCGTCCGCACGCCACACGAGCGTGTACCGCCAGAACAGCCGTCGACGCAGCCGGGCACCCGGCAGGACGGAGCGGGCTTCCCGGACGATCTCCGGAAAACTCATCTCCGGCTGCCGGGTCACGGCCGTCATCGAGCGCGGGCGCGGCACCGTACGGCCCCTGCTCCGGTACCAGCCGACAGCGGCGTTCAGCGGAGCGGCGACGGCGGCCAAGAGGTGGTCGCCGACGGTCTGTTCACGTGCGCAGCCGACGACGATCAGCGTTCCCCCGGGAGCCAACTGCCGGCGCAGGTGCGTAACCGCCTCGGTGAACGGCAGGTGGTGCAGGACGGCGACGCAGGTGATCACGTCGTAGGGCCCGGCGGGGGTCCCGGCCGACGCGTCAGCGACGGTGAAGTTCACCGGTGCCGCCGCGGGCGTCGCCTCGCGCGCCCGCGCGACGATCGCCGGATCGGAGTCGATCGCCTCCACTTCGTCGGCACGCCTCGCCAGGAGCCTGGCGAGGTCGCCGCTGCCGCAGCCGACGTCCAGGGCACGGCCGAACCGCCGGGGAAGCTGCCGCAGGATCCACCGGTGATAGTGGGCGTTGTGGTCCCAGGGGTGAGCGGCGTTGAAGCGGTCCAGTGCGCGCAGGACGCGGTGCGGCAACGTCGTCATGAGAGCAGTCCATCATGCCGACGCTGCCGACCAACTCCCGGCCGCTGCTTGTGCGTACGGCGGCTGACTGGGCGTACGGCGGGTCGGTTCACTCCGGCCGGTAACTCCGGTCCACAATTCAACAGTTACACGGTTCAAGCCATCGCCACGCGCCCCGTGGAGTCGCATCCTTACCACAGGGGCAGGGCCGCGGTCTTCAGTAGCGGGTCCTGCACGTCGAGGAGGGAACACATCGATGGCCATACCTGTGTGCTCGCTGATTGTGAACGAACACCAGAGAATCGCCGGCGACGGTGCGTACCACGTGGTGCGCTTCCCGTTCGGCGGGGGCGAATCGTACGACGCCGAAGGTATGCACCAGGTGCAACAGCCGGACGGCTACGAGGTCACCGACTGGCGCACCGACGACCGGTCCGGCCTGATCTGGCCCTCCGTCGGCGGCTGGGGCGTCATCACGGCCATGATCCAGTGGGAGGCCGGAAACTACAGCGAACTACGCGACCAGCTCGTACGCGACCCGCTCGGTCTCACCGACAACCCGGTCGACACGACAGCGACCGATCAC
This sequence comes from Streptomyces sp. 3N207, assembly GCF_052246355.1. Classification (NCBI taxonomy): domain Bacteria; kingdom Bacillati; phylum Actinomycetota; class Actinomycetes; order Kitasatosporales; family Streptomycetaceae; genus Streptomyces; species Streptomyces sp. 3N207. The sequence goes on along the minus strand of NZ_JBQQBV010000018.1, from coordinate 84,857 downwards.
CGGCGCCCCTCCCCCGGCATGCAGGCGTTCACCAAACACCACGAGCTTTTCGTGCACCCGGACATGCCGCTGGCCATCCGCGTCTCCCACAACGACTCCCGCTCCCGGGATCTCGTGCACGCGCAGTTCAAGCTCGCCATCCACACCTGACGTCCCCTCCACCACCCCGCCTTGCGTACGCCGTACCCCGCACGAGCTCTGCTGCGCTTCCCTGGCGCGGGAAATTCGGCTGAACGCGCGGCGACTTGGGGCTACGGTGGGCGAAGCCATGCGGCCCAGGTGCGCAGGTAGGGGATACTTCCACTGTTAATGGGGCGGTTGCGGGTTCAAGTCCCGTCGGATGCCCAGGCGTCCGTAGCTCAATCGGTAGAGCACCACACGTCTCCCCCACCGACTTCGAACTCTGGGCCTCACATGCGCCCGGTCTCTGCAGAGACGAGGAGCGGGTGGGAGGTGTTCCTCCCACCCGCTCCTGTTCGCATGCGCGGGGTTGTGTGGTGTCGGTGTGGCCTGTCTTAGTAGGCGGAGTCGACGTTGTCCATGGAGCCGTAGCGGTCGGCTGCGTAGTTGCAGGCGGCGACGATGTTGGCTACGGGGTCGGTGAGTTTGTCGGGGGTGCCTTCGACGTGGAAGCGGTCGAAGGTGGGCTGGATCACCTGGAGCAGGCCCTTGGAGGGGGTGCCCTTCTTGGCGTTGATGTCCCAGTCGTTGACCGCGTTGGGGTCACCGGCCGATTCGCGGATGATGTTGCGCTTGATGCCCTCGTAGGAGCCGGGGATGTCGTGCTTGGCCATGATGGCGCGGGCCTCACGGATCCAGCCGTCGAGGTTGTCCGCGTACTTGCCGCCGGCCTGCTGGTCGTCCGCCTTCTGCGCCTTCTTGGCGTGTGCGGCCTGCATGCTGACGTGCTGCGCGGTCGAGGCGGCGCTCTCGATGGCGGCGGGCTTGGCTGCGGGCTTGGCGGGGGCCTCGGCGTGGGCGGTGCCGGCCAGTGCGGTGGCGGCGATACCGGCCGCGCCCAGGGCGGTCAGGCCGGTGGTGGCGAGGCCGGCGGGCTTGAGGGTACGCAGGGTGTTACGCATGCGAGCAGAGGAGCCTTTCGTGGGGGGACGTTCCGGCCGCGCGCCCCGGGGAGCGGTGCGTTGTCCCGGTCTCGTCGCGGCCTGGCACCCACCCTGGGAACCGGCTCCCCCACCCGGCAAATATGTGACGTACGATCCAGAATCGTGACAAACCGGACAGGGGGTCGACCATCCCCGTCCCGCCCCAGGTCAGAGCAGCGCAGACATACGAAGCCGCTTCGTAAGTGATCTGGGTCCTATGGGCGCCCTCACAATCCACCCCGCCCGAGCCCTCACCCCGGACACGCATCGACCAGCAATTGCGTGCGCAGCGCTACGGCCCAGCCCCGGGTCCGGCGGCCCGCTCCGCGACCCTGAGTCAACAATTGATCAGGATTCCCTGAATTCAGGGTCCCTTGTATCGTCAGGGCATGCTGACTATTGCCACCGACATCGAGGTGCTGGCCCGGTTCGGGCGTGCGCTCGCCGATCCGATCCGGTGCCGACTTCTGCTCGCCCTGCGCGACGCCCCGGCCTACCCGTCCGACCTCGCCGACACGCTGGGCATCTCCCGTACCCGGCTGTCGAACCACCTGGCGTGCCTGCGCGACTGCGGGCTGGTCGTCACGACGCCCGACGGGCGCCGTACCCGTTACGAGCTGGCCGACGAACGGCTCGGTCACGCGCTGGACGACCTGCGTAACGCCGTGGTGGCGGTGGAGAGCGACCGCGCGTGCGAGGACGCCGACGAGAAGGGATGCTGCTGACCATGACGGCGGAGATATCCCTCGCCCTCGGCCCTGGACCGGAGCGGCGCGACGCGTTGACCCGCCGAATACGGCTGCTGGTCGCCGCGACACTGGTCTACAACGCCATCGAGGCGGTCGTCGCCCTCACAGCCGGTGCCCTCGCCTCCTCCGCCGCGTTGGTCGGCTTCGGTCTGGACTCCGTGATCGAGGTCTCCTCCGCCGCGGCCGTCGCCTGGCAGTTCTCCGCCCGTGAGCACGCCGTGCGGGAGGCGCGGGAGAAGACCACACTGCGGATCATCGCGGTGTCGTTCTTCGCGCTCGCCGGCTACGTGGCCGTGGACGCGGTCCGCACCCTCATAGGTGGTGGTGGCGAAGCGGAGCGTTCGGTCCCCGGCATCGTGCTCGCGGCGCTGTCCCTGGCCGTGATGCCGTTCCTGTCCGCCGCCCAGCGCAGGGCCGGGCGGGAGCTCGGCTCCGCCTCCGCCGTCGCGGACTCCAAGCAGACACTGCTGTGCACCTACCTGTCCGCCGTACTGCTGGTCGGACTCGTCCTCAACGCCACGCTGGGCTGGTCCTGGGCGGACCCGATCGCGGCCCTGGCCATCGCCGCCGTCGCACTCAAGGAGGGCCGGGACGCCTGGCAGGGCAAGGGGTGCTGCGCGACTCCCACCACCACGGCGGCCCAGCGGCCCCTCGGGACCGAGGACGCCGCCGACGCCTGCGGCTGCCGCCCCGGCTGCGGCTGCTGCGCCTGATCGCATACGGCAACGGCTTTGCGGGGCGGCGTCGGCCTGACGTCGCGGGAACGATGCCGTACTGCGCGCTTCCGTCATCACCGCACGTACAGCTCGACGGCTCGCCCGTCCGGGTCGTCGACCACATGCCGCCCCGGGGTCAACGGCGGGCTCATCCGCCGACCGACGACGTCGAAGCCCAGTCGCAGGCTGGAGACAGGGCGCCGTTCGGTCGCCGGGTACAGCTCGAACACGGTGCCGTCGGGCAGCGTGGTGGCGTAGTGAAGAGGGCCCTGTCCATGGCGCTCTTCCACGAAGGAGAGACCCAGGTCGCTGTAGAAGCGGCGGGACTCCTGCAAGTGCTCGGTATAGAGAACCACCAGTGCAATACGCGCACCCGCCGTGCTGCTCGTCATACGCACCGACTGTGCCAGTCCCTTCGGACCACGACGAAGAGCGGGTGGGAGGTGTCCTCCCACCCGCTCCTGTTCGCATGCGGCGGGACAGCGGGCCGACCCGGCCGCCGGAAGGGGATACGTGCCGGTGTCAGCCGCTGATCTGTCCGCGTCCCCGTCGCCGAGCAGGCCAAGCCCCGCAAGATCCAGATCACCGGCGGCGGCGAGTCCAAGACATTGCAGGACCGCCGCTGTCCCCGCAATTCAGGACCGAAACTGTCCTGACGGGGACCTACTGTCGCCGCCATGAGCACCGAACAGGAGATCGTCTCCTTCCGTATCGACATCCCGCAGGCCGACCTCGACGACCTTGCCGACCGGCTCGCCCGCACCCGCTGGCCCGACGCGCTGCCCGGCGTGGGCTGGAGCCGTGGCGTACCGCCGGAGTATCTGCGGGAGCTGGCCGACTACTGGGCAACGAAGTACGACTGGCGGGAACAGGAAGCCAGGATGAACGCCCTCCCGCAGTTCACCACGGTGGTCGAGGGGCAGCGGCTGCACTTCCTGCACGTACGGTCCCCGCACCCGGAGGCCACCCCGCTGCTTCTGCTGCACGGCTGGCCCGGCACGTTCGCCGACTTCCTCGACGTCATCGGCCCGCTCACCGATCCGGTGGCGCACGACGGCGTGCCGGCCGACGCCTTCCACCTGGTGATCCCCTCGCTGCCGGGCTTCGGCTTCTCCACTCCGCTGGCCGGTCCCGGCATGGGACCTGCCCGGATGGCCGGGCTGCTGGTCCGGCTGATGGAACGGCTCGGCTACGAGCACTACGGCGTGCAGGGCTACGACACCGGAGCCTGGGTGGCGCCCGAGGTCGGCAAGCAGGCACCGGAGCGGGTGACCGGTATCCATCTGAACGCCGTGATCGCCTTTCCGGTGGGGGCGGAGGGCGAGATGGACGGGCTCTCCGAAGCGGACGAGCAGCGCCGGCAGCGGATGCAGAACTTCAACGACGGCTATTTGCAGTGCAACTCCAAGCGTCCGCAGACCGTCGCCTACGCCCTCACCGACTCCCCCGCCGGTCAGCTCGCCTGGATCGTGGAGAAGTTCAAGGAGCTCACCGACCCGGCGGACGGTCTGCCCGAGGACAGCATCGACCGGGACCGCTTCCTGACCGCTGTCTCGCTGTACTGGCTGACGGCCACGGCGGGACCGGCGGCACAGGTCTACTACGAGGCGATCTCGGCCCAGGACTGGGGCGCAACGGCGGAGGACTGGTCCGAGGCCGTCGGCGACCAGGACGGAGCCGGCGACGGCGCCGATCCGGGTGAGGGCGGCCAGGACTGGGCGGCGGCAGCGCGTGGCACCGTACCCACCGGCGTGCTGCTCTCCGCACACGATGTGACGGTCCGCCCATGGGCGGAGCGGGACCACAACATCGTGCACTGGAGAGAGCTCGGCGCAGGCGGCCACTTCCTGGCCATGGAGGCCCCGGGCCCGCTCGTCGAGGACGTACGCGCGTTCTTCCGCGAGCTGCGCTGACGCACCGGGCCGCGCCGGCTCACCGGCCCCGCGTGTTCGCCGCGCCCGCCCGGTCGGCGAGTTCCAGCAGTTCCTCGGCGGCGTCGGTACGGAAAGCGGCGTGGGCGGCGGCTGTCTGGCGGGCGCGGGCCGGGCCGGGGAACGCCAGTTCGTGGACCGTGCGGGCCGGTTCGCCCTTGCCGACCGCGTGCCGGGAGAGCCCGGCCTGCGCCATGGCCCGTACGCCGGCCGCGGCGTGCCCCGGCAGTGGACGGTGGCCGACGACCGGCAGGCCAGCCGCGAGGGCCTGGGCCGCGGTCTGGCCCGCCGCGTTGTCGAGCAGTACGTGGGCTTCCGCCATCAGCCCCGGCAGATCGGTCACCCAGCCGAGGGGCAGCAGCCTGGGATAGCGGGCCGCGCGGTGCCGCAGCCGGTCGTCGTTCCCGCACAGCAGGACCGGCACACAGCCGTGCGCCGCCAGCTGCCGCGCCGTCTCCAGCAGTCGGGTGCCGACACCCCAGGCGCCGGTGGACATCAGTACGGCGGGCCGCTCGGGCGACACCGGTGTGGTGTGCTGCGCCGCGGCAGCCACGTGCCGGTCCAGCAGAGCCCGCCAGTGGCCGTCCACGTCGCGGGGCCGGAAGAACCGCGCGGGCACCACAGGTCCCGTGGTGCGGGCGGGACCCCCGGTGGTGGCCCGTACCTCCTCGGCTGCGGTCTCGGTGACGCACAGATGGAGGTCGTTTCCGGGGTGCAGCCAGCCGCGGTGCACGGCGAAGTCGACCACCACGACCGCCGTGGGTACCTCCAGCGCGCCCCGCGCCCGCAGCCGCCCGGTCACCTGCGCGCTCAGATGGAAAGTGGGGACGACGACATCGGGACGCCACTCGGCGACGGCCCGCAGCAGCGGCCGCTCGGCAAGGGCTGCCAGGGGTGCGCTGCTGGGGCGCGGGCCCGGTCCGCGGGTCGTCGCCAGGAACCCCGCGTACACGGCACCGTACAGCCGGGGCACATGCCGCACGGCGGCGCGATAACCGGCGCGCAGCCCCTGGCCGATGTCGGCCGGCAGGAGGGTGAGGACATCGCGCACGGTCGCCTCGTGACCGCGGGCCCGCAGCCGGTGCGCCAACTCGTGCGCGACCGCGTCGTGCCCCGCGCCCATGCTGGCACTCAGCAGCAGGAAGCGGTGCGGCATGGGGCTCCAGGGGTCGTCGGTGGGCGGACCGGCGCAGCGCCCGTCGCCGGTGGGGGCCGTGCCGGGGCGGTCCCGGGACGGCTCGGCCCCAGGACGACGCCTTCGGGCTCTGCGGGCGGCTCGGCACGTCCGTGGACCCTCGGCACATCCGTAGACCAGTGTGCTCCGAACGGCCGTCAGGCGCCGCGCAGCGACACTCAGTCGGCGCCGACGCGCCGCGCCGCACCCGTGCCCCGCCGGGTTCCGGGCGCGGCCCCGTTCCGCGGGAGGGGAGCCGAACAGGTGGTTCGGCTGGCCCGGGCAACGGCTCCGGGCGGGTGTGCCGCGCGGTTGCCAGCATGCTGGAGCCGGGGCCTGTTCCCCGGTACCCACACCCCGGCCCCGTCGCGGCCCGTACTGCTCACCGGAGGCGTCTGTGTTCGACAGGCTCGGCAGATCCGACCGCCGTCCGACGCGCCCTCTGCTCCGAGCCCCTTCCGCGCGGCGCTCGCATCGAAGGTATCCGGCCGGCGGGCTGCCGGTGCCCGCGCGGGCCCGGCCGCCCGAGCGCGCCCGGACCGAACCGCGGCAGGCGGGTGCCGGGCGGGACGGGCACCGCCCGGTGGCGCTGGTCACCGGCGCGTCGTCGGGTATCGGCACGGCCGTCGCCGAACGGCTGGCCGCGGAGGGCGACTGGCGGCTGCTGCTCAACGGCCGGGACGAGAGGCGGCTGGAGCAGGTCGCGACCCGTACCGGCGGGGTGCCGCTCCCGGCGGATCTGGCCGATCCGCGGGCACGTGCCCGACTGGCCGAGGAGGCGCTGCTGCACAGCGGGAGGGTGGACGCGCTGGTGGCGGGCGCCGGCATCGGCTGGGCCGGATCGTTCGCCGCAATGCCCCCCGAGGACATCGACGACGTGCTCGCCGTGAACCTGAACGCGACACTGCACTTGGTGCGGCTGCTGGTGCCGGGCATGGTGGACCAGCGCTGCGGGCGGGTGGTGCTGATCGGTTCCATGGCGGGCAGCGTGGGCGTACGGGGCGAGGCGGTGTACGCGGCGACGAAGGCCGGGCTCACGGCGTTCGCCGACAGTCTGCGCTACGAGCTGGCCCCGAGCGGTGTGCGGGTCTCGATGGTGCTGCCCGGGGTGGTCGACACCCCGTTCTTCCAGCGGCGCGGTGCCCCTTACCGCCGCGAGCGGCCCCGGCCCGTCCCCGCGGTGCAGGTGGCCGAGGCGGTGTGCCGGGCACTGCGGACAGGCCGCCCCAACGCGTACGTACCGTCCTGGATGGCCATGCCGGCGTGGCTGCACGGGACGGCCCCGGGGGTGTTCCGCAGCCTGGCCCAGCGCTTCGGATAGGCGTACACGTGCTGTGGACGGCGGTCTCGGTCCTGCTGGCGGTGCTCGCGGCGTTGGGGAACGCCGCCGCCTCGGTGCTCCAGCGGCGGGCTGCAGCGGTGCAGCGGCCCGGCCCTTCCGGGCGGCGGCTGTCGTGGCTGCCGGGGCTGCTGCGCCGTCCGGTGTGGCTGTGGGGGGCGGCGATGCTGGTGGTGTCCGCGGTGTGCCAGGCGGGAGCTCTGGCGACGGGGCCGCTGGCCGTGGTGCAGCCGGTGATGACGACGGAGCTGTTGTTCACCCTGATGCTGGGCAGCTTGGTGTTCCGGCAGCGCCCCGGGCGGCGGGCATGGGTGGCGTTTGTGGCGATGGTGGTGGGGCTGGCAGCTCTGTTGTGGCTGGTGTGGCCGTCGGGCGGGTCCGCCTCCGTACCGTCGGACCGCTGGGTGGTGGCGGCCCCGCTGATGGCGGCACTGGTGGTGGCGCTGACCGTGGTGGCGTTCCGGCTGCCGTCGGCGCCGCGGGCGACCGTGCTGGGTTCGGCGACAGCCGTGCTGTTCGGGGTGACGGCGGCGCTGATGAAGGATGCGATCTCGCGGCTGGCGGACGACGGGCCGGTGGCGCTGCTGACGGCGTGGCAGACCTACGGGGTGGCCGTGGCCGGGGTCTCCGGGTTTCTGCTGCTCCAACTGACGCTGCACGCGGGCACGCTGGTGGCGTCGCAGCCCGCACTCACGCTGGGTGACGCGTTCTTGAGCGTGGTGCTGGGTGCCGCGCTGTTCGACGAGCAGCTGTCGCTGGGCTGGCGGGTGGCACCCGAGGTGGTCGCCTTGGTCTTGATCAGCGTGGGAAGCGTGCAACTGGCCAGGTCACCGGCGGTGGTGGGCACCTCCGAGAAGGAGATCTGGTGAACCGGCCACGTGCCCTGGCCGCCTTGGCGGCCGCAGCGCCGGCAGCCGTCGCCGCCGTGCACATCGTCCCCGCCGCGACCTGGCTGCCTGCCGTACGCGCTGTGCTCCGCCCGTCGCTGGACGGGCGGGGCAGCGCCGACCATATCGCCCTGACCTTCGACGACGGGCCGGACGTACGGTCCACCCCGCACTTTCTGCGGGAGCTGAACCGGTTGGGCGTGCGGGCCACCTTCTTCCTCCAGGGCGCGGCCGTGCAGCGGCACCCGGCTCTTGTGCGGCGGATGGCCGCCGAGGGCCATGAGCTGGCGGTGCACTGCTGGGAGCACCAGCCCGCGTGGCTGCCCCGCCCGGTGGCCGACCGCGCGGACCTGGAGCGCGCCGCGGCTGCCGTACGCGAGACCGCGGGCACAGCACCCCGCTGGTACCGGCCGCCGTACGGGGTGCTCACCGCCACCCGCTGGTGGGCCGCGCGGCGGGCGGGGCTGCGTCCGGTGCTGTGGACCGCCTGGGGCCGCGACTGGCGGGCCGATGCCGACCCGGACAGCGTGCTTACGGAGTTGGGCGAGCGGCTGACGGGCGGGGCGACCGTCCTGCTGCACGACAGCGACCGCAACAGCGCCCCCTGTTCCTGGCGGGCGACGCTGGCAGCCCTCCCCCGCCTGGTCGCCCGCTGCCGCGCTGCGGGCTGGACGGTGGGACCGCTGGCGGAACACGGGATGCCGGCCGGGGGCGACGGCGGGGCACCGGCCCACCCGGCGGTCACAGGCTGACGTCACGGCAGCGGTCAGGGAGCTGGACAGGCACGCCGAACCGAGCGCCGGTCCGGGCCGGCCCGGGCCGCTACGGGGCCGGTTCCGCGCCCGGGGCCAGCCCCGGGATTGAGGCCGGGACATCGACCGCGCGGAGCGCGGCGAGGGCCGCAGCGATGCCGGGGCGGTCCGTACTGCCGCGCCGTATGGCGCCCAGCAGTGTCCGTGCGGGGGCGGGTCGGCCGCGCAGCTCGACCCGGGTGACGGCGAGCGGCGGAAGCTGGGCGAGCCGGGGTACGAGCGCGATGCCGAGGCCCTCCGCCACGAGTGCGGCCACAACGCTCCAGTGGCGCGCCTCGTGCGCCAGGTACGGGCTGAAGCCGGCGCTGGTGCAGGCCGCGAGCGTGTAGTAGCGGGAGGAGCTGTGCTCCATCTCCACGATCCACGGCTCGTGGGCGGCGTCCCCGAGGGTGGTCCCCGGCACGGCCTGCGTACGTCCGGCGAGGGGGTGACCGTTGGGGACGAGCAGGTCGAAGGGGTCGGTCAGCAGCGCCTCCTGCGCGAACCGCGGGTCATCGAGCCGCGGTGTGTCCGGGGTCGGTTCGATGAGCGCGAGATCGGTCGCTCCGGACAGCAGCAGATCGAAGCCCTCAGCGGGTTCGGCCTCCCGTACGTGCACGTCCAGCGCCGGACAGCGGTCGCGCAGAGCGCGGGCCGCCGGGGCGATGAGCGCGGCCACCGCCGTGGAGATCCCGCACAGCCGGAGAGCCCCGCTGGGCTCCGCACCGCTGTGCAGCGCCGCGTACGCCCGCTCCCAGCGCTCTTCCATCTCCTCCGCGTGCAGCAGCAGCTCGCGTGCCGCCGCGGTGAGCCGCACGCCGCGGCCCTGGGGTTCGAGCAGGGTGACGTCGAGGTCGCGGCCGAGCTGGCGGATCTGGTGGGAGGCGGCCGAGGCCGTGACGTGCATCGCCCGTGCCGCCGCCGTGACGGTTCCGTGGTGGGCCACGGCACGCAGGACATGCAGTCGCCGCAGATCAATCATTGAGGCTCACTTTCACATTGATTTCCAAACATCAAACCTGGTCCTCACCAGTTGGTTGAGGGAGGGTGGCTGAGAAGGATCGGCCGAGGAGGACGGAACAGTGACGACCAGCGCGACCGGCGCCCGGGTGGAACGGCTTGTGCGGTATCCGGTGAAGGGGTTCGCCGGCCAGCGCCTGGCGAGCGCGTGGATACGGCCCGGCAGCGGCATCCCGTACGACCGCGTGCTGGCTCTCGCCGACGGCCTGCACGGCATCCCGGAGGGTGGGCAGTGGGCGCCGACCGAGACTTTCGCGAGGCTCACCACCCACACCGGGCTGCTCGGCGTCGGCGTCCGGCTGGACCCCCAGGCGCGGACGGTGACCCTGACGCGGCCCCCGGCTGCGGACCCGGACGACGGTACCGACGCCGGTGCCGGGCCCGGCGCGGGCCCGGACGGTGTCAGCGCCGGGCTCGACGACCCCGGCTCGCTGGAGCGGGCCACGGCGGCGCTGCGGGAGTGGTTTCCGGGCGAGATCGACGCGTCCGCGGCGCTGGTGCACGCTGACAACGCCTACTGGGACGAGCAGGACGGCACCGTCTCGGTCATCAACCTCGACAGTGTGGACGCCCTCTCGGCCGCGGCCGGGGAGACCATCGACCCCTTGCGCTTCCGGGGCAACCTGTATCTGTCGGGGCTCGGCGCGTGGGCCGAGTTCGGACTGGTCGGGCAGCGCATATCGGTGGGCGGCGCCGAACTGGAGGTGCTGCGCCCCATGAGCCGCTGCCGAGCCACCTGCGTCGATCCGGCCACCTCTCGGGTGGACACAAACGTACCGGCTGAACTCACCACCCGCTTCGGCCACATCTACTGCGGCCTGCGTGCCCACGTGATCGCCCCAGGGACCGTACGTACGGGGGACACGGTGGCCCACCGGGGCGCGGGCAGCGGCCCCGTGCGCGGCGCCTCCCGCCCGGACCCCGCACAGTGGCCGCGCCCCGCGCGGATCGTCGGCAGACAGGAGGAGAGCAGCACGGTGACCAGCCTGTGGCTGCGCGATCCGCAGCACGGCACGGGCGCCGCTCCCCTCCCCGGCCAGCATCTGCGGATCCACGCGGCGGACAGCGCGGGCCCGGTGTGGCGCTGCTACACGCTCTCCGGGGTCAAGGGCGGCGACCTGCGGATCAGCGTGCAGCACGCGCCGGACGGGCGGATGTCCGGGCTGCTGCGCTGGCAGGCGCTCCTGGACGAGGAACTGCTGATCTCCGGTCCGCACGGGCACGTCACCCTGGACACCACCGCCACCCGCCCGCTGGTGCTGGCAAGTGCGGGCATCGGCATCACCCAGACCCTGGCGATGCTGCGTGCCTGCGTGGCCGAACAGCCGTCGCGCGAGGTGCTGCTGTGCCACACCGCGCGGGATACGCAGTCGCTCGCTCTCTGGCGCGAGGCGCGGGATCTCATCGACACGCTGCCGTACGGCCGGGCCGAACTGTTCCTCACCCAGGCGTCTCCGGGCGAGCGCGAGCGCTGGGGCGCGCGGTCCGGGCGCCCGGACTTCGGAACGCTGGACGCGCTCGGTGGGCCCGGGGTGCTCACCGGAGCGGAGGCGTATCTGTGCGGGCCGGTGGAGTTCATGCGGGACGCGAGGGCGGGGCTGACCGGGCGCGGGATGCCGGAGTCCGCCGTGCGCCAGGAGGTCTTCGTCTCGCCGCGCGCCGAAGCCGCGCGGCCGTCGCCGCCGCCCGAGCCCGGCCCGTTCCGCGTATCGTTCGCCGGGAGCGGGGTTACCGCCGTGTGGGAGCCGGACAGCGGAACCTTGCTCGACCTGGCCGAAAGCGCCGGGGTCCCGGCCAGATCCGCGTGCCGCAGCGGCGCGTGCCTCCAGTGCGAGCAGCCGCTGAGCGCGGGGAAGGCCGCCTACACCACCGCGCCGACGCTGCCGCCGCCCGACGACTCGGTACTGCTGTGCTGCGCCGTGCCGGTCAGCGACGTCACGCTGCCGCTGTGACGGGCGGGACTCCATGAGCGCGCGGTAGCCGCTGGGGTGCGCGTGTGCCGCTGGTCGATACCGCGCCGCAGCAGGCCACTGCGGAAGGTGGCGCTAGCTCTGCGGGACGTCCTTGACGAACACGATCCCGTCGTATTGGGCCAGGTGAGCCGGGTCAAGTGGGGCGTAGCCGTAGTAGGGAGACACGCGGGGGGCGGGCCGCGTGTCGCCGAGGGCGGTGGCCAGCCGGGCGGCGTCGACGACGTAGCGATCCTCCGGGAGCATGTAAAGGAGTCCTTCGACAGTGTCCGGCGGCGGGGTGTCAACTCCCTGGTGCCGCATCGTGCCCAGGGCCGTGGCCAGGAAGGCGTACTGCTCGTCCAGGTGGGCGCTCACCAGCGCGCCGGCGCTCCACCACTCCAGCCGCGGATGGCCCCACATGCTCATCGTGCTCTTGTCCCTTTGGAAATGGCTGTTCTGGGCGAAGGCCAGCACCGGGCCCCGCTCGGCGAGGGCGAGGAGGTTGTCGGCCATCATCGAGTCCCGCACGCCCAGCAGCCGCGTCATGCGGGTCGGCGAGGTGTCGGCCATCCAGAAGTGGTAGCGCAGCAGGGCGATGGCGGTGCGTCCGTACAGGCGCGCCCGGTCCCACTCCGCCCGCGAGGTCGCCGCGATCAGGTGCGGTGTCTGCTCCTCCAGCAGCGCCGTCAGATCGTCCGCGTGCAGCCGCAGTTCCCGGGCCTCGGCCGACCGCCCGGTGGACTTGGCCGGGTCCATCATCGCGTCCGGCTCGGTCCACGCATCGTCCGCGCCCAGCAGGCGGTCGAGCGTTTCCGCGGTGCAGGGGAGCATGTCCGCGTCCACCCGGGCCGCGAGGTAGCCGTGGAGTGCGGTGAGGGCCTGCCGGGGGCTCGCGGCATGGGTGATCTCCAGCGGGCCGTCGAAACCGGCGAAGTGCAGTCGCTCGAACGCGGGCCGGCCGTCGTTGTCGGCGCGGAAGTTGTAGTCGCGCATCCAGCGCACGAGTTCGCGGTTGGCCGCCGATGCGCCGAACCCGTGGCTGAATCCGTGCTCCATGACCTCGTCGAGGGTGCCCGTGCCCGAGGTGACGTAGTCGTCCACGACCAGGCCCCTCACGCAGTCGCTCTCGATCGCGATCGTCCGATAGCCCTCCTGCTCGACGAGCTGCCGGAAGAGCTCGTTGCGCACCTCGACCAGAGTGTCCTCACCGTGGGTGGGCTCGCCCAGTGCGAGCAGTTGCGGCCGGGCCGGGAGCAGACTCATGACGGCGGCAGCCCCGACGGCATGGGCGGTGTCCTTGATGTCAGTTGCCATGCCTTCAACGGTATCGTTGAACTCTTTGTGTAAACTTTCCCCCGATATCATCAGCTTCATGGGGCGAAACCTTCAAAACGGTGAGCGGCTCCGGCCGATCGACCTGGCACGCGCGAACGGCCTGTCCACCCAGGCCGTCAGGAACTACGAGGAGGCCGGCATCCTTCCAGCCGCCGGTCGCACACCCCACGGCTACCGCAGCTACGCCCCGCTGCACGCGCAGGCCCTGCGCGCGTTCCTCGCCCTGGTGCCCGGCCACGGCCACCGGACAGCGGCGTCGATCATGCGGGCCGTCAACGAGGGCGCGACCGACGGGGCGTTCCGCCTCATCGACGAGAGCCACGCCCAGCTCCTCCACGACCGCGGGACCCTCCAGGCCGTGGAGAGCGCCCTGGGCGACCTGGACCCAACCGCGGCGCCCGAGCCGACAACGGTGTCCGAGCCGGCCGCAGCGTCCGAGCCGGCCGCGGTGTCCGGGTCCGGAGCCACGTTCATCGGGCCGCTGGCAGGGAAGCTCGGAATCCGGCCCGCGACGCTGCGCAAATGGGAGCGCGCCGGGCTGGTGCACCCGCACCGCGACCCGCTGACCGGCTACCGGGTCTATGACGAGGGCGATGTACGGGACGCCCGGCTGGCCCACCAGCTCAGGCGGGGCGGCTACCTGCTGGAGCAGATCGCCCTGCTGATCGCCCAAGTGCGGGCGGCCGGCGGGCCGGAGCCGCTGGAGGCCGCACTGTGCGACTGGCGGGACCGGCTGTCAGCGCGCGGGCGGGCCATGCTGACCGGGGCCGCCGAGCTGGAGGCGTACCTCCGCAAGCGCGGATGACACGTCGGCAGCCGGCCGAAGAGAAGAGTCGGCGACCTGTCTCGGCACGTCCGTCGGGCCGCCCGGGAACCGACCGGGTCCGCGCGGCCGGTCAGCGGTCCTGGCGGGTCGCGAGGGCGTGGACCACGTCGGCCGAGGCCGGGTAGAGGGCGCGGTAGAGGCCGTACAACTCCTCGTAGCGGGCGGTGTTTTCGGGATCCGGGCCAACGGTTTCCCGGACGGGGTTCCAGGCGTCGATCGAGGCGTCGGTCACCGACTGCGCGGCCAGCAGCGCGCCGCCGTAGCAGGCGCCGATGGTGGTGGTACGCAACTCCTGGGGTCTGCCGGTGACATCGGAGACGATCCGCGTCCACAGCCCGCCCTGGGTGCCGCCGCCGACGGCGACGACGCGGCGGATGTCGCCGCCCGCCTTCTCCAGCGCCTCGATGTTGTGCCGTACGGCATACGCGGTGGCCTCCAGCGCGGCGCGGTAGAGGTCGCCGCGGGTGTGGGAGAGGGTCAGGCCCGCGATGACGCCGCGGGCCTGCGGGTCCATGACCGGGGTGCGCTCCCCCGCGAAGTACGGGAGCATCAGCAGGCCGTTGGCGCCGGGCCCGGCGGCTTCGGCGAGCTGGAGGAGCTCGGTGTACTCAGGGTTGCCGAACAGTTCGCGCAGCCAGCCGGTGACGGCGCCGGAGGTGGCCATGCCCCCGGCGAGGTTGCGGGTGCCGGGGAGGGCACCGACGGTGCTCCACAGTGCCGGGTCGGTGAGCAGCCCGGGCACGGTGTGGATCAGAAACATCGTCGTGCCGTACATCAGCATCAGGTCGCCGGGCCGGTGTGCGCCCACGCTCAGCGCCTCGGCCCAGGCGTCGATGGTGCCGGTGATGACGGGGATGCCCTGGGGCAGTCCCGTGCGGCGGGCGGCCTCGGCCGTGACGGTGCCGGCGACCTCGCCGGACCAGCGCAGCGGCGGGAGTTCGATGCCGGGGGCGATCCGGTCGGCCCAGGGGGCGTACCACTGGCGGGCGACGGTGTCGTAGAGCGGGGTGGTCTGGCTCGCCGAGTGGTGGTCCAGGACGTAGGCGCCGGTCAGCTTGCGGACGAGCCAGGAGCCGGGCATGTAGAGCCGACGGGCGCGCGCGTACAGCTCCGGTTCCTCGTCCGCGATCCAGGCGATCTTCGCTCCGGCGGCCTGGCTGGACAGGTCGGAGCCGCAGCGGCGGCGGATCTCCTCGATACCCAATTCCTCGTTGAGCCTGGCGATCTGGGCGGTCGAGCGGGTGTCGACGCCGTAGAGCACGGCGGGGCGCAGCGGTGTGTCGTCGGCGTCGGTGAGCAGGACACAGGGGCCCATACCGCTGACTCCGGCGGCGACGACCTCGGCGTCGACGCCGTCGGTCAGTTCGCGCGAGAGGGAGACGAATTCGTCCCACCAGACTGCGGCGTCCATCTCCACATGTCCGGGCGCAGGCCGGTCGACGGTGTGCTCGCGTACGGCCGAGCGCAGCACGGTGCCGTCCAGTCCGACCAGGACGCCTTTGCTGCTGGAGGTGCCGATATCCACGCCTAGGACTGCGTTGAGGGGCATGGTCGCAGGCTTGCAGAAATCGATTTCAGCGTCAACGGTCCTCTTGCCGACGGCGCCGTCGACGAGGTCGGACGAGGTCGGACGAGGTCGGGCAGCATGCGGCCAGCCCTGACGCGGCACGTGCGACAGCCGTCAAGAATGGCCTCTGTCGCACCTGTTGACGGCCTGAGCCTGCATTTCTACGCTACCTGAAATCGATTTCTGGAGGAGTCGCCGTGCGCAGCCTCGACCCGATGAAACAGCCCTGAGATGGCCGGCGAGAACGCGGAACCGGCAGCCGCCCACGCCGACCCGGCGCTGCTGCGTGTGGAGGGCGTCAGCAAGAGCTTCCCCGGCGTCAAGGCCCTGGACCGGATGCGGCTCGACCTGCGGCACGGCGAAGTGCTCGCACTGGTCGGGGAGAACGGCGCGGGCAAGTCGACGCTGATGAAACTGCTCTCCGGTATCCACGCCCCCGACGAAGGCCGGTTCTTCCTCGACGGTGAACCGCTGCGCCTCACCGGACCGCGGGACGCGCAGCGACGCGGCATCAGCATCATCCACCAGGAGTTCAACCTGATGCCGGACCTGACGGTCGCTCAGAACATCTTCATCGGCAGGGAACCCCGCAAAGCCGCCGTCCTGCTCGACCACCGGGCGCTCGAGACCCGCACCCGGCAGCTGCTCGACCGCCTCGAACTCCCGCTGGATCCCCGCCGTACCGTCGGCACCCTCACCGTCGCCCAGCAGCAGATGGTGGAAATCGCCAAGGCCCTCTCCCACGACCCGCGCGTCCTCATCATGGACGAGCCGACCGCCGCACTGAACGACACCGAGGTACGGGTACTGCACCAGCTCATCCGGCGTTTCGTACGGCCACGGACGGGCGTCATCTACATCTCGCACCGGATGGAGGAGCTCACGTCGCTCTGCGACCGGATCACCGTCATCCGCGACGGCCGGTACGTCGAGACCCTGCGGACCGCGGACACCAGCATGCCCGAGGTCATCGCCCGCATGGTGGGCCGCGCGCTGGAGGAGGGCGCCGGCCCCAGGAGCGTACGGCAGCACCGCGAAACGGTGCTCTCGGTCTCCGGACTGAGCACCAAGGCCCTGCTCCGGGATGTCGGCTTCGAGCTCAGGAAGGGTGAGATCCTGGGCTTCGCCGGACTGATGGGCGCTGGCCGCACCGAGCTGGCCCGGGCGCTGGTCGGCGCCGATCCGGTCACCTCCGGCACGGTGACGCTGCACGGCAGCCCCGTACGGATCAACAACCCGGCCGACGCGGCACGGCACCGCATCGGCTATCTGTCCGAGGACCGCAAGCGGCTGGGCCTGCTGGTGGAGGACAGCGTCAGTACGAACATCGCGCTCAGCTCCCTCCAGGAACGCTTCCAGTCGTTCGGCTTCGTCCGTGACGCCGCGGTCCGGGAGCACGCGGCGGAGGCCGTCGCCACGCTGCGGATCCGGACGCCGTCGATCGGCCGTCCGGTCAAGAACCTTTCCGGGGGCAACCAGCAGAAGGTCGTCATCGCCAAGTGGCTGGTCAAGGAGTGCGATGTGCTGATCTTCGACGAGCCGACGCGCGGCATCGACGTGGGCGCCAAGGAGGAGATCTACCGCCTCCTCGACGAACTGGCCGGGCAGGGCAAGGCAATCATCATGATCTCCTCGGACCTGCCCGAGGTACTGCGGATGTCGCACCGTGTCCTGGTGATGGCGGAAGGCCGGATCACCGGCGAACTCACCGCCGCAGAAGCCACCCAGGACAGGTCATGCACTACGCGACGCTGCGTCCCGGGACGCAGCGCCAGGGACCCTCCGCACCCGACGACCTCGCTTCCCGTACCGGCAGCAGCCCCGGCACCCCCAAGGCAGGCCAGTGATGACAGCTTCGACGGCCTCAGCGCCCCAGCAGGAACAGCACTCCGCCGCTCCGGCACCCGTGGCGGGCGGCACGCTCAAGGGCCGCCTCCAGCAACTCCTGGCGTTCGGCAGCCTGGTCGTGATCTGTGTGGTCTTCGCGATCGCCGACCCGATCTTCCTGAGTTACGGCAACATCACCTCGATCCTCTTCGCAACGGTGGTGATCGGCACACTGGCGCTCGGCGCAACGTTCGTGATCATCACCGGCGGCATCGACCTGTCGGTCGGCACCGGTATGGCGCTGTGTGCCGTCATCTCCGGTGTCCTGATCACCAACCTGGGGCTGCCGATCACCGTGGGCGTCCTCGGCACGCTGCTGTTCGGGGCGCTCATCGGCTTCGTCAACGGGCTGAACGTCACCGTGCTGGGACTGCCCCCGTTCATCGCCACGCTCGCGATGATGCTGGTGGCGGGCGGGCTGGCGCTGGTCATCTCGGGCAGTGCGCCGATCTACTTCGACTCGACCGCGTACACGGACATCTCCACCGGCAGCATCATCCCGGGCACCGACTTCCCCAACGCTGTGCTCATCATGGCCGCCGTCGCGGTGCTCGCCGGAGTGGCGCTCAGCCGGACCGTACTCGGCCGCTACACGTACGCCATCGGCAGCAACGAGGAGGCCACCGCGCTCTCCGGTGTCGACGTACGCAAGTGGAAGATCGTCATCTATACGCTGGCGGGCCTGTTCATCGGCCTGGCCGGCGTGCTCATCTCCGCGCGGCTGGGCTCGGCCCAGCCCGCCACCGGTATGGGATACGAGCTCCAGGCCATCGCCGCAGTCGTCATCGGCGGCACCTCGCTGAGCGGCGGCAAGGGGTCTGTCGTCGGTACGGTCATCGGCGCGCTGATCATCTCGGTGCTCAACAACGGCCTTCAGGTGCTGGCCGTTCCGCAGGAATGGCAGAACGTCATCCTCGGCAGCGTGATCGTCGTCGCCGTCTACGCGGACATGGCGCGCAAACGTGCCGCCGCCGTCTCCGGTGTCACCGAGGGAGTCCGATGACCATGCGTAGCCGGCGCATCGCCGCGCTCCTGGTGGCGGCTCTGATGTCGACGCTCAGCGGCTGCGCGGCCTCGGACAAGCCAGGCGACGGCGAGAAACCGTACGTGGCGATCGTCTCCAAGGGCTTCCAGCAGCAGTTCTGGCAGTCGGTCAAGAAGGGCGCCCAGCAGGAGGCCAGGGAGCGCGGCGCCGAGATCAGCTTCCAGGGCCCGGCGACGGAGAGCGATGTCGAGACCCAGGTGACACAGGTGACCAACGCCGTGGGCAAGCGGCCCGACGCACTGGGGCTGGCGGCGCTCGACTCGCGGGCCACCGAACCCATGCTGCGGAAGGCGAAGCGGGACAACGTGCCCGTCATCGCCTTCGACTCCGGGGTGGACAGCGCAATTCCCCGTACCACCGTCGCGACGGACAACCGGGCGGCAGCCGCCGAGGCCGCCCGGCATCTGGCCAAGGCGCTCGGCGGCAAGGGAAAGGTCGCCGTCGTGGCGCACAGCCAGACCAGCGGCTCGGGCATCGACCGCCGGGACGGCTTCGTGGGCTGGATGTCGAAGCACGCGCCGGGCATCAAGCTGCTGCCCGTGCAGTACGGCGGCGGCGACCAGACCAAATCGGCCGACATCACCAAGGCCGTCATCACCGCCAACCCCGACCTCAAGGGCATCTACGGCACCAACGAGGGCTCCGCCATGGGCGTCATCCAGGGCGTCAGGGAGAGCGGCCGCCAGCACATCAAGTCGGTCGGCTTCGACTCCGGCAAAGGCCAGATCGACGCCATCCGGAAGGGCGAGATGCTCGGCGCCATCACTCAGGACCCGCTCGCCATCGGCCGGAAGGTGGTGGACGCGGCACTCAAGGCCAAGCGGGGCGAGAAACTGCCGAAGACCATCAACACCGGCTACTACTGGTACGACCGGCACAACGTGGACGACCCGAAGATCCAGTCGGTGCTGTACCGCTAGTCCGTATCCAGGTACGCAGGGCCGGTCCGGGTTTTCCACAGGCCCATACGGCGGGCTCGGGTGGAACCTAGAATTCTTGCAAGCGAGTTCAGTGGTTTCCCGGGGGTAGGGCGGTGCGCGTGGAGCCAGGGGTCAGCGAAGGCGATCTGCCGGAGAGCATCGCCCGTCGCGTCGAGAGGCTGTGCGCCATCGGCCAGCCCACCTCTTCGGGGGCCGAGGGCGACCGGTCGACGCCGGTGTCCGCCGTGCTTGACCTCGAAGACGGTCAGGAACTCCGGCTTCTGGCCAATGAGTTGGTCCGCTATGTCTCGCTCGGTGCAGGTGTGAGGGAGGGCGGTGAGGTGATTGCTCTTGCGTCGGACCGGTCGGCCGAGCACGGTGGAGAGCCCTCGGAGCGTGCTCGCCGCTGCGAGGTGAGAGTGACCCTTCTCGACGGCGCCGTCGAGGCTGGGGCACCTGCGACGATCCGGTTCGAGCTCGATGCGCCGCCGACCCACCCTCTGCGCGCGGAGCCGGCCGACGAAGCGGCCTTACTCGTCGTCGCTACCCCCACGGAGCGCGACACCGTCACCCCGGCCTCGCGGCTGTACACCGTGGGCAGGGAAGGGACCAGGGCCGTCGATTTCACCTTCACCCCAGCCGAGCACGGCGACCGGACGCTGCGTCTGACGGTCTACGACCGGGAGTTCGGTATTCCGCTCCAGGAGGTCACCGCGGCAATCCCGGTCGCCATGGAGCAGCGCGACATCACCAAAGCTGTGGCAGATGCGCTACGTAGGCTCCGCGACCTCCAGCTCAGCGTCGGGGACATGCGGGAACGCCCGGCGGTCGAGGTCGCCGAGAGCTTGACACGCTTGGCCCCGCCATCGGAGTTCGGCCTGTCCGCCGACGAAGCCGAGACGTACCGCCGTGCCCTGAGGGCCGCGTGCCGCCAGATCGCACTGCACCTCGTCAAGATCGAGGGGCCAGCGCCCAGGGCCTCGCGCATCGACGCGGCGGGCGTCGTCAGGCGCCTCGCCCAGCCCTCCGTCGCCGCACAGATCGACCTGCTGTTCGTCCCCCACGAGGCCGACGAGCGCAAACAGCCACTCCGGCGTCTTGTCGACTTCCACGGGGAGCGAAACGCCCTCAACGCGCGCGACCTGCGTTCACTGGCCGGGGACCTGGTGCGGCGAGCCGTGAGCGATCCCGGGCAACGGCCCGTCGACCGTGATGAAGACGCCGCCTTGACCGACGCCCTCGCCCGCACCCTGGCGGTCCTGGGAGAACTGGAGATGAGCGCTGCGGAGGCCCTCCAGTCGCGGCCGGAGCACCTCGCGCATCTGTTGAAGTCCGCTGTGCCCGACGCTGACCGGGCGCTGACCGAGCACGGAGCGCTCCTGTACGGCCTGCTCGTGGACAGCATCGCGCAGCACGTTCTGGAATCCCTCGCGCGGCGCGTCTCATTCGCAGCAGGGAATCTCGCCGAACAAGGCCAACGCTTCGCCGACCTCCGGAACCGGCTCGACGAACTCCAGAACAGGCCCCAACGCCCCGCCCACCGTGGCGAGACCAGCAGCGCGGACGCCGAGTTCGAGGAGCACTACGCGCGGGACATCGCCGGATCCCACGGCCATCTCACCCTCCACGGCATCGACCTCCACCACACCCCGGGCTCCTGGCCGCTGGACGCCGTCTACCTCAGCCTGCGGTGCGAACACCCTGACAGCGAAGGCTCTGGCTCTGCGCCGGTCCCGGTGGAGCAGGCTCTGGCGGGGCTGACCCGGATCTTCGTCTGTGGCGAGGCGGGCTCTGGCAAGACCACGCTCATCCAGCGGCTTGCCGTGTCCACGGTCCAGCGCGAACTACCGCCTCAGCTTTCCCATTTGCACGGGCGCATTCCCTTTGTGGTGCCGGTACGGCGCCTTCCGCCCGAAGGGTTCCCGCCGCCCTCGGACCTCTCGGCCGCCATCGGATACGCGAGCGTCGGCGCGCCGCCCGCCGCCTGGGTGGAGCGGGTGCTCGAGGAGGGCCGCGCGCTGCTGCTCATCGACGGCGTCGACGAAGTACCGGCGAGTGAGCGGCAGTGGCTACGGCAACGGCTGCGCGTATGGATCGGCATGTACCCAGGCAACGTATGGCTGGTCTCCGCCCGGCCGTCCGCCGTGCATGACGGCTGGCTGTCACCACTGGGCTTCAGTGAGCTGCTGCTGGTGCCCATGAGTCACGACGAGGTGTCGGACTTCGTCCGGCGCTGGCATCACGAGGCCGGACAGGAGCCGTCCGCCGACTCGAACCGGCTCGACGCATACGCGGAAGACCTTCTCCGCGCGCTCCACACCTCCCGCCATCTTGGCCGGCTCGCCACCAATCCGCTGATGTGCGGGCTGCTCTGCGCTCTGTACCGGGACCGCGGTGGCAGCCTTCCGACCAGCCGCAAGGAGTTGTACGACGCCGTCCTGGCCATGCTCCTCGAACGCCGGGATTCCGAGCGGAACATCACCCGCGCCGACCCCGTTCAGCTGCCGTTGGAGCCGAAGCTCCTGCTGCTCCAGTCGCTGGCACACCGGATGCTGGTCGAGGACCTGTCGGAGATGGACAGGCACACGGCCGTTGACATCCTCGATCGGTGTCTCCCGGCCCTGCCGGACGTCCCTGACGAGGTCAGGGCGGAGCATGTGTACCGCCATCTGCTCGACCGGACCGGCGTACTGCGCGAACCCTTTCCCGGCACCGTCGAGTTCGTCCACGACACGTTTCGGGACCACCTGGCGGCGCAGGAGATCGTGCGGCGGTACGACTTCGATCTGCTGCTCGGCAACGCGCATCGCGCCGAGTGGGAGGACGTCGTACTCATGGCGGTGGCGCATGCCCGCCCCGACGAGTGCGCGCATCTGCTGAACGGGCTACTCGCCCCGCACTCAGGTCAGCGCGGTGCACAACGCCTCCGCCGCAGACTCCTGGCCCTCGCCTGCCTGGAGCACGTCCGGGAGCTCGACCCCGAAATCCGCGCCCGGGTGCGGCGCTACGGCAGTGCCCTGGTTCCGCCGACCAGCACGGCGTCCGCTCGCGCCCTGGGATGGACCGGTCCTCTCGTCCTCGAACTGCTCCCGGATCCCTCGACTGTGTCCGACGCGCAGGCGTACCTCCTCGCCGTCACCGCCACCTCCATCGGCGACGACATGGCCATCGACTATCTGGCCCTCCTGCGCGACCGCCGAAGCCACGCCATCCGCAGCCAACTGGCACAAGGCTGGCGCCGCTACGACACGGATCGCTACGCCCGGGAGATCATCGCCCACCTGGACGATACCGACCTGTACTTCCCCGTCTCCGACCTCGCGGAGCTGCGTGCGCTGGCCGCGCTCGGCGGCCGCGCACAAGTACAGGTCGTGGGTCCGCTCACGCCCACTGAGCTGACCGCCCATCTCCCCGCCGAGCACCTGACTCACCTCTGGCTGTCCCAGAGTGTCGGAGTATCAATGGAATGGCTGCGAGCCTTTCCCCGTCTCCGTGAGTTGCGCGTGGGTGACCGTCTGCCCGGGGTGACCGGTGTCCCGGCAGGCGTCCACATCGTGCAGGAGCAACATGGCTGACGTGCGGGGGAAGCGGAAGGAAGAGGTGAGCCGTCCGACGCGTTTGGCCGTCACCACAGTTCATGACCCGAGCGACGGCTTCACCGCGCTCCCGAAGGAGCCCGGTCACCGCCCTCGGCACCTCACCGTCCGCTTCGACAAGTGCGGTTCGGGCTTTCGGGTTCTCCTCTTCGGCAGCGCTGTGGAGGTCATTCCGGAGGGCCCGCACGAGGCCGTCCTGGAGAAGAGCCCTGGGGAGGTCGATCAACTGGCCGACCGGCTCCGGCTCGCGTGGTACGACCACTTCATCTGCTACGAGCCGGCGCCGGGCCGACCGCCCCGTACCGAATGCCCGGGTCGCAGAACACCTCGCGCACACCCTCCGGGTGCCCTCACCGACCGGCTACCAGCGCATCCGCGGCGCGCGCATGCCGTGAGCGCACAGGGACGGGACACGCCCCGCATGCGCTGGCCCACCTGCTCGGCCATCTCGACCGCGAGCGAACACGGCCGGGCCCCGATGTGCTCAGAACCGCGGCGGGCAGTACCTCCATCTCGTCGGGCACTCATTCGGCGGGGCGCTTCCTGTGCAAGGCGGTTGGCACAGCTGCGGCCCCCATACGGACGCCGAGTTCGCCGCCACGTTCGCGGCCTTGCCCCTGCGGGCCCGTGCGGACCGGCAGCACCGCGGCAATCGGGCTTGCCGCCCTACGCCGACTGCTGCGCCAACTGCGCCAACGCCGCGAAGCGGTGAGCCAGTTGCCGCCAGACCGGGGTTGCGGTGACGGCGTCCTTCATGGCCCGGCTGAGAAGCTCCGCCCGGTCCAGGCCGTGGGCGGCCAGGCGTCCGGCGTCCCAGGCGCGGATCCGCTCCGGGGCGGTCTCGGGATGGAACTGCACACCCCACGCCCGCTCCCCGACGCGGAACGCCTGGTACGGGCAGCGCTCGCTCTCGGCGAGCCAGACGGCGCCGGCCGGCAGAGCGGTGACAGCGTCCACATGCCGCTCGATCGCGGTCACCCGCCGGGGCAGACCGTGGAAGAGCGGGTCGCTCTGTGCCTCGGCCCTCAGGGTGAGCGGGGTACTGCCGATCTCGGGCTCGCCGTGCTCGGCCGCCACCGCTCCCCCGGCGACGTGCGCCAGCAGTTGTCCGCCGAGGCAGATCCCGAAGACCGGCGTACCGGCGTCGAGCGCCTCCGCCACCAGGGCGCGCGTGGGCGCCAGCCAGGGAGCGCGCGCATCGTCGTCGGGCATGAAGCCGCCGCCCAGCACCACCAGCGCGTCCTGCGTCAGCCGCGGCGGCAGCGGTGTGCCCTCGTACGCCCGGACGATCTGCATGGCGACCCCGGCCTCCGCCAGCCAGTCGCCGAACCGGCCCGGTCCTCCCAGGGCCGTGTTCTGCACCACCAGGGCTTTTGCCGCCACGCCGCACCCGCCTTCCCGTCCGCCGCCATGTGCCCGCCGTCGCTCATGGTGGCACGGTGCGTAGCGCCACCGGCCGTGACTCCTCGTAATCGACCGCCTCCGCGGTCCGAGCGCCCCTGTCTTCAAGGGCCGCAAGGCCCGTGACTGGGCGGCTCCCCGGCGGGTACTCGGGGACCTCAGCAGTACGACAGGAAGTGCGAGAGGGAGGAATCATGGGGCTCGCTTACCGGAAGAGCTTCCGGATTCTGCCGGGAGTACGGATGAACATCCACCGCCGTTCGGTGACCATCACCACGGGCGGCAGGCACAGCCCGCGCCGGATGCGCAGGTCGGCGGGGCGCCGTACGACATCGCTGCATCTGCCCGGCCCCTTCGGTCACCGGCGCAGCACCCGCCGCCTCGACCGGCTCCGCACGATCCGCCACTGAGGCTGAGGCCGCGGGCCGTAGACCGCGGGCCGGGCAGGCACGCGCTGCGGGCCCCGCACAGCGAAGGCCGGAGCCTCGCACAGCGAAGGCCGGACGGACCGTTTCAGCCCGTCCGGCCTTCGTCGGCCTTGACGCATCGACCGGTCAGATACGGCCGTTGGTCAGTCGCGTCACAGGCCCCGCGCTTCTACGGGCGGTCCTCCGCCCGAGCGCGAAGGCTCCTGCCAGGAGGGCGAGCAGTCCGCCGGCCGCGCCCGCGGTGATCTTCTTGCGCTCCTTGACGGCGGCCACCCCGACCGTGGCGGCCGTGCCCGCCTTGGATCCCACGGACACCAGCGTGTCCTTGGCGGCCTCTCCCTTCTTCTTCGCGGCTTCTCCTGCGGAGTTCGCGGCCTCGCCCGCCTTGGCGGCGGTCCTGGAGGCCGCGGCCGTGGTGGGGGACGTGGACTTGGCGGCACGCCGAGTGCCGCCGTCCTTGGCCCCGTTCGCCGTCGCGGTCTTGGCCGCGCTCTCCGCACTGTTTCCCTTCGCGTTCTTCACCGGGTCAGCCATGCGGCTGCGGGTAACCGCGCAGCGTGCCGTCAAACCGCGCCCCGCGACGGGGCACCGACGGTCAGCCGCCGTACATCCCGCGGAAGACCAGCACGCCGAGCACCATGCCGAGGACGAGCCCGGCTATGGACACCCCGATCGCGATCGGCGCGAGCCGCTCCCGTTTGGAGTTGGCGACGACGCCGCAGATGATGCCCGCGATTCCGAAGCCGGGCGGGCAGAAGATGAAGGCGATGGCTCCGAGCACGATGCCGACGATGCTCAGTGTGTTGGAGTCGTTTCCGGGTGGCGGGCCTGGCTGATACGGCGGTCCTGAGTAAGACACTGCTCCCCCTCCACAGTCGATGACGCCACAGTAGGCAGTGGGCGCACCGCTGGGTAGGCCGAGGACCGGTCGACCTGCGCCGGTCAGGCAGGTCTCATCGTCCGCTCGGTGGGGACCGCCGACGAAGGGTAGGAGGAGGCACCTTCCGCAGCGGAGACGAAGCCCTTCAGCCCCTTGAGCAGCGCTTCCCGTTCGCGGGACGGCATGGCGGCCAGGATTTCGAAGAGGGCCTCCTCCCGCTGCTGCCGCAGGTTCCGCAGATACGCCCTGCCCCGGCGGGTCAGCCGCAGTTCCAGCTCCCGCCTGCTGGTCGGGCTCGGCGAGCGCTCCACGAATCCGATCGCCTCCAGCCGGTCGCAGAGCCTGCTGACCGACGACGGCGCGGAGCCCAGCGCCTCCCCCAGCGTGCGCAGATTCATGCCCTCGTCGCGGTCGACGCAGTACATGACGCGCAGTTGCGAGGGCGAGACCGGGGCGGTGGGGACGGCGTTCCTGCCCCGCTCCCACAGCACTTCGAGCAGTTCGATGACCTCACCTGCCCGTTGTGTGGCATCACGGGCGTTTCGACCGGGAGGTGAGGGATTCACGCCCATATCAGTACCACTCCATATCGGCGGCACGGGCCGACCGGGCCCGGCGCCTCCTGCGCGCCCATCATCGACAAGCCTATCCCTGATCACCCCGTATGCCCGGTCGGATGCATGTCATGCCCGCTACGAAAGGCGTTCACGCAGTGTCATGAGGGCGCCTCCACCACCGTGCGGATGCTCCACAATGACCCCATGCGTATAGCGGCGTATCTCGCACACCCCAGTCCCGGCAGCTTCAACCACGCCCTGTTCGACGCCGTCGTCGACGAGCTGCGGCAGCGCGACTGCGAGGTGCTGGCACACGACCTGTACGCCGAGGCGTTCGACCCGCTGCTGACGGCGCAGGAGACGGACACCGTGAGCGAGGCGGCCGTCGACGGGGACGCCGAAGACGCGAAGGACGCCGCGGCGGCCCGGCACCGGGCGGAGGTGGCAGGGGCCGATGCCCTCGTGTTCGTCCACCCCAACTGGTGGGGGATGCCGCCCGCCGTCCTCGCCGGCTGGGTGCAGCGGGTTCTGGCTCCCGGCGTCGCCTACAAGCTGGGCGCCGCGGACGGCGAGCCCGTGGGACTGCTGTCCGCGGACCGCGCCCTGGTCCTCAACACCTCGGACACCCCGGCCCAGCGGGAGGAGCAGGAGTTCAACGACCCGCTGGACAACATCTGGCGCGCCTGCATCCTGCCGTACACAGGGGTGACGGACGTACGGCGCGCCGTTTTCCGCACGGTGACCGATTCCACCGACACACAGCGCGCCGAGTGGCTGCGGCAGGCCCGCGCCATGGCTTCGGCGCTGGTGGACTGACGCCGCGGCGCGTCAGTGTGCGCGCGGCGCCGTGCCGCCGGGCAGGCCCAGGCGGGGGCGGGCGGCACGGACGGTGCGCTCCTGCTGATGGCCGCCGCCGTTGCAGGCGCGGGCGTTGAGGAGCGAGTCGAAGAGGGCGCGCGCTTCGAGGAGCGCGGCACGCATGTCCTCCGTGCCCGCACCGTTCCGGGAGGGCTCGACCGCATCCCGAGGGCCCAGGGCATTTCGGGAGTCCGGGGCATTCCGGGCATTCGCGGTCTTCGCCGTGCTCTGCGTGCTGACACCGTGCCGTGCGTCGTGAACGCGCAGATAGCCCTGGACGCGCCGGGCGTGGTGCACCGAGAGGGCGGCGATCCGCTCCTCGAACGGTGCCTCTGCCGGGTAGCCGCGCTCCGCGGCCAACCGCGTCAGCAGCGCCTCCGCCTCACCGAGCGCCCTGGCCGGGGACGCCACGAAGTCTTCCTGGACGGCTTTCCACTGGGCGAGGTAGCGCTCGCGCGCCCGGGACCCGAGCGGCAGAACTTCGAGCGAGCCGTAGCGCCGGAGCCGGGCGGCCAGCTCCCGCCGGGCGGCCTTGGCGTCGCCGTTGCGCCGGGCCAGGACCCGCTCGTACTCGGGGCCGAAGCGCCGCTCCATCTGCTGCCCGTCGAGGGCCGCTCGCTGCCTGAGACGGACCGCGAGGCCGAACGCGACGGCCAGGATCACGGCGAGGCCGACGGTGAGGAGGGTGGTGAACATGTGCGCCTTCTCCCGGCTCCCGGCGCGTCGAACTCGGGAGCCGTCCTGATGGGGGGCGAGCCTCGGAAGAGAGACCCGGCACAGGCCGCGTGCCCGAACTTCACGCCGATAAACCCACGGAATGGCCAATGCCGCCAACTCCCCTGGCGGCCTGATTTCCTGACGGCGCATCACCGTACCAGCGGTGTGACGCCCGGGGCTCAGGGGCACTCCCGGGGCGCTCTCGGGGGGTTCCTGGGGCCTGCCCGCCGCATCCCGCTCGCGGAGCCCGGTCGCTAAGATCCCGGGCAGGTGTCCGGGCAAGGGGCCCGGGGAGTGCGGTTTGGGGTGGATATGGTTGCTGGCCGAGTCGTCCGGTTCGACGGTGCACGGGGATACGGATTCATCGCCCCGGACCACGGGGGCGAAGACGTCTTTCTGCACGCGAACGATCTGATGATGCCGGAGTCGTTCGTCCACACCGGCGTGGCGGTCGAGTTCGAGATCGAGGACGGGGACCGGGGCCTGAAAGCCTCGTCCGTCCGGCTGCTGGAGCACCCCGATTCCCCCTCCTTCGAGTCACCGTCCGCTACCGGGAATCACGCTCCGCACGGGCCCGCGCCCTCCCGCGTGGAGGACGGCGAAGATCCGATGTGCGACGTGCTCAGCGTCGCGGAGTACACCAGGGCGGTCACGGAGCTGCTGCTGGAAGCCGGGCCGGGGCTGACCGGGGCGCAGATCCTCGACATCCGGCGCCGTCTGGTGCAGTTCGGGAAGAGCCACGGCTGGGCCGAGGACTGACCGGCCCGGCAGGCTCGGCGACAGCAGGCTGCCGTGCCCGTACGGAATGTCCCGTTCGAGCACGGCAGCACTGCTATGACTGCTGCACCGTCGCCACGGCAGCGTTGCCGTTGCCGGACGACGGAGCCGGAGCCGTCAGATCCCGAACGCGGGCGGGTACTGGATCACACCGGACGGCACCGGATCGGTGTGCTCGCCCAGGGTGAGGGCCATCATCGCCTCGTCCGGCACCTCGATCGGGGCACGGATGCCGAACCGGGAGGCCGGCCCGAACCCGAATCGCGGGTAGTACTCCGGGTGTCCGAGGACGAGCACCAGGTGCTCGCCCCGGTCCCGGGCGGCGGCCAGCGCCGCACGGATCGCCGCCGAACCGGCTCCCGTCCGCTGGAACGCGGGCAGCACCGCGCACGGGGCGAGGGTGAGCGCCGGGTGTCCTTCGACATGGCAGCGGGTGAGCAGGGCGTACCCGACGGGCGTGCCGTCGGGGGTCTCGGCGAGCAGCGAGAGACCGTCGATCCACGCCGCGGGATCGGCGCGCAACGCCTCGACGATCCCGGCCTCTTGCGGGGTCGGGAACGCCGCGAGGGTGATCCGGCGGATCGCTGCGGCGTCGTCGGCGGAGCCGGGCACCTCGGCGCGGGTGGTGAAGACAGTTGTGGATGATTGGGACAACGGGAACACCTTTGGTGAGGGGTCCCGGTGCTGGGGAGGAGCGTGGTGTGCGCCTCCGGAGTGGCGGAGCAGGCGTGTCCTTGGGCTCAGCTCAGCTCAGTTCAGGACCGGGACCCGGGAGATGGGAACTGTCCGGGCACCGCATGTCGCGGCGGTCTCCACGGCAATCATCAACTCATCTCCCCATTCGCTGTTCGCTCAGGTCAGCGGCCCCGTCGGCCCCGACGCGCGGAGGCTAGCACGCCCTTGGAACGGTGCCCATCCGTTTTCGGAAGCCACCGCCCCCGGCCCGCCGTGACGGTGGGCGGACCGGGGCCGGAACGGGCGGAGGGGCGCCTCGGGTGACGGTCAGTACCAGCCGTGCGCGTTGTGGAAGGCAAGCGCCGCCGCCCAGGAGCCGTACCGCTGCTCGACGTAGCGCTCGGCTCCGGCGTGCTGTTCGGCGACCGTGCCCCGGCCCCAGGGCTGGTCGGTCTGGAACAGCCCGTAGTACTTGCCGTTCTGGGCGTTCGGGTTGCCGCTGGACTCCCGGCGGATGATCTCCGCCTTGGCGGAGTTCTCCGCTGTCGAGGCGCTCGGGACCTGGGCCTTGCTGCGGCTCTGCGGCCCTTGCTGCGGCTGGGGTGCTGATTCCTGCGCCTGTGATGCCGTCTGCTGTTCGGCGCTGGGCGGGGCCGCGGTGTCAGGAGCCGTCGGGGCGGGCCGGGGTGCGGCCTCCCCGACGGTCAGGCGCTGCCCGGGGTAGATCCGGTCGGGATCCTCGAGGCTGTTCTGTCTGGCCAGTTCCTGCCAGTTGGTGCCGTGGTTCTGTGCGACCTCGGAGAGGGTGTCGCCGGGGCGCACCTCGTAGGTGTTGTTGGTCGTGGAGCCCTGAGCGGAACCCTGACGCTGCGTGGCCTCCGAGTGCGTGTGAGTGTCGGCTGACTGCCCCTCCTGCCCGAAGGCAGGTGCGGCCGGAACGGCAACGGCGGCCGCTGTCAGGACGCCGAAGGTGGCGATCTTGGTCTTACGCATCTGAATCAAGTCCTTACCGTCGAGCCCGGAGACTCTCTGTTGGGGTCAGAGGAAAGCCCGTCAGAGCCGTAGCAAACTCCGTCAGATGCGATCCGGGCCGACGATCCGTTCTGCTTTGCCGATCTTTCACTCGTCCAGAGGTACCGGGCGTCCCCGTTGGGCGGTACCTAGCGGGGATCGGCGCGCAACCAGTCGAGAACTCGGGCGGCGTGCCGGTCCGGAGGGAAGACGGGATAGAAGACGTGCTCGATCACGCCGTCGTGGACGATCAAGGTGAGGCGGCGGTAGAACCTCCGCCCGTCGGCCGTGAAGGTGGGCAGGCCGAGGGCTCCGGCGAGGGTCAGCGCGGGGTCGGCGAGCATCGCGAAGGGCAGCCGCAGCCGCTCGACGACCTCCCGCTGGTAGGGGCTGTCCTGGCTGGATACGCCGAACACCGCCGCGGCGCCCGCGGCGCGCAGTTGCTCGTGGTGGTCGCGGAATCCGCATGCTTCGGGGGTGCAGCCGCGTGCGCCGGGGATGCTGTCCCAGCCACGGGGCAGGTCGCGGTCCGGGCGGCCGGTGAGGGGATAGACGTAGAGGACGGTGCGCCCGGGGCCGAGCCGGTCCAGGGCCACCAACTGCCCGCCGGTCTCCGGGAGTTCGAGGTGTGGCAGTCGCATTCCTGGCAGGTGGTCCGCCGCACCGTCGTCCTCGGGCTCGGGCAGTCCTGCGGGCAGTCGCATCAGATCGTCCACAGGGGTCTCCTTCCCCGCCGCTCGGTGCCGTGCTGGTGCCGTTGCCCGAACCTAACCCGCGCGCCGAGGGTCGGAGCCAAGCCGCCGCGTGACCGTACGGCTCGGCAACGGAACGGACACCGAACGGGCGAACAGCTGCCCGGAACGGGCGGCGTCCTGCTGCGGTCGGCATCGAAAGTGCTGGTCACAAGCGCTTCCGTGCCATGCGGGAACGGGCAGAAATGGCCATGAACTCTTCCGCCGCAAGGCTGGCCGCTCCCGCCCAGGGCCTGTAGAACTCTCAACACGGGCAGGAACGGGCATGTCGGTGACCGAACGGAGAGGGTGCAGGAGTCATGAGCGCGGCGGAGCGGCAGCGGCAGATCGTCGGTACGGCACGACGGCTGGGCTCCGTCGAGGTGGCCCAGCTGGCTGTGGAACTGGGCGTGGCCAAGGAGACGGTGCGCCGCGATCTGCGCGTACTGGAGCAGCACGGGCTGCTGCGCCGGACGCACGGCGGCGCCTATCCGGTGGAGAGCGCCGGGTTCGAGACGACGCTCGCGTACCGCACCACCATGCATGTGCCCGAGAAGCGGCGGATCGCCTCGGCGGCCGTCGAGCTGCTCGGGGACGCGGAGACGATCTTCATCGACGAGGGATTCACCCCGCAGCTCATCGCGGAGGCGCTGCCGCGGGACCGGCAGCTGACCGTGGTGACGGCCTCACTGCCGGTGGCGAGCGTGCTGGCGACGGCCGGGGAGTTCACCGTCCTGCTGCTCGGCGGGCGGGTACGCGGCGGAACGCTGGCGACCGTGGAGCACTGGACGACGAAGATGCTCGCCGGGTTCGTCATCGATCTGGCCTTCCTGGGGGCCAACGGCATCTCCCGGGAACACGGGCTGACCACTCCGGACCCGGCCGTCAGCGAGGTCAAGGCCCAGGCGGTGCGGGCCGCGCGGCGGCGGGTCTTCGCGGGGCCGCACACGAAGTTCGGCGCGGTGAGTTTCTGCCGCTTCGCCGAGGTGGGTGACTTCGAGGCGCTGGTCACCTCCACGAGCCTGCCCGCGCCGGAGGCACACCGCTACGCGTTGCGCGGGCCGCAGGTCATCAGGGCCTGACCCGCGTTCCCCAGCTCGGCACGGGCGGCCGTGCCGTGCGCCCGCGAATGACCGGAATATCACGATTCGCCAGGAGTTCACATGCGCTGTCAGAGCAGTCCGCAGGGCCGGATACGTAGCCGACCACGACGGGCCGGGGCGGTCAGGGCGGCCACCGCCGCCGGCACGGCGGGCGTACTGCTCGCGCTGTCCGCCTGCGCAGGGGCAGGCGCTCTGGGCTCCGGAGGCGACACGATCAATGTCCTGATGGTGAACAACCCGCAGATGCTGGAGCTCCAGAAGCTCACCGCCAAGCACTTCACCAAAGAGACCGGCATCAAGGTCAACTTCACGGTGCTGCCGGAGAACGACGTCCGCGACAAGATCAGCCAGGACTTCGCCAACCAGGCCGGGCAGTACGACGTGGCGACGCTCAGCAACTACGAGACGCCGATCTTCGCCAAGAACGGCTGGCTGCGCTCGCTGACCCCGTACACGCGCAAGGACAAGGGTTTCGACCAGCAGGACATCCTCCCGTCCGTGCGCGAATCGCTCAGCGGCGAGAACGGCCAGGTCTACGCGCAGCCCTTCTACGGCGAGTCGTCCTTCCTGATGTACCGCAAGGACGTCTTCGAGCGGGAGGGCCTGAAGATGCCCAAGCACCCCACCTGGCCGCAGGTGGCGAAGCTCGCGGCCGCGGCGGACGGTGCCGAGCACGGCATGAAGGGCATCTGCCTGCGCGGGCTGCCCGGCTGGGGTGAGCTCGTCGCCCCGCTGACGACCGTCGTGAACACCTACGGCGGAACCTGGTTCGACAAGGACTGGAAAGCACGGCTGAACGATCCCGCGTTCCGCAAGGCGACCAAGTTCTATGTCGATCTGGTGCGCAAGCACGGCGAGTCCGGGGCAGCCCAGTCCGGCTACGCCGAGTGCCTCAACAACATGACCCAGGGCAAGACCGCCATGTGGTACGACGCGACGGCGGGCGCCGGCTCACTGGAGAGCGCGAAGTCCAAGGTGAAGGGCAAGATCGGCTACGTACCCGCGCCGGTCGTCAGGACGAAGAGCTCGGGCTGGCTCTACAGCTGGGCCTGGGGCCTCCAGAAGGCGAGCCGCAACCCGGACAAGGCGTGGAAGTTCATCTCCTGGGCGTCCGGCAAGGAGTACGAGAAGCTGGTCGGCAAGGAGTTCGGCTGGGCCAACGTCCCGGCGGGCAAGCGGGCCTCGACGTACGAGCTGCCCGAGTACAAGAAGGCCGCCGGCGCCTTCCACGAGGTCACCCGCGAGGCCATCACCGAGGCCGAGCCCCGGAACCCGGGCGTGCAGAAGCGCCCCACGATCGGCATCCAGTTCGTGGACATCCCCGAGTTCTCCGACCTCGGCACCAAGGTCTCCCATGAGATCAGCGCCGCCATCGCGGGCCGCCAGTCGGTGGACAAGGCGCTGCAGAAGGCCCAGCAGCTGGCGCAGGAGGTCTCCGACGACTACGAGGGAAGAGGCCGATGAGCACTCCGACCACCACTCCGGCCCCGGGCGCGCACGAGGACAAGCCCGTGCCGACCGCTCCGCCGGCAACCGCCGCACCGAAAGGACCGCCGAACCGGCTGCGGGCCTGGGTCACCCGGGCTCCGCTGCTGCCCGCGCTGGTCTTCATGATCGTCGTCACCCAACTACCGTTCGTGGCCACGCTGGTGGTCTCGTTCTTCGACTGGAACGCGCTCTATCCCGAAGCGCGGTCCTTCGGCGGCTTCGAGAACTACCAGGAGGTGCTCGGCGATCCCGAGCTGCGCGACTCGGTGCTGACCACCGCGCTGCTGACCGCCGTCGTCGTACTGGCCAGCCTCGTACTCGGGCTGCTGCTTGCACTGCTGCTCGACCGGAGCTTCCGGGGACGCGGACTGGTGCGCACCCTGCTGATCGCACCCTTCCTGCTGGTGCCGGTGGCCGCGGCGCTGCTGTGGAAGCACGTGCTCTACAACCCCGAGTACGGGCTGTTCAACGGTGCGCTCAACTGGCTGTTCGGGGAGAAAGCGCCGCAGCCGGACTGGGTGGCCGAAATGCCGCTGGGCGCCGTGGAAGTGGCGCTGATCTGGCAGTGGACGCCGTTCATGATGCTGATCCTGCTCGCCGGACTGCAGAGCCGTCCCGCCGACGCCATCGAGGCCGCACGGATCGACGGGGCGGGGGCCTGGCAGATCTTCCGCTATCTGACGCTGCCGCATCTGCGCCGCTATCTGGAGCTGGGGGCGCTGCTGGGGTCGATCTACATCGTGCAGAACTTCGACGCCGTCTTCACCATCACCTCCGGCGGGCTGGGCACCGCGAACCTGCCGTACACCATCTACCAGACCTTCTACCAAGGCCATGAGTACGGCCTGGCCTCGGCCGCCGGGGTGCTCGTCGTCATCGGCTCCCTGCTCATCGCCACCCTCGCGCTGCGGGTGGTCTCGTCCCTGTTCCGCGAGGAGGTCCGCGCATGAGCGCTCTGACCGCAGGCGCACCCGAGGCGGCACCGTCCGCCGCGCCGCCGAAGGCCGCGTCCGCCGCGCCGAGAAGTGTCCGCCGGAAGAACGCCGCGCTGGGCCTGCTGGCCTGGGTGTGCGGGCTGCTCTTCGTGCTGCCGATCGCCTGGATGGTGCTGACCTCGCTGCACTCGGAGTCGGACGCCGCCACCAATCCGCCCTCGCTCGCGGCGCCGCTGACCCTGGACGGCTACCGGGAGTTCTTCGGCGCGGGCGGCGGCGCCGGGCCGTGGCCCGCGCTGGCCAACTCGCTGATGGCCTCGGTCTTCTCCACCCTGCTGGTGCTGGTGCTGGCACTGCCGGCCGCGTACGCGCTGTCCATCCGGCCGGTACGCAAGTGGACCGACGTGCTGTTCTTCTTCCTGTCGACGAAGATGCTGCCGATCGTCGCCGGGCTGTTGCCGATCTATCTGTTCGCGAAGAACACCGGCTTCCTCGACAACATATGGCTGCTCGTCATCCTCTACACGTCGATGAACCTGCCGATCGCGGTGTGGATGATGCAGTCCTTCCTCGCCGAAGTGCCGACCGCGCTGATCGAGGCGGCACAGATCGACGGGGCACGACTGCCCACCGTCCTCACCCGGGTCATCGCACCGGTCGCCGCGCCCGGAATCGCGGCCACCGCACTGATCTGTTTCATCTTCTCCTGGAACGAGATGTTGTTCGCACGGGTGCTGACGGGGGTCGTGGCGCAGACCGCGCCCGTCTTCCTGACCGGCTTCATCACCAGCCAGGGGCTCTTCCTGGCCAAGGTGTGCGCCGCGTCTCTCGTGATCTCCCTGCCGGTGCTCGCCGCGGGGTTCGCCGCCCAGGACAAGCTGGTCCAGGGCCTGTCGCTAGGAGCCGTGAAATGAAGGCCGCACTCGTCGAGTCCGTGGGCAAGGTGTCCCTGACCGAGATTCCCGACCCGGCCCCCGGACCCCGCGAGGTGGTGGTGAAGGTCGCGGCATGCGGGCTGTGCGGCACCGATCTGCACATCCTCCAGGGCGAGTTCGCCCCCTCGCTGCCGCTGGTGCCCGGGCATGAGTTCGCCGGGGAAGTGGTGGCGCTGGGCAGCGAGGTGACCGAGCTGGCCGAGGGCGACCAGGTGGCCGTCGACCCGTCGCTGTACTGCCACGAATGCCGCTACTGCCGACGCGGCCACAACAACCTGTGCGACCGGTGGGCGGCGATCGGCGTGTCCCGCGCGGGCGGCGCCGCCGAGTACGCCGTCGCACCCGTCGCCAACTGTGTACGCCTCCCCGCGCACGTACGTACCCAGGACGCCGCGCTGATCGAGCCGCTGTCCTGCGCGGTACGCGGTTACGACGTACTCAAGAGCCAGCTCGGCTCACATGTGCTGATCTACGGCTCCGGGACGATGGGGCTGATGATGCTGGAGCTGGCCAAGCGGACCGGTGCGGCAAGCGTGGAGATGCTCGACCTCAACCCCGACCGGCTGGCCACGGCACGCCAGCTGGGGTGCAGCGGCGCGGCGGCCACCGCCGAAGAGCTCGACCGGCCCGAGGGCTGGGACCTGGTGGTGGACGCGACGGGCAACGCGGCCGCCATCCAGGACGGCCTGAGCCGGGTCGCCAAGGCAGGCACGTTCCTGCAGTTCGGCGTCTCCGACTATGCGACGCGGGCCACCATCGAGCCGTACCGCATCTACAACCAGGAGATCACCATCACCGGTTCGATGGCCGTGCTGCACAGCTACGAGCGGGCCGCCGAACTGTTCGCGGGTGGAATCCTCGATCCGGACGTGTTCATCTCGGACCGGATGCCGCTGGCCTCCTACCCGGAGGCGCTGGGGCGCTTCGCCGAGGGGAAGGGCCGCAAGATTGTGGTGGTCCCTTGAGAGGGTGAGCTCTCCTGATCACGGGCTGCCCCTGTCCGCCGTCCGCAGTCTGCGGGCGCGTTGTGGCCGTTCGCGCAGTTCCCCGCGCCCCTTCGGGGCGCGGGGCCCCTAGAGGCAGTCGCGGGGCACCTCTTCGTTCCAGGTGCGGGAGAAGACGCGGTTGCCGGACTCGTAGGCGTCCAGTGTGGCGTGTACGTGGAAGGCGGTCTCGGTGCAGGTCAGCACCGTACGGGTAGCGGTCTGCGTCTCCCAGCCGTCGCGCCGGAACGTCATCGTCCAGACGGACTCGCCGGCCACGGAGGTGAAGTCGTCGGCGATCGCCGTGTACCGCTCGTACGCGCGGCGGCCGACCTCCAGCCCGATGTGGTCCAGCCGCTCCGTCCCCCGGTCCTTCACGATCTCCAACTCCTGGTGGTAGCCGATCAGATCGCGCTTGACGTCCCAGCGCTCCTCCGGGGGCTTGAGCGTGGTGGTGGGCAGCGGCGGCGCCCCCTCCGGTTCGCCGAACAGACCGCGCGGTGCCTCTCCCTCCTCCTGCGGGGTGCGCACCGGCAGGGTGAGGGTGCTGGAGTTCTCGTACACGCTCAGCAGCGAGGGCCTGGGCGGCGGCCAGGCCAGCGGCCAGTACGAGGTGGACAGGGACAGCCGGATGCGGTGGCCCGGCGGGAACGCCTGTGCCACCCCGTTGAGCTGCACGGTGGCCCGGTAACGGCAGCCGGGCTCCAGCGGCTCGGGGTCGTCGGTGCCGCTGT
Source organism: Streptomyces sp. 3N207 (assembly GCF_052246355.1). Classification (NCBI taxonomy): domain Bacteria; kingdom Bacillati; phylum Actinomycetota; class Actinomycetes; order Kitasatosporales; family Streptomycetaceae; genus Streptomyces; species Streptomyces sp. 3N207. The sequence goes on along the minus strand of NZ_JBQQBV010000018.1, from coordinate 47,806 downwards.
GGCGGGTGAGGTTCAGCAGGCCGTACGTGATACGGGTGGCGCTGCCGTCGGGCGCCACATCGGACAACCGCGCGGCGACCTGCGCCACCGGCTCGCCGACCGACAGCTCCAACTCGACGCTCGGCGAGCCGAGGATCTCCAGCCGCTCGGTGAGCGGCGCCGTCTCGAAGACCAGTGATCCGCCGTCCTCCTCCCGCTGGTCGTAGGGCAGATCCGGAGGCGCGTTGTAGGAGGCCCACTTGCCCGCGAACTGGCCGACCGAAAGGGGCGAACGCACCGTCAGCGCCGCTCCCGGCACCGCGTCGTCCTGCTCCTCCGGGGAGCAGATGCGGTAGCGGGACAGCGGGTGGTCGACCTCCGTGACGTGCGGCGAAGGCCACTCCGGCTCCACCACCCAGCGGCCGGGCCGCTCTTCGTAGGCGGTGGACGGAGGCACGCTGTCCTGCATCCAGGTGCTCAGCATGGGGTCTTCCATGACGCCGTTGTCGACGCCCTTGAGCCAGCGGTCCCACCAGCGGACGACCTCCTGGAGATAGCCGATGGCCGGGCCCGGCTCGCCCAGGTGCGGGAACTTGTGCGACCAGGGACCGATGAGGCCCTTGCGCGGGACGTCGAGGTGGGCGAGGAGCCGGGTGACGGCGTTGGAGTACCCGTCGGCCCAGCCGCTGGAGGCCAGCACGGGGCAGCGCACGGCCTGGTAGTCCTCGCAGACCGAGGCGTGCCGCCAGTAGTCGTCGCGCCGCTGGTGGCGCAGCCATTCCAGTACCCACGGCTCGCTGTGCTCCAGCCGCTCGAACCACATGTCGCGCCAGCGGTCCCCGACGACAGCGGGGTCGGGCGGACAGGTGCTGTAGGCGAACATGGTGCCTGCCTCGGCCAGGTTGTCCGACAGCAGCGTGCCGCCCATGTAGTGCATGTCGTCGGCGTACCTGTCGTCGGTGAACGAGGCGATGACGATGGCGCGCAGGCTCTCCGGCCGGTGCGCCGCGACCTGGAGGGCGGCGAAGGCACCCCAGGAGATGCCCATCATTCCGGTGGTGCCGTCGCACCAGGGCTGTGCTGCCAGCCATTCGAGGACGGCCTCGGCGTCCTGCTGCTCCTGCTCCAGATACTCGTCCCCGAGCACTCCGTCGGAGTCCCCGGTGCCGCGCAGGTCGACGCGCACGCAGTTGTAGCCGTGGCCGGCGATGTAGGGGTGGTGGATCGAGTCCCGTACGGCGGTCAGGTCGCGCTGTCGGTAGGGGATGTACTCCAGCACCGCCGGCAGGGGCTCCTCGTCCGAACAGACGGGACGCCATACCCGGGCCGACAGCCGGGTGCCGTCCGGGAGCGGCACGGTGGTGGGCTCTTCCTTGGTCTCGTAGGGCAGGTTGTGCACGCTGCGCATGGCGCGGTCTCCGCTCGACGGTCGTGCTGCGGTGCGGTAGTGCTGCGGTGCGGTTACGCGGGCCGGGCCGCATCAGCATCACTGGAGGCGGTGCCGGCCGGGGCCGTGGCATGAAGGCCCAGGGCCGCGATGGCGCGGTCGTACTTCTCTCGCAGGTGGGTCTCGTCCTCCCCGGCGGTGAAGATGTGCGCGATCTCGTAGCTGTAGCTGTCCTGCTGTGCAAGGTTCCGCAGCCGCTGGCCCTCGTCGGGCACCACGTCGATGCGCACGCCGGGAATCTCCTCCTCCACCCTGGCGACCTCCTCGTCGGAGGGCACCTGCCGGGCCACACCGTCGGTGAACCAGCGGTGGTACCACTTGGCCGCGCACAGGTAGGGGCCCGCGCGGTGCGGAAGGGCGGGATCCCGGCCGAGGGCGAGGGCGAGCATGCAGTGATGGTTGGGGACGCCGTCCACATAGTCGAACAGCTCGGCGTGGGACTGGGAGTGCCGCGGGTTGATCTCCAGCAGCTTGATCTCGCCCTTCCCGGGGTCGTAGAAGAACTCGATGCTGAAGGTGGCGGCCTCCATCCCGATCTGCCGGACGACGCGCCGGGAGACCTCGGCCAGCCGCTCCTGGACGGGCTCCGGGAGCCTGCTGGGGTACTGGTGGCGCAGGAAGGAGGACGTTTCGGGGTAGTTGATGGAGTCGAGCACCCCGTAGACGGTGACGGCGCCCTGGTGCACATAGCCCTCGACGGCGACCTGGAGGCCGGTCAGCCTCTCCTCGGCGAGACAGACCATGCCGCCCACCCGGGCCATCTCCTCCGGGAGCTCGATCTGGTCGAGCACGTACTCGAACGGCTTGCCGAGCCGGGTGATGCCCTCGCGGATCTTGTCGACGGCCGCGCGGAACTCCTCCAGGTCCGCCACTCCGTAGGCCAGTTCCGAGGAGTAGGACAGCGCCGGCTTGACCCACATCGGGAAGCGCACCCCGGCGGGCGGCTCCGGCCGCGCGGTGTCCAGATCCACCGGGCCGAACCTCGGCACCTCGTCGACGACCTGCTGCTGCTCCAGCCTGCTCCAGTACTTGTGCTCGCACTTGACGACCGAATCCAGGCTGGTGCTGCGCGTGCCGTACTGCTCGGCCAGCAGCGGGATCATGGTGCTGACGGGGAAGTCCCAGTACCCGACGACGGCGTCGATGCGGCCGTCGAAGGAGTCCAGGACGCCCCGCGCCCGGTCCAGCAGCGCGGGCACCGAGATCTCGTCCCCCTGCAATTCCTCCGGGGCCAGCAGCGGATGGAAGCGGTAGCGGGCCGCGTCGGGGACCGCTTCCAGGGTGGTGCGGTTGGCGTCGTCCATGCCCAGGACGAAGATGTTCTTCTCCTCCTGCGTGGCCGCGTTGCCCGTGGTGTTTCCTGTCGCGTTCTCGGCCGTGGTGTTTCCCGTGGTGTTCTCGGATATGGACACGTGCCCTCTCCACATCAGTGTTCGGTGGTCCCGGGCGGAGCCCGGGGCCGCCGGCGCACCGGCCCGATCCCGGCAGCCGGGACCGGGTTGCCGGGCAGCGGAGCGGAGAAACGTGCGCGTCAGGCCGGGTGGTGCCTCGTTGCCGATCCGCAGCTTGATCGTTGGAGCCAGTGCGAATCCGGAGCACTGGGTTCCGGAGCGAGGAGAGGAGAACTCGTTGACACGGAGGAGTATCGCGCTGGCAGCAGCCGTTGCGATGAGCGGCGTACTGCTGGCGACCGGGCAGGCCACCGCCACGTCCCACACCCAGGCGCGGGCCGGCAAGCCGCCTTTCCCGTACGTCGACTGCATCAAAGAGGTGAAGAAGCAGCACAAGGCCAGTGACGCAAGGGCCAAGAACATTTGCGACCAGCTGGTGAAGAAGGGCTGGATCAAGCCGCCGAACGCCTGAGCCTGCCGAAGAGCCCCCGTCGGACAGCGGATGTGCTGTCCGACGGGGGCTCTTCGCGTCGCGCCCGGTCAGTGGTCAGCGGTCACCTGTCATCAGTCAGCGGTCATCAGCCGTCAGCTGTCATCGGTCGGCGCTCAGCGGTGGACGGCTGCCTGATTCACCGTGCCGCACCGGCGGGTGTCCGCCGAGCGGGTGCCTGCTGGGCGCGGGCCGCCTTGGCGACTGCTGTCTGCCAGGCCAGCAGGCCGGGGACGGCGACCAGTTCGAGGCCGAGCGCGGCGATCATCGTCGGGTACGGGCGGCCTGTCCTACGCCAGGAGACCACGCGTCCGATGCCACCGGCGAACGCAGTGCCGAGCACCAGGCGCAGCACGCCGCCGCGCTGTTCCACGCGGGGCAGCGAGGACCAGATGAGCGGTGCGGCTGCCAGCCAGAAGGCGTTGACGAAGCGGTACTCGCTGTCGAGCGTCGCGCTGACCTGCCCGCTCTGCCCGGGAAGCGCCGAGGGGCCGGCGAGCATCCCGGCCGTACCGGAAGCGAACGGGATCGCGGCGAGGGTCCCGAGTGTGAGCTGGAGGGCCCGCCGTCCGCAGTCCCCCTGTGCTGAAGAAGAAGCCATGCCCTCATGGTTGCGCACCACCTCGGCCTCCGCCTCAACTTCCGTCCCCGCCTTTACCGCTGTTTCCGCGGACCGGCGTTTCCGCGCCGGGCGGCCCCGCCTGGTTCGGCAGGGTGTCGACGAGGGTTGCCGCGCAGTCCTCGACGAGGGTCTCGGCGTGCGGGGGGAGGGTGCCGCCGCTGCGCAGATGGCGCCGGACGACGGCGAGCGGAAGGTCGATCAGGGCGAGGGTGAGGCGTTCGGCGCCCTCGGGGCCCTCCGCGCCCAGCGCCGTGGTCAGGGAGCCGATCGCGGCGAACATCCGCTGATTGCCCCGGTCGGCGCGTGATCGGTGTTCGTCCGACCAGTCCTCCCGCCCGAAGTCGCCCGGGCCGCAGAGGAGCACGGCCGCCTCGCCGGGGTGGGCACGGCACCAGACGACGACATGCCGGGTGGCGGCGCAGGCGCCCTGCCGCGCGTCGTCGTGCGCGGAGAGGACGCGTAGATAGCTCTCCTGGAAACGTTCGACGGTACGCAGCCACACCTCGGCCAGCAGCGCGTTCCGTCCGGCGAAGCGGTGGTAGAGGGAGCCGCTCGGCGCGCCCGCCTCCTTGGCGACGGCTGCCATGGTCACGCCTGCCGGACCGGATGCGGCAGCCAGCCGGACGGCGGCATCGAGGAGCTGTTCGGTATCGAATCGGGGTGGCCTCGCCATGGTCGGGAGGGTAACCTGCCCGTATTAGAGAGCCCTCTCTAAAACTGCTTCGCAAGCCCTACGGAGGTCCGATGGACGTCTACAACGTGCACGAACGGCTACTGTCCGCACCGCCGAGCCAGGTGGGCACCCTGCTCGACTCGCTGGCCGGCGACGACGACCGGCTGTGGCCGCACGGCTGGCCTGCCATGGCGTTCGACCGGCCACTGGGGGAAGGTGCCGCGGGTGGCCACGGCCCGGTGCGCTACACGGTCGCCGCCTACGTTCCCGGCACCTGGGTGCGCTTCACCTTCACCGCTCCACGGGGCTTCGACGGCTTCCACGAGTACGCGGTGTTCGCGGCGGACGGCGACCGCACGCTGCTGCGGCACACCCTGGCCATGAGGGCGCGCGGCGCCGTCCGCCTCAGCTGGCCGGTGTTCTGGGGCCCGCTGCACGACGCCTGTCTGGAGGACAGCCTGGACGGCGCGGGGCGCAGTTGCGGAGGCGAGCCGGCCCGCCCCGCGCACCACAGCGGGTATGTGCGGGCCCTGCTGCGGCTCGCCGCCCGCCAGAGCCGGAGGGAGGAGCGGCGCTACACCGGTTCCCCGTCGGCCCAGGCGGTCACCTCCACCTTGTCCCCCACCGCGAGCGTCCCGGGCCGCAGCACCGAGAACTTGGCACCGAAGGTGACGCCGCCCTCCGGGGAACGGCGGTAGGTCGCCAGCGTGCGGAGGGGCTCCGGACCCGCCTTGTTGCCTGAGCCCTGTTCGACCAGGGTGACCGCACAGCGCACGGCGAGCTTGGTGAAGCCCAGCTCCGCGTCACCGATCCGCAGCAGCCGTGCCCTGTCCTCGGCGTGCGGTTCCGCGTCCCAGCCGTCCACCACGACGTTGGGGCGGAAACGGGCCATCGGCAGCGGCGCTGCACCGCGTTCGGCGAGCCGCGCGTTGAACCGGTCCAGGGTGGCCCGGGAGAGGAGGTGGACGGCCGAACTGTCGGCGTAGCGGGAGGTGCCGGGAGTGAGACCGTCGGTGACCCTGTCGTTCCGGGGCGGGACCCGGACCAGTCTGCTGGGGGCGCCGAGCACCTCCGAGAGCCAGTCGGCGGCGTCCGCCCCCTGGTCGATACCGCGCAGCGGCTGCCCCAGCATGTCCACTTCCCGCGGCTCTCCCTCGAGCTCCACGTCGACGTGCAACGCCTCTGCGCCGGGTGCGCGCAGCGTCAACCGCTCACCGCCCGGTCCCGTTTCGCTCACCTCGGGGCGGATGACGGCGAGCTTCGGGTCCCGTCGCTGGGTACGTCCCACACCTTGCGGCGAGACCACCATGAAGCCGCGGTCGTGGGTGAGTCCGGCGGGCTGCATGACCGCGCTCCTGGTGGAGACGGCGGCACACCCCTTGACGGGGTAGTAGGCCAGCTCGACGACCTCGGCCATGTGCTGCTCCCTTGGTTGTGTGTCGGTTGGCTGTGCGCACGCTCCGTCGATTATGTGTGCGGCCCCCCGCCGCTCATCCCCCGGCCCGCTCTCGTGCACGGGCGCCGACAGGCAGGGCGATCACGACGGGGGCAGGGTCGCATAGCCTGGTCGTCAGGAGGAGAGTTCCGTGACCGACTCAGGACCCCGTCCACGCGCCGAGGGGCAGCCGGCGAGCGAGACACACCCGCGCCGGGCCGCGCCGGAGCATGTGCGCGAGTGCGTCCTGCTCAAGCACGGCGAGGTCTTTCTGCGCGGCCGTAACCGCGCCCGCTTCGAGGAGCTGCTCTACCGCAATCTGCGGGACGCGCTGCGCACGCTCCCCGGCCCGACGTGGGTCGAGAAGGGCCGCAGCGTCACCCTGGTGGGCGGCGCGCCTCCGCTGGAGGAACTCGTGGACTGCGTACGCCGCGTGATCGGCTTCAGCCTGGTGCAGCCGGCCGTGCGCATCCCCAGCACCGTCGAGGACATCGGCGCCCACGCGGTGCGTGCCCTGCGCCGGGTGCGGGACGAGCGCACCGGCGGCGGCGGAGAGGTGAGTTTCGCCGTACGTCCGAAGCGGCGGGACAAGTCCTTTCCGCTGACCTCCACCGAGCTGGCCGTCGCCATCGGTGAGCGGGTGCGGCTGGAGACGGGGGCGCGGGTCAACCTCTCGGCGCCGGACGTCGAGCTGGCGGTGGAGGTGGACCGGCACGCCAGCTATCTGTCCTGGAGCCGGATGCCGGGCCAGGGCGGACTGCCGGTGGGCTCCAGCGGCCGGGCGCTGGCCCTGCTGTCCGGGGGCTACGACTCGCCGGTCGCCGCCTACCGGGCCATGCGCCGCGGACTGGCCTGCGATTTCGTGCACTTCACCGGCGCTCCGTACACCAACGCTTCCTCCGTCTACAAGGCGTACGCACTCGCCCGCGAGCTCAACCGCTTCCAGCCGGACCGCGCCCTGTGGGTCGTCCCGCTGGGCAAGGCACAAAAGCAGCTCGCGATCGCGGGGGCCGGGCGGCTCCAGGTGGTAGCCCAGCGCAGACTGATGGCGCGGACGGCGAGCGCGCTGGCCCGGCGGCTGGGCGCGGAGGCGCTGGTGACCGGGGACAGCCTGGGACAGGTGGCAAGCCAGACGGTGGCCAATATGGCGGCCGTCGACGAGGCGGCCTCGGTTCCGCTGCTGCGTCCGCTGCTGGGCTGGGAGAAACAGGAGATCATCGACGAGGCGCGCGCTCTTGGCACCGCCGACGTCTCGGTACTGCCCGACGAGGACTGCTGCTCGCTGCTGGCCCCCCGCCAGGTCAGCACCCGGGCCCGGGTCCCGGACCTGCAACGGGTGGAGCGCCGCCTGGAGCTGGACGAACTCGTCGAGGAACTGCTGGCGGGCGCCTGGTCCCTGGAACCCGGCACGGACCCGGCGGCGACGGGCGTCGCCGCCGGGCAGGCTGTCATCACGCCGGGCACCTGATCGGTCAGCAGGCCGTGTCCGGTGGATCTTGCCGCGCCCTCGCCTGTGCCGGGAAGGGGCGCCCCTGCCTGCCGCCGCCGGGCTGCGGAGCTCGTCGTCGTTGATCGCGCCGTTCCCCGCTGGACAAGCCGCGAAGGAGTATCGCCTGTGTCCCGTTCCGGACAGCGGGGATCTGGGGCTCGGCGTGTGAACGTGACGTTTCCTGTGGGAAATTGCCGATGGCCGGCGGATGACCGACGGGCTGCCCATGCATTTCTCACATTCGGTTCATGACAGAATTGACTACCCATTCCCCTTCCCGTGCTGCACGCTTGATCCCGTGCTTCCCAGGGGAGGGAAACGATGGACAAGCGGTACGAGATTTTCTGTCTCGCCGACCCGTATTTCTACGACACGCCGGACCGCTTGTCGCATTCCGCATCGAGCACCGCACAAGGCGATGCACCGGCCTCCGCACCGGGCGACGACGACGCCCCGGAGCCGGACCCCGGAGAGTTACCGGTGGCCAGCCGCCCGGTGCCTGCCGGATGGCGGCAGACCAGGTCCGGCGACTGGCTGGAACTCCGCCCACTGACCGGCGAGTTCCCGCTCCAGGGCTGGAAGATCCACGCCTCGGCCACACTGGAGAACGCGAACGAGATCGGCACGGCCGTCCGGGACTACTGCGTACCCCGCAGAATTCCCTTCAAATTCGTACCGCACCGCACTCTGCTGTACCTGCGCAATGCCAAATACGCCGGGCGCGGCACGAGCGGGAAATTTGCCACCATCTATCCGGCCGACGAAGCGCAACTCGAAAGTATTTTGCGCGAGTTGGGGGAAATACTGGACGGCCGGCCGGGCCCGTACATTCTCACGGACCTGCGCTGGCGCAAAGGGCCGCTGTACGTACGGTACGGGGGCTTCGCACCGCGCTTCTGCGTCGACGGCCAGGGCAGGCTCGTGCCCGCCGTGGAGGACGCGCACGGTCGGCTCGTACCCGACCGCAAGGACCCCGCGTTCCGGGTGCCGGACGGTGTGGAGCTGCCCGCGTTCCTGCGCCCGCAGCTGGCGGCGCGTGCCGCGGCCAGTGTGACGGACCTGCCGTACCGCATCGAGCGGGCCCTGCACTTCTCCAACGGCGGTGGGGTGTACGGCGGTACCGACACCCGCGACGGGAGCCGGGTCGTGCTCAAAGAGGCCCGGCCGCACGCCGGGCTCGCCGCCGACGGGGCCGACGCGGTGGCGCGGCTGGAGCGGGAGAAGGCCGCGCTCGACCGGCTCGCCGGGCTGCCGGTGGTTCCGGCCATACGCGACTGGTTCGAGCTGGACGGGCACCGGTTCCTGGTGATGGAGGAGCTGGCGGGCCAGACCCTCAACTCCTTCTTCGCCAAGCGTCACCCGCTGCTGAGCGCCGAGCCCGATCCGGAAGCAGTGGCCCGGTACACCGAGTGGGCGCTGCGGATGCACCGGCTGGTCGAGCAGGCCGTAGCGGCGGTGCACGGGCGGGGCATCGTCTTCAACGACCTGCATATGTTCAACATCATGGTCGCGCCGGACGAACAGTCCGTCGCACTGCTGGACTTCGAGGCGGCGGCGCCCGCGGCGGACGATCCGCGGCAGATCGTCGCCCACCCCGGCTTCATCGCCCCGGCCGACCGTACCCGCTACGACATCGACCGTTACGCGCTGGCGTGTCTGCGGCTGGCGCTGTTCGTCCCGATGACGACGCTGCTGGCCGTCGACCGCGGCAAGGCAGCACATCTGGCCGGGATCGCGGCCGAGCAGTTCCCCGGCATCCCGGAGGGGTTCCTGGCCGAGGCGGTCGCCACCATCGAGGGTGCCCGCACGGAGGATCCGGCCTCCCGCACCGCCACCAGTGCGCGCGCCGCTGCGGACGCCCTCGCGGCCCGTTCCCCAGCGCCTCGCCGGCCGGTTCGCGCCGCTGCTCCCGTCGCACTCGGCGACTGGCCGACAGCGCGTGCGGCAATGACGCGGGCGATCCTCGCCTCGGCCACGCCCGAGCGCGACGACCGTCTCTTCCCGGGCGACATCGCACAGTTCGGCGACGGCGGCGGACTCGGCCTGGCGCACGGTGCCGCCGGGGTGCTGCACGCACTCGCCGAGACCGGCGCGGGCCGGTACCCGGAGGGCGAGGAGTGGCTGCTGCGGCATACCGATCCCCCGCCGCGCGGCACCCCGCTGGGGCTCTACGACGGACTGCCCGGAGTCGCCTGCGTACTGGCCCGGTTCGGACACACCAAGCGGGCACTGGAGCTCACCGAGCAGGTGCTGGACGAGAAATGGCAGCGTCTGGGCAGTTCGCTGCACGGCGGACTCGCCGGTCTGGGCCTCGCCCTGGAGCAGCTCGCCCACGACACCGCGGAGCAGCAGCTGCGCTCCGCCTCCGACGAGGCCGCACAGCTGCTGGCCCAGCGGCTGGACGAGCCGGACGACCGGGCCCCGGGCGTCAACAGAGCCGGACTGCTGCACGGTGCGACCGGAGCTGCGCTGCTGTTCCTGCGGCGGTACGAGCAGCACGGTGACCCCGCGCTGCTCGATCTGGCGGAACGCGCGCTCGACCGCGATCTGGCGCACTGCGTCCAGGACAGCGCGGGGACCTGGCAGGTGGACGAGGGCAGCCGCGTCATGCCGTACCTGGGCGCGGGCAGCGTGGGGATCGCCATGGTGCTGGACGACTTCCTCGGGCACCGGCCGGAGCACGCCGGGTTCGCACGCGCACGGGAAGCGATCCTGCCCGCTGCCCGGATGCGCTACTACGCGCAGCCCGGCCTCTTCCAGGGCCGCGCCGGAATGCTGCTGCACCTCAGCAGGACCAGCACTCCCCAGGTCACCGAGGCCGACCGGGAGGCGCAGCTCGCGAGGCTCGGCTGGTACGGCATGGCCTACCAGGGGGGCCTCGCCTTCCCCGGCGACCAGATGATGCGGCTGTCGATGGACCTGGCGACCGGCACGGCAGGCTGCCTGCTCGCCGCGGGGGCTGCCGCCGGCTCGGGCGGGGCAAGCCTGCCTTTCCTCGCACCGCCGTCGCCGCCCTGAGCCGTCTCCGGCGCATCTGCCGGCAAGGGGGTGCCCCTGCCCGCCCCGCGCTGCGCCGAGCTTGGGCAGTCTGCGCCAGGGGCGCCGGGTGGGCAGGCGCAGCCCCCCATGCCGGGTACGCAAGAGCCGCCGGGCAAAGCCCTGGGCGGCGCTCATAGACCGGCCTCCGGGACGGGGGCCGTACTGAACCACCACCGTCCCTGCAACACACACAACCCAACACCCCGATAGGGAAGGAAACCACCATGGCACTGCTCGACCTGCAGACGATGGAGCCCGAGGAGCGGACCGGCGGCGGCGACGACAGTAGCGCGAGCCTCCTCCTGTGCGACAAGCACAGCTCCCACAGCACGCTCCTGTGCCTGTGACCGGGTGACACAAACACCCGGTGCTCCTGGGCGGGGTTCTCCCCCCGCCCAGGGGCGCTCTTCTGTCTCCGGGCGGCGGACCGGCGGGGCCCCGGCGGCGGCCGACCGGTTGCTGCTTGCCGCGTCACGCCCGCAGCTGCGGCGTACGGTGGCGCTCTTTCTCTCGGCAACGGCCGCAGCAGGTGCCGGACTGGCGCTGCCCGCCGCCCTCGGCCGTACTCTCGACCTGCTGCTCGCCGGCGAAGGGGCCGGCAGTGCGGAAGCGTCCCGCTGGCTCGCCGGATGCGCGGTGCTGACGTGTGCGCTGGTGGTGCTGGACGCCGCCGACACCGTGCTCACCGGCACGCTCAACTCCCGTACCACGGCGCGGCTGCGCTCCCGCCTCGTCGGCCGTCTGCTGGCGGTCGGCCCGCTGCGTGCGGAGCGCTTCGCCCACGGCGACCTGGTCACCCGCTGCACCGGCAACGCGGCGCACGCGGGCACGGGGCCAAGCAGTGTTGCCTCGGCGCTGGCCGCCGCGGTGACGCCGGTGGGGGCGCTGGTGGCGCTCGCCCTGCTCGATCTGCGGCTCGCCGCCGTCTTCCTCGCCGGTACACCGCTGCTGGTGCTGCTGCTGCGCGCGTTCTCCCGCACCTCGACCGACTGTGTGGCCCGCTACCAGGAGACGCAGGCCCGGCTCGCGGGGCGGCTTGTGGAGGCACTGGCCGGGGCCCGCACCATCGCGGCGGGCGGCATCCGGGAGCGCGAACGGGCCCGGGTGCTGGAGCCGTTGGCGGAGCTGTCCGCGCACGGACACCGCATGTGGCACGTGCAGGGCCGCGCCACCGCACAGGCCGCCGTACTGGTGCCGCTGCTCCAGGTGGCTGTGGTCGCGGTCGGCGGGCTGCTGTTGAGCGAGGGAGAGCTGAGCGTCGGCGGGCTGGTCGCCGCCACGCGCTACGCCGTTCTGGCGGCGGGCGTCGGCACGCTCGTCGGACAGCTCAACGCCCTGGTGCGCGCCCGTACCGCGGCGCAGCGGCTGGCGGAGGTACTGAACGTCGCCCCCATGCCGGGCGGGCGGCGGATGGTGCCGGAGCACACCGCGGGCACCGGTGCGGGTCGGCTGGAACTGTGCGGTGTCCGGGCCTCGTACGGCGGGGAGGCGGTGCTGCGCGGCGTGGATCTCGTGGTGCCCGGCGGGACGACGGTCGCGGTGGTCGGCCGGTCCGGCGCCGGCAAGTCGCTGCTGGCGGCGGTCGCCGGGCGGCTCGTCGAACCGGAGGCCGGGCGGGTGCTGCTGGACGGCGCCGACCTGGCCGAGCTGGAACCGGCGGCGCTGCGCCGGGCCGTCGGCTTCGCGTTCGAGCGCCCCGTCCTCTTCGGCGCCACCGTCGGTGACGCCGTCGCCGCGGGTGTCCGCGCCGAAGGGGCGGCTCGCGAGGCGCGCATCCGGACGGCGGCGCGTGCCGCCTGTGCCGAGGAGTTCGTCCGCACTCTGCCGTACGGCTATGACACCCCTTGCGAGCAGGCGCCGCTCTCCGGTGGCGAGTTCCAACGTCTGGGTCTCGCCCGCGCACTCGCCCAGGGCGGCCGGGTGCTCGTCCTGGACGACGCCACCTCCAGCCTGGACACGGTGACGGAGCTGAAGGTGACGCGGGCACTGGTGGGCGCGGGGGGCGCGGACGGAGGGAACGGAGGGGCCGTGGGGCCGCGGACCCGGCTGGTCGTCGCGCACCGCGCCTCGACCGCCGCCCGCGCTGACCTGACCGCCTGGCTCGACGGTGGCCGGATCCGTGCGCTGGCACCGCACGAGCAGCTGTGGGAACGGCCCGCCTACCGGGCCCTGTTCGGCAGCGGGAGCGGCGATGGCTGAGTCCGGGAAGGGCAGCGGAGAGGGCAGGGGGAAGGCGACGGCGCGCCTCCGGGTGGCACCGCGCAGTGCTCGGCGAGGGCTCGGGCGGGCAGGGGTGGCCTTCCTGCTGCGGCGCCCCCGGGTGCTGGTGGCGCTCGCGGGCTGGTCGGTGCTGGAGGCGGCGTACACCTTCGCGCTGGGCTTCGCGCTCGCCCGCGCCCTGGACGACGGTTTCCTGGCGGGCCGCCCGGCAACGGGCCTGGCATGGCTGTCCGGCGCCGCTTCGGGGCTGCTGCTGGGGGCGTGGGGAACGGCGCGGGTCTACCGCCAGGTTGCGGCGCTCGCCGAACCGCTGCGGGACGAGCTGGTGCGCCGCGTGGTGGGGCGGGGACTGTACGAGGCCGTCGCCGCCACCGGCGCGCCGGGGCGTGGCGCGGGCGACGCGTCCGGCACCGGCGTCGTCTCCCGGCTGACGCACCAGGTGGAGATAGCCCGGGACAGCTTCGCCGGACTGGTGATGGTCTCGCGATCGTTCGTCTTCACGCTGACGGGGGCGGCCTTGGGACTGGCCGCGCTGGCGCCGGTGCTGCTCCTCGTCGTCGTACCGCCGCTGGTGGCGGGGCTCGCCGTCTTCGCGGGGACGCTGCGGCCGCTCGCCCGCAGACAGCGGGACTTCCTGGTGGCCGACGAGGAGTTGGCACGCGAGGTGGGCACGACCGTACGCGCGCTGCGGGACGTGACCGCGTGCGGTGCGCAGGAGACGGTACGCCGGTCGGTGGAGCGGCGCGTGACGGCGGAGCGGCGGGCGGCCGACGCACTCGCCCGCTGGGGCGTCACCCGCGCCCTGGCTCTCGGCCTCGGCGGGCGGCTGCCCGTGGTGCTGTTGCTGCTGCTCACTCCCTGGCTGCTGCGGCACGGGGTGAGCGCCGGGGCGCTGGCGGGAGCGCTCACGTATCTCACCCAGGCGCTGCTGCCCGCGCTGCAGAGCCTGGTGCACGGGCTGGGAGGGGCCGGTGCCCGGCTCGCGGTGGTGATCGGCCGACTGCGGGAGGGCGCGCCGGGCCCGGGCCCGGAGGCGCCGGATACGCCCTTGCCGAGCCTGCCGGGACCCCGTAGGACGGCTGCTGTTGCGGCGGCCGGGCGGGGAGTTCCCGCACTCGAACTGCGGGGCGTCACCTTCGCCTACGGCCCGGCGGCGGCGCCGGTGCTTTCGGGGCTCGATCTCACCGTCCCGGCAGGCGGGCGGCTGGCGGTCGTCGGGCCCAGCGGCGCCGGAAAGTCCACACTTGCCCTGCTGGTGGCCGGACTGCTGCGGCCCTCGGACGGTGAGATCAGGCTGTACGGGCAGCCGGTCGCCCCCGAACAGCCGCTGTTCCAGCAGCAATTGGCCGGGCAGCGGGTGCTGATCCCCCAGGAGTCGTACGTCTTCACCGGCAGCGTGCGGGACAACCTGTGCTGTCTGCTGCCGGAACGCTCCGGACCGTTGCCGTGCCCTGTGCTGCTCAGCGCCGTCGAGACGGTGGGTGCCCAGGCGCTGGTACGGCGGCTGGGCGGACTCGACGGGTGGGTGGATCCGGTGGCGCTCTCGGCCGGTGAGCGGCAGCAGTTGGCGCTGGCCCGCGCCTATCTCTCCCCCGCGCCGCTGGCCGTCCTGGACGAGGCCGGCAGTCATCTGGACCCGGCTGCCGAGGAGGTGGCCGAGAGTGCCTTCATCCGGCGCGGCGGTGCGCTGGTGGTGATCGCGCACCGGATCAGCTCGGCGCTCCGTGCCGAGCGGGTGCTGGTGCTGGACGGGGAGCGCACCTGCTGCGGCACGCATCCGGAGCTGCTGGAGTGCTCCGCGCTCTATCGCGACCTGGCGGCGGGCTGGGCCACGCGCTCCCGGGCGTAGCGGTGTTCACGGTCACTTCCGCGCCTTTGCCGTGCCCTCGGCCGGGTGCTCACAGCCAGCCGGCCCCCCGAGAGATACGGATGGCGTCCACCCGATTGCGGGCACCTGTCTTGCGGGTGATGGCGGACATGTAGTTGCGCACCGTGCCGGCCGACAACCCCAGGCGGCGGGCTATCTCGATGACGGGCGCGCCCTCGGCCGCCGCCGACAGCACGGTCAGCTCCCGTTCGCTGAGCGGGACTTCGGAGGCCCGCAGGAGCGTGTTCGCCAGCGCGTTGTCCACGAAGCGCTCACCTGCTGCGACCCGCCGGATGCCGGTCACCAGTTGCTCGGGCAGCGCGTCCTTGCACACGAATCCGCGTGCCCCCACGTCCAGTGCCCTGCGCAGGGCACCGGGACAGTGCTGGCTGACCAGCACCAGCAGCCGGTGTGCGGCACCCGTCCGGGAGAGCCCCGCCAGCTCGTCCAGCGGGGAACGCGCCGTCACATCGGCGTCCACGACACACACATCGGTGGTCCGCGTCCGCGCCAGTCGCGCCGCGTCCTTCGCGGAAGCGGCTTCGATGGCCATGTCCGGCTCCCTGCCGACCAGGGCGGCAAGCGCGCATCGCAATATGCGCACGTCGTGCACCAGCAGTACCCGGATCACACTCGGTCCCCCCTTGATGCCTGATCCCCACCTGTCAGGCGCAGTTCAATACATACAAGCTCAAGCCACCGAAAGCCGCACAGTTTTGGCCACAGATTGAGATCAAGTGTGTGCGATGTGTCATCGGGGGCGCGCGCGAGGGGCGCACTTCACCGGAGCAGCGAAGTCACCACACCAGCGCGGCCAGCAGTGCGATTCCGACGAGCGCACAGGCCACGTAGTCACCGACATGTCCGGAGTGCAGCCGGCGCAGCGGTACGGACCAGCGGGGGCGCAGGCCGCTGGGCACGGTCCGCAGCGCAGCGTACGCCGCGCCGACGGCGAGCGCGGCCGACAACAGCCCCAGCAGCACGCCTGCCGCCGACCAGTGCGGGGCGGGTGAGTGGATGCCGGGCTGCTCCGTGCCGTACAGCACGGCCATGGCATAGCCGGTGTGGTCGGTGAGCGTGTCGGCGGCGCGGCTGACGGCCGGCCACAGCGGGGGCACACACCCCACCGCGAGACCGCCCGCGAGGAGGGCGCCCGCGGAGGCGAGCATCGTGTCCGGCACCCGGGTCACCCGCCCCGGGGTCTCGGCCGGTTCGTCCGCGCCGGTCGTCTCCTCGCCTTCGCCGTCCGGTTCCTCCCCCTCCGCCGCCGACTCCGACGCCGTACGTGGTGACTCTTCCGCCGGCTTTCCCGCCGCCTTACGTACCGCACGGTTCAGCTGCTGCCCCGACGCGGGCTCCCCCAGCCCCAGGAAGACCCCGCCCGCGACCCGCAGTACGGCGGCGCCGGTGGTGGCGGAGACGAGTACGAAGACGACCGTCTGCCAGCTGCCCGCGGCCTCCTCCGAGACCGCCTTCCCCAGGCCCGTACCGAACGGCGGCAGCCCGGCGAGCGCCAGCCCGCCGAGACAGAACAGTGCTCCGACGCGCGGCAACTCCCGCCCCCTGCCGTGCAGTTCTCGCTCGTCGACGCTGCCGAACCGGTCCACCAGGATGCCCGCGCAGGCGAACAGGGCGGCCTTGACCCCGGCATGACCCAGGACGTACAGCGTGGCGCCCGAGACGGACTCCGGGGTGAGGACCGACAGGGCGACGAGGAACAGCCCGGTATGGGCGATGGTGGAGAAGGCCAGCAGCCGTTTGATGTGCCGCTGCAACCAGCACAACAGCGCGCCCGTCAGGGCCGTCAGCACGCCCAGCGCCAGCAGCGCACGGTGCACACCCGCCTCCGGGACGCCGCCGGGCCCGGCGAACACCGTCCAGTACAGCCGCGCCACCCCGTAGACGCCCAGCTCCACCATCACCCCGGACAGCAGCATGCACACCGGGGTGGGCGCCACCGTGTGGGCGTCGGGCAGCCAGAAGTGGAAGGGCACGGCAGCTGCCTTGATCAGGAACCCGGCGGCCACCAGCACGAACGCGGCCTTCACCAGCACGCCGGAGCCGTCAGGGGCCGCGTCCAGCCGCTGCCCCATCTGGGCGAGACCGAGCTCTCCGGTGTGCGAGTACAGCAGCCCGACGCCCAGCAAGGTGGCGTAGCCACCCAGCGAGTTGAGGAAGCCGAAGGTGAGCGCGCCCTGGACGGCGCGGGCCTCCTCTACCCGGTAGCCGGTCAGCGCGTAGGCGATCACGCCCATCAGCTCGAAGAAGACGAAGGCGTTGAACAGGTCGCCGGTCAGCGTGAATCCGCACATGCCCGACTGGAAGACCAGGATCAGCGCCGGGAAGGCTCCGGCCTGGCGGGGCGGCGGGTCGTCGAAGAACCGCCATGAGTAGACCAGCACGGCCACCACCAGCACCGAGACCAGCGCTGTCAGCCCCAGCCCCGTACCGTCCCCGACCAGCACGATCCCCACGCCCGAGCCGTGCCGGGGCCGCCAGCCGCCCAGCCACTCCACCGGCACCGGGCCGTCCGCGGCGGTCACCAGCAGCCCCAACGCCAGCGCGGCCGTTCCCGCGGCGACCGCACAGCCGAAGACCTCCGCGACATACCTGGGCAGCCATCGGCCGGTGGCCACCAGCAGCGCGGCACCCAGCAGCGGCGCCACGACCAGCAGGGGCAGGGCCTGAGCCGCCGTCATCCCCGCAGCTCCCGCAGCTCGTCGGGGTCGACGGTGCCGTGCCGCTTGGCGACCTGGACCACGAGCGCGAGCAGCAGCGCGGTGACCGTGGCGCCGACGACCACATCGGTCAGGGTGAGCGCCTGCACCACCGGGTCGACGACGGGCCGCGAGCCCGGCGGGATGTCGGAGTGGACCGGCGCGGTGCCGCCGCGCCGGTAGCCGACGGCCAGCAGCAGCACGTACGTCGACGCCTGGCAGACCGCCAGCGAGCCCACCGCGTGGATCAGGTTCCGGCTGGTGGCCAGCCCGTAGCAGCCGGCCAGGAAGAGCCAGCAGGCGACCAGGTACGGCAGTACGCTCACGCGCCGCTCCTCTCGCCGTCACGGCCCCCGGACCCGCCCGCCTGCTCCGATCCGTCCCCGCCCTCGATCACGATGGCCTGGTCGAGGAACTGCGCCAGCAGCACCACCACGGCGGCGGCCACCTCCACTCCGATCGCGGCGTTCAGCAGCGGCACGGTGCCGCCGGAGGAGAGCGTGTTGAACGTCCCGTACGGCAGGACGTTCTCCAGGAAGGCCGCGCCCGAGAGCACAGCGCCGAGACCGACCAGCAGATAGCCCGCCTCGCCCGCCGCGTCGGCCAGTGTGAACAGTGTCAGCGAGCGGACCCGCTGCAGGGCGCGGTAGTCGATGGCGATGTAGAGCAGATGAAGCGCTGTCGCTGCCACCACCCCGCCCTGGAATCCGCCGCCGGGGCTGAGTTGGCCGTGCGCGGCGATGTAGAGCCCGGTCAGCAGGGTGACGGGCAGCACCAGCAGCGCGTAGCGGCGTACGAGGGACGGGACGAGGGCCGGTGCGGGCTCCACCCGGCGCTCGTCGCGGGTGGTACGCAGGATGACGACGGTGCCGAGCACCGAGCCGAAGAGGACGGCCTGTTCGCCGAGGGTGTCGAAGGCCCGCTGGTCGAAGTTGACCGAGGCGACGGTGTTGGCGGTGTGCCTGTCGAGCGCGGCTTCCACCGCGTGGGCGCCGTACGGATGCCAGGCGCCGCCGAAGCCGGGCAGTGCGAAGCAGGCGGCGGCCAGCAGCGCGGCCACCCCCAGCCAACCGACGGCCATCACCCACATCCGCACCCGGCGGCTCACTGCTGCTCCTCCCGCCGCTCGCTGCGCGCGGCCTTGCGCCGCACCTTCCGTACGGACAGCAGCACCATCAGCGGGGTCAGCGCGGTGCCGACGGCGAGCTGGGAGAGCGCCACGTCGGGTGCCTGGAGCACGGCGAACAGCAGGGCGAGCGCCAGCCCGAGGCCCGCCAGGACGGTGGCCTGGCGCACCGGGTCACGGGTGAGCACGGTGGCCGTACCCGCCAGCGTCACCAGCAGCAGGGCGAGCGCCACCGGCAGTTCGCTATCCAACCGGCTCACCTCCTCCGGGAGGTGACGTCAGGGCCCGCATGCACACGGCGCTGCCCGCCATCAGCAGACATCCGACGAGGAGCAGTTTCACCGTCGTCCTGCCGGGGGTGGCCGCAGCGCACACCGGCACCACGACCAGCGGCACGGGCACCGTGCTGAGCACCGTCATGGCCCGGGTCACCGCCGCGGGCGGCCGGTCGGCCCGCAGTTCCTCGCCCAGCAGCCGCTCGTACACCAGCGTGCCGGCCGGGCCGAGTACGGCCAGGGCCAGCGCCATGTCCGTGTAGGCGGGGCGGGCCCAGCCCTGGGAGAGCAGCAGCAGGGCGAGCGCTGCGAGCACGGTGACGAGATTCTGCGCCAGGACCCGGCGCCGGACGGGGCCCGTACACACGCCGCACAGCGCCGGGAGGACGCCGCACAGCAGCAGCGCGCAGCCCCCTGCGAGCCAGCCGTTCACCGCCGCACCGCCGCCCTGCGGGCCGCCCGCCCGGCGACCGCCGCGAACAGCGCGGCCCCCGCGCCGACGCAACACTCCAGGATGTCGACCGTCTGGATGAGAACGAGCCACAGCCCGGCCAGTACCACCCACCAGGCCGCCACCTCCGAAACAGCCGTCAGCCGACTGCCCATCAGTTCGCCTCCCCTCCACGGTGCTGGAGTGCCCGGCGAGGTGCGCCGGCCGCCGCAGCACGCCGTCGGGGCCTGCCTCCGCCGCGACCCGCTCGGACGCGTCAGTGGGTACCACCGGGTCCCGGGTGGCAAACGGTGTCGCCGCGCGCGTCGTTTCGCCCGATTACCTACGGGTACCGCGACCCTCTTGGAAACGACGCACCCGACAGCGCGGCCGGTGCACCTCCGGCCCGCGGAGCGAGCGGAGTGAAGATGCGACCGACCCAGAGCAGCACGGAAGCGCCCGGGAAGCCGAGCACGCCGAACCCGGCGGACACCCCGGGCGGCCCGGCGGAGACACTGCCCACGCTGGGCGCCCGGGAGGCGGCGGGCGTGGTGGGGGACGTACTGCTGCCGGTGCTGGCGGGCGGCGTCATCGTGCGCAGGCCGCGGGCGATGTCGCTGGTGGAGCGCACCGGCTGGGACCGGCGCGGCGTCGAACGGGTGCGCGCGCTGCGCGAGCGGCACGGCCCAGGACCGCTCCCGCTGACGGTGCGGGGCCGGTCGTACGCGATGGTGCTGGACCCCCAGGACGCGCGTCGCGTCCTGCTGGAGACGCCGGAGCCCTTCAGCCCGGCGACGCCGGAGAAGCGCAGCTCACTGGCGCAGTTCCAGCCGCACGGCGTGCTCATCTCCGGCGGCGCGGAGCGGACACGGCGCCGGGAGTTCGTGGAGCAAGTGCTGGAGACGCCCCGGCCGTTGCACGACACCGCCGGGCGGCTGACCGGAGTCGTACGCGAGGAGGCGGCGCTGCTCCTGGAGGGGGCCGAGCGGTCCGGACAACTGCTGTGGGAGGAGTTCGACGCCGCGTGGTGGCGCACGGTCCGGCGCATCGTCCTCGGGGACGCGGCCCGCGACGACGCCACGCTCACCGCGCAACTGGGCGCGCTGCGCTCGGCCGCCAACTGGTCGCTGGCCGGTCCGCGCCGCAGGCGGCTGCGGAGCGCGTTCCTCTCCCGCGTACGCTCCTACGTCGCCCATCCGGAGCCCGGCAGCCTCGCGGAGCACGTCGCGCGGACCCCCGCGCCGACGGGCACCGACCGGGCGGGCCAGATCCCGCACTGGCTGTTCGCCTACGACGCCGCGGGCATGGCGACCGTGCGGGCGCTGGCACTGCTGGCCACCCACCCGCAGCCTGCCGCACGTGCCTACGAGGAGGCGACGACCGGAGATCCGGACACCCCGCGCGAGCTGCCGTTCCTGCGCGGCTGCGCGCTGGAGTCGGTACGGCTGTGGCCCACGACGCCGCTCATCCTCCGGGAGAGCACCGCGGAGACCGGCTGGAAGGGCGGCACCCTGCCCGCCGGCACGGTTTTCGCCCTCTACACGCCCTATCTGCACCGCGCCGAGCCCGCCGCACCGTACGGGGACGCCTTCGCACCCCAGCAGTGGACGGAGGAGACGGGACGGAAAGCGCGGGCCAACCCCGCGCTGATGCCGTTCAGTTCGGGCCCGGCCGGGTGCCCGGGCGAGAACCTGGTGCTGTTCACCGTCAGCACGCTGCTGGCCGCGCTGCTGGAGCGGCACGCGTACTCTCTCGCCTCGCACCCCCAGCTGCGGGCCTCCGTGCCGGTGCCCGCGACGCTGGACCACTTCTCTTTGCGGCTGCGGCTGGACCCGGCGTAGGTCCTGCGACGGGGCGCGGGCTCACATCTGCTCCTCGTCAACCGTATGCAGCGCCTGCTCCTCCGGGGAGAGGCCGGGGCCCTCGCCGGTCTCGCGGCCGTAGACGTCCTGGCGGCGGGGCGGAGCCGCTTCCGGGTCGGCGCTGAGCACTCCGGCCTGGTCGTCGGGCGGGCCGGAGACGGCCTCCCGCTCGGACTCCTCGGGCTCCTCCTCGGCGAGCCGTTCGTCCAGCGTCTCGCCCTCCCGCATCTCGGCGGGCGTGGGCGCTGAGCGGGTGACGGCGGTCGGGGTGTCGCCCGGCACCGACTCCTGCTGCGGGTCGCTGGACCGCTGCTGCATCGGGGCACCGTCCCCGAGATCGGGGATACCTTGATCCTCGGGCTCGGCGCCGGGGTCGGCGGGTTCCGCGTGCTCCTCGTCGGCCTCCGCCTGCGGGGTCAGGAACGTGGTGTCCGGGCCGCCGCTGTCGTCTCCGCTCACCCTGGGCGGCGGGTCGGATTCCACGGGTGGCTGCCACTTGCCGCGCTCCTTGCGCTCGTCCGGCTGCCTGCCCTCGACGGGGCCCGCCTGCATCTCGGCGGCGTCCTCGGTGGTGACGCCCTCCTCCGCGGGGATGTCCCTGCCGTCTCCCGTCATGGTGGCCTCCTCTCGTGCTGATGCTCCGGGTACCCCTCCGATACGCGGGCTACGCGGACGCCGCCCAGGTCAGGCTGGGCGCCGCGGGCGGGCGGCCGTCCGAGAGGGCTCTAGCGGCGGCGTTCGCGGGGCGTCTCGCGTATGACGTCCTCGGGCTTCTTGTCGTCGCGCAGCCCCAGGAAGCGGGGATGCCGCAGCATTCCGTCGCGGGTCCACTCGGTGAAGCCGATCTGTGCCACGAGCCGCGGCTCCACCCAGTGTGCGCCGCGCTCGCGGACCGGGTCGGCGAACGGGGAGCGCCGTACCTCCAGCTCGTCCAGACCGCGGCGCAGGGACAGCAGCGTGGCGTGGTCGTAGCCGGTGCCGACCTTGCCCGCGTAGCGGAGCGTGCCGCCCTCGTAGTAGCCGAGCAGCAGCGCGCCGAAGCCCACGCGCGTCCCGGCGGGCTCGGTGAAGCCGCCGATGACCAGCTCCTGGCCGCTGGCGCACTTGAGCTTGAGCCAGTCGGGCGACCGGCGCTGCAGATAGCGGCCGTCGGCACGCTTGGCGATCAGCCCCTCCCAGCCGTGCGCGCACGCCTCGTCCAGCAGCCGCTGACCGCCCTCGTTGCGGTGGGTGGTGAAGCGCAGCGGAGCCCGGAAGTCCAGCGCTCTGCGCAGCAGCGACTTACGGGTGCGCAGCGGGAGCCGGGTCAGGTCCATGCCGTCGAGCCGCAGCAGGTCGAACACGTAGTAGGTGATGGCCACGCCGCTGGCTCTGGCCTGCCGTTCGGTGCTCAGCTGCATGCGCTGCTGGAGGCGGGCGAAGTCCGTGCGGCCGTGCGCGAAGGCGACGATCTCGCCGTCGGCGGTGAAGTCGGACCGGGTCTGTGCGGCCAGTGCGTCGACGATCTCGGGGTACGTCGCGTCGACGCGCCGCCCGGAGCGGGACAGCAGCCGTTCGCGGCCGTCCTCCCGTACGGCGAGCGCCCGCACCCCGTCGAGCTTGCGCTCGAAGATCCAGCCGCCGGCGGGGAAATCCCGTCTGTCGCTCAGCTCGGCACGCATCGGCTGCTCGGCCAGCGTCGCACCCGGCGGCGACCGGCGCAGCAGCGCTCGCTGGTCGTCGGGCAGGGTGTCGAGCAGACCGCTCACGACCGCCCGCCCTCCCGGGTCCACTGCTCGGTCGCCTCCTCGGCGACCTGTTTGAGGGTGCGGTCGCTGCGGGCGGAGCGGACGCGCCACGGGTCGGGAGTGCCGCGCGAGGAGGCATGGCTGTCGTTCTTCTTGACCAGCAACCACGCCTCACGCTCGCCGTCGTCGCCGCTGCGGAAGCGGGAGAGCGCCCAGTCGCCGCGCAGCTTGCCGCCGTGCATCCGGAAGGAGATGTGGCCCTTCTCCAGCGCCTTGCCGAAGTCGCGGGAGAGCGGTTCGTAGGTGCCCTCGTCCCACACGATGACCGGCCCGGCCCCGTACTCGCCCTTCGGGATGACGCCCTCGAAGGTGCGGTATTCGAGCGGATGGTCCTCTACCGGCATGGCCAGCCGCTTGTCGTGCGGATCCGTCGAGGGCCCCTTGGGAACCGACCACGACTTCAGGACGCCGTCCCACTCCAGCCGGAAGTCGAAGTGCAGGCTCGTCGCGTCGTGGATCTGCACCACGTAGTGCGGCTCATCGCTGCGCTCTGCGCGCTCGCCCTCGGGCTCCGCGGTCCGGTCGAAACGCCGCTTGCCGCGGTATGTCCTGAGCGTGTCGTCGTCGCCACTCACGCCTGGTCCTCACCGTTTTGTGCCGCCTCGTGTGCGCACGCCGCGCTCCGTGTGCTCCGTGCGCTCTTCGCATCCCCCGCGTTCCCACTGTCGCGCGGGCGACACGGGTGCGCAGCGGGAGCGGTGCCGTGGCACAGGAGGGCGGGTCAGTGCGCGGGGCCGAGCTGGGAGGCCCAGGGGATCAGCGGGAGGGTGAGCGGGGGCGGGTGGACGGCGCCGGGGCCGACGATGTGGCTGCCGAGCCTGCCGCCGAGGTGGACGAGGCGCCCGTCGTCCTCCCGGAAGTGCCAGGCGCCGTCCCCCCGCTGCACCGCCGCCACTGCTTCGGCCAGGAATCCCAGCTCGCCGGTGTCCTGGTCGGACCACTCGTACTCGCTCCACATGTACCGGTCCACCCAGAGCGTGGCCACATCGTCGAAGTAGACGGCGATCATGGAGGAGGCGTTGCCGGGCCCGATCAGCACACAGAACTCGTCGGTCACCAGAGGGGCGAGCGGGTAGCCGGGAACGGCCCGCGCGGCGTCGTCGAAGATCTGCACTACAGGGTGCACGGGTTGCGCTGTGGTCTCCCGCCGGGTGTCCAGGCCCGGCCGTACGTGGATGTGCGGGCGGGCGGCCGTGCCGGGGGCCGTACCGGACGGGGACGTGCCGGGAGCGGTTCCCGGGGAGGACGGGGACGTACTGGGAGCCGCGCCCGGGGACGAGGACGTGCCAGGAGCCGCATCCGGGGATGTGCTCGGGGCGCCGCTCCCCGCCAGTTCTCCACCCACCTGTTCGCTCAGTTGTTCGCCCACCGTCGCGTTCCCCTCGTCGTCCGGTCCCGGCGCGGCATCTCTTGGTGACGCCGCTTCCTCGCACCGCGCCGTTGCGTTCCGCGCTTGTCAGCTGTCATTGCCGAATGTCGACGCTATGCATGTTTTGTCCGTTCAGCAGCCCGGGGCACACGGTTGGCGGCGCGACCGCTGAGCCGAACGAGCGGCGTACCCAATTCCGCGGCGGGTCAGTTGACTTCACAGGAGGCGCGCGCACCGTACCGGGCGGCCTCCGCCACCGGACACGAGGAGGGCCGCATGACGTCGACACCCAGCACGCCTGCCACCACCACCGCACCCGCGTCCACGCCGGCCCTCGAGACATCCGGCACGGTGGCACTGCCGAGCCCCCAGGACGAGCTCGCCGCCTACCTCGCAGCGCACCCGGCCCCGGCCGCCGCCGTGGACGCGGTGATCCGCGACGAGCGGGGCCGGCTCCTGGTGGTCGACCCGGTCTACAAGGCGGGCTGGGACCTGCCCGGCGGCATGGTCGACGACGAGGGCCTGGTCGACGGGCTGGTGCGGGAGCTCCGCGAGGAGCTGCGGCCCACGGCACTCCGGGTCGGCCGGCTGCTGGCCGTCGACAACGTGCCGGCCACCGTGTACGGCAGGGCGCTGACCGCCTGTGTGTACGCCGTCCATCTGCCGCACCCGGTGTCCGCCCAGGATCTTCGCCTCCAGCAGGACGAACTGCGCGCCGCCGAGTTCGCGCCCCCGGACGAGGCGCTGGCCCGGCTCCCCGAACGGTTGCGCCGCCGCACGGCCGCCGCCCTCGCCGCCGAGCGCGGTGCCCATACGGCGCACCTGCTGGACGGCCACCCGGCACCGCTGGACGAACGGGACCGCCGCGCCCTGCTGCCCGCCCCTGCGGTCGCCGCCGCGGCACTGGTCACGGATGCGAGGGGACGGGTGCTGGTACGGGAGGTACGTGACGACGATGGGGACGGCGAGCGGGACGACGGCGAGCGGCACGACGGCGGATGGGGCGGCGGCTCCTCCTGCCGACTGCCCGGAGCCCTTGTGTCGGCGACCGAGACCCCCGGCGAAGCCGCAGCCCGCGCCCTGCACACCCAGCTGGGGCGCGCGGCACGCGGATCGACGGGCCGACTGCTGGCCGTCGACAGCACCCGGTGCCCGTCAGGCGGCCGCACGCTCATCACCCACCTCTTCACAGCTCGCCTCGCCGCACCGCACCTCCCCACCACCGCCCGCTGGCTCGCCCCGGACCAGGCCCTGCGCACTCTCCCCGCTCACGAGGCCCGTCTGCTGCGCGGCACCCCGGCACGGGATGCCGGTGCCCATGGCCACACGGACGAGTGAACGGACGAGTGAGAGAAGCGGGACGCACAAGCCGTCCGGACCGGAGGGGTCCCCAGCGCTGGAGCCGTACGCCCGTGGCGGGCGTGCCCGGCCGACGAGCGCGGTGGGGGGCTCGTGAATCACCATGCGCACGGCGCGCACGGCGCGTTCAGGACGGGATAAATAGCCTGGCTCGGGGTCGGGCAGGATGAGGCGGTGACTTCCCGATCCCGTGCCATGTCGTTCAATGCGGCGGCAGATCGCTACGCCGCGTACCGGCCGTCCTACCCTTCCCAACTCTTCGGTGCCGTCGAGGAGTTGACCGGAATACCGTTAGCGGGGGCCCGAGTCGCCGATGTCGGAGCCGGCACGGGCATCTCCACCGAGCAGTTGGTCGAGCGCGGCGCCGAGGTGATCGCCGTGGAGCCGGGCGAGGGCATGGCCGCGTGGTTCCGAAAGAGCCTGCCGGACGTGCCCTTGGTGCGGGGGGACGCCAACGCGCTGCCGCTCGCGGACGGGTGCTGCGATCTGCTCACCTACGCGCAGTCCTGGCACTGGACCGACACATCACGCTCGGTCCCCGAGGCGCTGCGCGTGCTGCGCCAGGGCGGCTCGCTCGTCATCTGGTGGAACACCACCGCACACGACGTTCCGTGGATCGCCGAACAGACGGAGCGCATCACACGCCACACCGGCGCCACCTCCCCCTCACTGAGCCCCATCGACGACCCGGAGGCGGTACGGAAAGCAGGACTTGAGGGACTGCGCGTCGGCCGCCGCCATGTGCGGTGGAGCCGTACCGTCCCGGTCGAGACCCATCTGGGCAACCTCGCCAGCCATTCCGGGTTCCTCGTCATGGACGACGAGGCGACGGAGTCGTTCCTCGACGCCGAACGCGGGCGGCTGCGCCGGCTCTTTCCGGACGAGCGGGTGGTGGAGACGTATGTGGTGGACCTGTGGGTGGCGAGCGCCGGCTAACCCAGGGCCGCCCGGACCACTCCTACCAGTTCTTCGGTGCGCTCGTCGACGAAGAAGTGGCCGCCGGGCACCGGCCGGAAGGTGAAGGGCCCGGTGGTCAGATCGCCCCAAGCCCGCATGGAGCCGGGCGGGAGGGTGCTGTCGGCAAGTCCGGGTAGCGCCGTCACCGGGCAGCTCAGCAGCGGCTCGGGCGGGGGCCGATAGGTCTCGACGATGCTGAAGTCGGCGCGCAGTCCGGCCTCGGCCAGTTCGACGGCCGTCGAGTCGTCGAACAGTTCGGCGGGCACCTGCCCGTAGAGACCGAGCGTGGTCATGAATGCGGCACGCGGCAGGTCGTGGGCGGGTTCCCGGCCCAACGGCAGTTGGGGCGGGCGCTGCGCCGCGACCATCAGGGCCAGCGGTTGCAGCCCCTCGGCCTCCAGCCTGCGCGCGGCCTCGTATGCGACCAGCGCGCCGAGGCTGTGGCCGAAGAATGCGTAGCCGTCCACGCCGCGCACCTGGTGGCGCAACTGCGGCAGCAGCTCGTCCATCAGGCCGTCCATGGTGGTGTGCGGCTGCTCCATGGCCCTGCTTTCCCGGCCGGGGAGCTGTACCGGGAACGCCTCTATGCCGGGTGCGAGCAGCCGCTGCCAGGCGCGGTAGCCGGAGGCGCCCTGCCCGGCGCACGGGAAGCACAGCAGCCGCACCCGCGCCCGCCCTCCGGGCCCGGGCGGCGGAAAAGGGAACCAGGCACTGGGGCCTTCTGCCGGGATGGTGGCGCTCATGCGGTGATGATCCCTGCGATGGCTCGTACGGTGGGGTTCTCGATGAGGGCCGCGATCGGCAGATCGGTGTCGAACTCCCTGCGTACGCGGGCCGCGAGCTGTATGCCGACCAGCGAGTTGCCGCCGAGCGCGAAGAAGTCGTCGTCCATGCCGATGTCGTCGATACCCAGCGCCTCGGACCACAGCCTCGCCAGGCGCTGGTGCATATCGGCCGGTGCGGCGCCGGATTCCCCCGGCTCATGGGCCCCCGGCACGGGAACCGGACTGCTGCCGGTGGCGCCGCCGGTCGGGGGCGTGGCAGGTTGTCCCGCGTCCGCGATGACGTTCTGGGTGAGCGCTTCGACGGCGCGCAGCCGCTGGTCCATGCCTTCGGGGATGACGACGACCTGGGGCCCTACGCGGTCGCCCAGGATGTGCCAGAGCGCCTGGATACCCTCCTCCGGACGGATCGCGAACGCACCGCCGAGCCCCTGCGGGGCGGGTTGATCGGAGGCCGGGGGAAGGTCGGCGCCCCCGGTGTGCCCGGGGTCGTCCGGAAGGTCCGGAGCGGTCCGGGACGAGGCGGAGGCGATGACTCTGCGCCGGAACTCCTCCCTGTCCCAGACCCGCACGGTGTAGCCGGTAACATCCACGACCTCGCGTCCGTCGTCGTCGGTGAGAGTGATGTCGAAGGTCACCATGTTCTGGTGCGCCCCGCGCCGCCGCGAGTACGCATGAACCGTCGGGGGCAGCGGGCCCCGCACCGTGATGCTGCTGATGGAGAACGGCAGATAGCTCTCCCCCCTCGGACCGAGCTCCGGCAGGTACACGGCGTTCGAGGTCGCCGCGTCGAACAGGGCCGGGTGCAACGGGAAGTGGGTCAGCTCGCCGAGGAACGGGGCAGGCATCTCGATCCGGGCCAGCGTCGAGGAGTCGTCCCGCCGCAGCTCCGCGATGTTCGACCAGTGCGGCCCGAAGTCGATGAGGCCGAGCTCCGGGTAGAAGGACTCCGTGTCCGGCTTGACGACGGGGAAGCACTCCCGCAGCACCTCCAGGTCGTGCACCGGCGCCCGTGCCTCGGGTGCCGTACGAACCAGTCCCGTCACATGCTCCGTCCACTCCGCGCCATCCGTGGTGCTGGCGATGGCGAAGCGGTAGCCGCCACGTTCGGGGGCGAGGGTCGTCCGCAGGACGGTGCGGAAGGCCAGGGCGAGCAGCGAGAGGAAGGTGACATCGGTCAGCAGCAGCCGGCCGTCCGACGCCGGGTCCGCCGGCAGCGCTTCTGCGCCTGCCGCACGGATCATCTCCACGTATGCCGTCGCGGGCCATACGGGGATGTCCGCCACCCGGTGCTCACCGGACACCCAGTGCGTCTCACCGTCCAGGACGGCCCGGTAGACGATGCTGCCGTCGGGCCCTTCGCTGCGCTCCCCGAGGAGCGGGTGCCCCTCGGGCTCGGTGTGACTGCTGGGAACGGCATCGTCATCGAGGGCGACGGGACCGACGGGCCGGGTGCCCGCGGCGTCGGCGGCGGCCTCATCCGTGGGAGTCCCGGTGACGTCGTCGCCGTCGCTGGTGGCACTGCCGTGCTCCTCCGCCGCTCCCAGGGAGCCGATGTCTGCGGCCACGCTGCCGGTCTGGAGCGCGCGGAAGGCGGCCGGGGCGAGGGCGTCCGCCTTGGCCGCCATGCCTATCTCGGCCCAGGCGTCCCAGTTGACGGAGACGGTGAAGCCGGGGCCGTCGGCCGCACGGGCGTGCGCGTAGGCGTCCAGGAAGGCGTTGGCCGCCGCGTAGTCGGTCTGGCCGAGGTTGCCGGCGACCGAGGTGATCGAGGAGAAGAGCACCATCAGCTCCACCCGCTCCCCCAGCAGCCGGTCCAGCACCAGCGTGCCCGCGACCTTCGCCGCCATCACCCGCTCGGCCTCGGCCCGGGTCTTGAGCACCAGCAGTCCCCCGCCCGGGACGCCCGCGGTGTGGAAGACACCGTCGAAGGCGCCGAACTCCCGCTCCCCACGCTCCACCACGGCCCGCATCGCCGCCTCGTCCGCCACATCGGCCTGGCACACCAGCACTTCGGCACCGTGCTCCTCGATACGGCGCAGCCGTCGTACCGTCTCCAGCACGGAGTCGTCCGCGCCCTGCGCGGTATCCCTGAGGTCTCCGCCGAGCAGCCGGTCCCACTCCTCCCGCGCGGGGAAGGGGGAGCGCGCTGTCAGCACGAGGCGGGCGCGTACGGCCTTGGCCAGGCTCTCGGCGACGGCCAGTCCGATGCCGCCGAGGCCGCCCGTGATCAGATAGGTGCCGCGCTCACGCAGCGGACCAGCGGCGTCCCGGGTACGCGGCTCGGGCACCTGGGCGTAGGTGAGCAGCCAGCGTCTGCGTCCGCGCATCGCGATCCAGCGGTCGCCGCAGGCGGCGAACGCCGGCGCTGCCAGCCCGGCTCTGGCCAGCTCTTCCCACAGGCCCTGCTCGTAGCGGTGTTCGGCCACATCCAGGCAGCGGACGGAGATCTCGGGCAGCTCCTTGGCCATCACGTCGCACACCCCGGTCACCGCGGCCCGTGCAGGTACGACCGGTTCGGCGCCGGAGACCGCGCGCAGCCGCGAGCCGACCACGTCCCAGCGCATGCCCTGCACCTGCGCCGAGCCGCGCTCCGCGAACGCCTGGGCGAGGTGCAGCACGCTGAAGAAACCGAGGTCGAGCCACTCAGCGGTGTGGTCGAGGCCGTGCGACTGGTCCGAAGGCACCTCGCCGTCGGAGGCCGCCGGAGGACCGAACAGCCAGCCATGCAGGACGCGTTCGGGCAGCAACCCGTCGGCGATCAGTGAGTCCGCCAGCGCGTCGTAGTCGTCCCGGGCTCCGGGCCGCAGCACATAGCGGCTGCCGGTCAGCCGCTCGAACTTCTCGCCCGGTTCGGCCGTCACCACCTGGGCACCGGCGTGCCGCAGCCGGTTCACGGTGCCGTCCAGGCTGTCGCCCCTGCGGAAGACCAGCCAGGTGCCGGCCATGGCGCCCGTCCCGGGAGGCGGAGCCGGGTCCTCGCACCATTCGGGACGGAAGAGCGCCCGTTCGACGGGGCGTCGCCCCTCGTCCGTCGGCGGCTCCTGGGACGCGGCGGGGGTCTCGGGCTGCCAGACGGGGTCGAGCCAGTGCACGCTGCGCTGGAAGGGGTAGGTGGGCAGCGGCACCCGACGCCAGTTGTCGCCCCGGTAGGCGGCCCAGTCGAGCTCGGCTCCGGCCGCCCACAGTGAACCCAGGGCCCGGGCGAGACAGTGTGGGCCCTCCTCCGTGCCCTGCGGCATCGGCATCGTCGGCACAACGGTACGGTCCCGGCTGCCGGAGGCAACCGCCTGGGCGCGGGTCAGACCGGTGAGTACCTGCCCGGGGCCCGCCTCGACGAACAGCAGACCGCTGTCCTCCAGCAGCAGCGCGACGCTGGGAGCGAACCGGACGGGGGCGCGGAGGTGCCGCGTCCAGTAGTCGGGGGACATGGCCTGCTTGTCGGTGATCCACTCGCCGGTGACGTTGGAGATGAACGGCAGCTCTGGCGCTCGCAGTTCGACTTTGGCCAGCTCGGCGGCGAACGGTTCCAGTGCGGGCTCCATCATGGCCGAGTGGAAGGCGTGCGAGGTGTGCAGCCGGTGCCCGGTCACGCCGCGCTCGGAAAGGGCTGCCTGAGCGGCGTCCACGGCCTCGTCCGGTCCGGAGATCACGGTGAGGCGGGCACCGTTGTAGGCGGCGATGTCGCAGCCCGCCAGTCCCTCGACCTCCTCGGCGGGCGCCGGCACGGCCAGCATGCTGCCGCCGGGCAGCTCCTGGACCAGCGCCCCGCGCCGGACCACGAGCCGGACCGCGTCGGCCAGCGGGAAGACACCCGCGAGGCATGCGGCGACGTACTCGCCGACGCTGTGGCCGATCATGGCGGCCGGGCTCAGCCCCCACGCCAGCAACTGCCGTGCCATGGCGTACTCGACGGTGAACAGTGCGGGCTGGGCCATGCTGGTGCGGGTCAGCCGCTCGGCCGCGCCGGGCTCGTCCGCCGCGAACATCACCTCGCGCAGATCGGCCTCCAGCAGCGGGCTCGCCAGCTCGGCGCACTCGTCGACAGCCGCGCGGAAGACCGGCTCCTGCGCGTAGAGGCGGCGGCCCATACCGAGATGCTGCGAGCCCTGCCCGGGGAAGAGGAAGGCGACGGGCGCCGGGTCCGTCGGCGCCTGCGGCCTGTCGGTACGGGCGGCGCGCAGCGCGGCGGAGACGCCTTCCGTGCCGGGTACCACGGCGACGCGGTGCGGGAAGTCGGGCCGGCCCAGGCTGAGCGTGGCGGCGATGTCCGCGAGCTCCTGTTCGGGATGCGCTTCGAGGTGGCCGGCGAGGCGGCCGGTGGCTGCGGCGAGCGCTTCGGGAGTACGGGCCGACACGCCAAGCAGCAACGGGCGCTGCGCGGCTGGAGTTTCGGGCGTGTCCCGCTCAGGGAGGGCAGGTGGCTGCTCCACCACCACGTGTGCATTGGTGCCTCCGACGCCGAAGGAGCTGACGGCGGCCAGCCGGGCGGCATGGTGCCCGGGCCAGTCGGACAGCTCGGTGTTGACGTAGAAGGGCCCGTTCTCGAAGTCGATGGCGGGGTTGGGCCGGGTGAAGTTGATGCTCGGGGGGATACGGCCGGTCTGGAGGGCCAGGACGGTCTTGATGAGCCCGACGACGCCCGCGGCCGGCCCCAAGTGGCCCACGTTGCCCTTGACCGAGCCGATGGGGCAGCTGCGCACTGCGGTCATGCCCAGGTCACGGTAGGCACGGGTGAGTGCGTTCACCTCGATCGGATCGCCGACCCGGGTGCCGGTGCCGTGGGCCTCGACGTAGCCGATGTCGGACGGATCGAGGCCGTGGGTGCGCATCGCCCGCCGGATGAGCATGGCCTGCCCCTCGACGCTGGGCGCCGTGAACCCCGCCTTGAGCGCGCCGTCGTTGTTGATGGCGGAAGCGCGGACGATGGCGTGGATGTGGTCGCCTGCGGCCACCGCGTCCGCGTACCGCTTGAGGACGACGGTCCCGACGCCGGTGCCGAAGATGGTCCCGTCCGCGTCCGCGTCGAAGGGACGGACCCGGCCGGTGACGGAGAACATGCCGCCCTCGGCCGAGTGGTAGCCGGTTTTCGGCGGTAGTTCGACCTGGACGCCGCCCGCGACGGCGGCGTCGCACTCGCCGCTGCGCAGCGCCTGGCAGGCCAGGTGTACGGCGACCAGCGAGGTCGAGCAGGCGGTCACCACGTTGACGCTCGGGCCGGTGAGGCCGAGCTGGTGGGAGACGGAGGTGGTGAGGTAGTCGGTGGCGTTGGCGACGGCGACACCGACCTCGCCGAGGAAGGCGGTGGCCTCAGGGTGGGAGTTGACGTTCCACTCCCGGTAGAAATCGGGGGCACCGCCGCCGTAGACACCGACCGTGCCGGGCACCTGGAACGGGTCGTAGCCCGCGTGTTCGAGAGCCGTGTAGACGGACTCCAGGAAGAGCCGGTGCTGCGGGTCGCGGACCTGCGCCTCGCGGGGAGTGAGTCCGAAGAAGCCGGCGTCGAATTCGGCCACGTCCTCCAGGACCGGTTTGGCCCGTATGTAGTGCGGGTCCGCGAGGACGGAATCGGGTATACCGGCCTCGCGCAGCTCCTCCTCGCTGAACCGGGTGACCGACTCGACGCCGCCCGCCACGTTCGCCCAGAACGTGTCCACGTCGGCGCTGCCGGGAACCCGGAGAGACATGCCGACGACGACGATGGCGTCCTTCCCGGCCCGATCGCCCTGATCGTCTGCGGACACGCCGACAAGCCCGTTCGGCTTCGTACTGTGCACCGTGCACCCCCGTTACCTGGTGTTCGAGCATCCTGCGACGCCCCCAACTCGCCCGTCAATGCGTACAGTTCGACAACGTCGTACGGCGGTCCGTTCCGTCCGGCCGCTATCCGGCGGCCGGCCGAGGGAGGAGAGCACCGGTGCCCGAGCCCATGTCCTACCCCCCGGGAGCGCTTTGCTGGGCCGATCTGCGCACCCCCGACCCATCCGCGTCCGAGCGCTTCTACACGGCCGTACTGGGGTGGGGGTATCTGCATGCGGGGTCGACGTACGACCACTACGGATACGCCACCTGGCAGCGGCACATGGTGGCCGGTATCGCACCGTTCGGGCCCGACACCGCGGAGGACGGCGAGGAAGCGGCGAGCTGGATCGTCTTCTTCGCGACGGACGGCGCCGATGCGCTCGCCGACCGGGTGGCGGCGGCGGGCGGCGAGGTCACCCGCGGCCCCGTGGACTTCGGAGTGCTGGGGAGGTCCGTCGTGGCAGTGGATCCCGCGGGCGCGCATGTCGGCTTCTGGCAGCCCCGGGCACATATCGGCACGGGTCTCTTCCGGGAGCCGTCCGCGCTGTGCTGGGCGGAGCTTGCCGTACACGACACGGCCGAGGCGGACCGGTTCTACGAGGCCGTGCTGGGCCTGCGGGCCGCCGAGTACAGCGCCGCCGGTGAGGAGCACTACGCGGCGCTCCGGATGCCGGCCCCGCGGGCGGAGGCCCCGGCGGGGGAGCCGGTGGCGGGCGAGCCGGTGGCGGGCCGCACCGTGCTGGGCGCCGAACAGCAGGACGTGGAGCCCTTCTGGATGCCGTACTTCGGGACGCGCGACCCGGAGACAGCCGCCGGGACGGCACGGAGGGAGGGAGCCACGGTGCTGTACGAGGGGAAGAACGGGGAGGGCCGCGGGCTCGCCGTCCTCCGCGATCCGCAGGGGGCGGTCTTCGCAGTCGTCGAACTTCCTGCGTGACTCCCGGTTTCCCGCCAGGAATTTCTTGGTCAGCAGGCTGGAGCGGGCCCCGTCCAGCAAGTAGGGTGCGCGCCCATCGCCGTCGAGAGAACGGTGTGTTGAGCCGCGACGTTGTGGAGGTAGCGGATGAGCGCGGGCTCGATCTTCTTGTGGGAACTACTCGGTACCGCGGTGCTGATCATGCTGGGTACCGGCGTTGTCGCCAACAATGTGCTGCGCAAGACGAACGGCAATGGCGGGGGTGTGCTGTTCGTCAACATCGGCTGGGGTTTCGCGGTCTTCACGGGCGCGAGCGTGGCGGCGCCCAGCGGGGCGCACCTCAACCCGGCCATCACGCTCGCCCTCGCCGTCGCCGACAAGACCGACTGGTCGGACGTGCCCATATACATACTCGCGCAGATGCTCGGCGGCATCCTCGGCGCGGTGCTGTGCTGGGCCACGTACAAGCTTCAGTTCGACGACCACGACGACCCTGCGGGGACGCTGGGCATCTTCTCGACGGCGCCGACGATCCGCAACAGCCTCTGGAACACGGTCACCGAGGTGCTGGGCACCTTCGTGCTGGTGGCCTTCGTGCTGTTCTCCCCCACGTTCAAGCCGGGCAACGGCGAGGGCGCCATCCCCGACTTCGGCAACTCGGCGCTGGGTTACGCGGGCGTCGCCTTCGTCGTGCTGGTGATCGGCACCTCGCTGGGCGGGCCGACGGGCTACGCCATCAACCCGGCGCGTGACCTCGGGCCGCGGATCGCCTATGCGTTCGTCCTGCCGATCAAGGGCAAGGGCAAGGCCGACTGGGCGTACTCCTGGGTGCCGGTCGCCGGTCCGATGATCGGCGGCGTCCTGGCAGCCCTGCTGTATCTGGCCTACCCGGCGTAGACCCCTCCGGGGAGGGGCTGCCCCTGCCCGCCCCGCGCTGCGCTGAGCTTGGGCAGTCTTCGCCCTGGGGGTACCCCCTGCTCGAAGAGCTTGGGGGAGCAGGGTGGGCAAGCGCAGCCCCCGTGCCGGGTACGCAAGACCATCGGGCGGGGCCACTCCTACGGGTGGCTCACGGGCGATCCGGCGGATGCCCGGGTGGTGCGGGCGCTTTGATCAGTGACGGGTGGTGGGGCCTGAGCCCCACCACCCGTCACTGTCCGCACTCGTGAAAGGCACCCCGTGCACGGAGCACCACCGCGCCCACGCGCCCGCCTGCGCAGCCGCAGCGCTCGCCTGCGCAGCCGCAGCGCTCGCCGCCGTCTCGCCCTGGCCGGGGCGAGCACGGTCCTTCTGCTGGTACCCACCCTGTCGGCCGCCGCCGACGGCCCGTCCAGGGCCCGGCGGGGAGGGACGACGCCCGTCCAGCTCCTCGCCGTCAACGATCTGCACGGCAACCTGGATGCCGTGCCGGGCCCCGCCGGGGCCGTCCACCGCAACGGGCCGGGCGGCGAGCCGGAACAGGTGCAATCCGGCGGGGTCTCACGGCTCGCCACCCTGCTGGACCGGGCCCGGGAGAGCGCGAAAGGCGCGGAGTCGCTGACCGTCGCCGCGGGCGACATGATCGGCGGCAGTCCGCTGCTGTCGGCCGCGTTCCACGACGAGCCGACCGTCGATGCGCTGGAGACACTGGGACTGGACGTCGCCTCGGTCGGCAACCACGAGTTCGACGAGGGGCCGGACGAGCTGCGCCGGATGGACGCGGGCGGCTGCCACCCGAAGGACGGCTGCGCCGACCCCGACCAGCCCTACGACGGCGCCGACTTCCCCTACCTCGCGGCGAACGTACTGCCACGTACGGCTCACAAAGCGGCGTCCGCACGGAAGCCGATCCTGCCGCCGTACTGGATCAAGAAGTTGCCGAGCGGTGAGCGCCTCGGTTTCATCGGGCTGACCACCAAGGACACCCCCTCGGTCGTGAGCGCCTCGATGACCGAGGACCTGGTCTT
Source organism: Streptomyces sp. 3N207 (assembly GCF_052246355.1). Taxonomy (NCBI): domain Bacteria; kingdom Bacillati; phylum Actinomycetota; class Actinomycetes; order Kitasatosporales; family Streptomycetaceae; genus Streptomyces; species Streptomyces sp. 3N207. The sequence goes on along the minus strand of NZ_JBQQBV010000018.1, from coordinate 11,829 downwards.
CGAGGACGAGGTCGAGACCATCGACAGGTACGCCGACGAACTGGACCGCAAGGGCGTCAAGGCGGTGGTGACGCTCGTGCACGAGGGTGCCCAGCCGCCCGCCAAGACGTACGACGCCACCTGCGGCAAGGACGGTGCCCCTGGCCGGCTCGACGGGCGCATCCAGGGGATCGCCGAAAAGACGTCGCCGAAGGTGGATCTGTTCGTGACGGGGCACTCGCACGAGCCCTACGAATGCAGCGTCAAGGATCCGGCGGGGCAGCCGCGGCTGGTCACGCAGTCGGCGTCGTTCGGCCGCACCTTCACCGACCTGCGCTTCGACATCGACCGGCAGACCGGCGACCTGGTGCGCTCCTCGGCCCGCGCCGAAGGCCATATCGTCACCACCGACACGCCCAAGCAGCCGAAGGTGGACCGCGTCATCGAGAAGTGGCGCGCCCGCTCGGCCGACATGGCGAACGAACCGGTCGGCTATATCTCCGACGACATCCCCGGCCGGGGCGCGCCGGATCCGGAGACCCCGCTCGGCGATCTGCTCACCGACGCCCAGGTGGCGGCCAACCGCGAAGCGGGCGCCGAGCTGGCGCTGCTCAACTGGGGCGGGGTGCGCTCCGACCTCGCCTACCGCGCCTCCGGCAAGGAGGGCGACGGTGTGGTGACGTACGGCGAAGCCTTCCAGGTGCAGCCGTTCGACAATCCGCTGGTGACGATGACGCTCTCCGGGAAACAACTGCTTGCTGTGCTTCGGCAGCAGTTCTCCGGGGCGAACGAGGGCTATCCGCAGGTGTTGCAGATCTCCGACGAGCTGCGGTTCGACGTCGACAAGTCGCGCACGGGTGCCGACCGGCTGCCGGCGGACACCGTGCGGGTGAACGGCAAGCCGGTGGACGAGTCGCGCAGCTACCGGGTGACGGTCAACGACTTCCTCTCCCAAGGCGGCAACGGCTTCAGCGTGCTGAAGGAGGGCACCGACCGGCAGTCCGTCACACGTGACCTGGACGCGTTCACCAGCTACCTCAAGAACCACTCCTCCCCCGAGAAGCCCATCGCGCCGCCCAAGGCGGACCGCATCACCTGGCGCTGAGCAAGCACGGCTCCGCAAGGCTCTCTGCCGTCGAGAGGCTCCCTCCCCGTCGCCGGTCCCCGGCCCGTGGCAGAGAGGCCCGGCTACGGTAATGGCGCCCGCCGCGCTCCTCGCGGCGGGCGCCATTCCCCGCGCCGAGCCCGGACAATGAGAGCCGCACGCCTGGTGACCGACGTCCTTCAGCCCCGCAACGCGCTGCTCGCGGGGCTGACCGGGCTGAAGGGGTGCGGCGGCGGGGAACTGGACGGGCGTGCCGTGGGGACTGTTCCGATACAGCTCACAGGCGTGCGGCAGCAAGCTGCCACGGATTTCCGCCCGAATGCTCGGGCGACGAACGAACCCGTCGCGCTGCCTACTTCGGCTCCATCTTCTCGACCAGGCTCCGGGGCCGAAGGTCGGTCCAGTGTGTCTCGATGTATTCCAGGCAGACCTGCCGGGTGTCTTCGGGGTGCGCCACCTGCCAACCGGCAGGCACATCGACGAACGACGGCCACAAAGAGTGCTGGTTCTCGTCGTTGACCAGGACGAGGAAGCTGCCGTTCTCATCGTCGAAGGGGTTCGTCGAGCTGCTCATCAATGCCTCCCGGTGATCTGTCGAAATGCGCGACGTCCGATCGACGGGCGCGGTTCTCGTCGTGCCCGCACGCCTGCGGCTCGCCCCCGTGAGCAAGGCTTCCGCCGACTGGCATCCCCCTTCCGGACCTCCTCCACCATGGGCGGACGAGGCGGCTCGACGCTATTTCCCTTCCGATCGAGCGACAAGCCCTGCGGCCACAAGCTGCCATAGGTGTGGGCAGGGATGGCATGTTCAGGTCTCAACCACGCGGATGGCTTCGACCGGGCATCGGGCAGCGGCCAGCCGGACGTCCGGATGCAGTTGGTGTGCCGGGGCTTCGTCGACCAGGCGCGCCACCCCGTCGTCGTCCTGGTCGAACACCTCGGGCGCGACGAGCACGCACTGTCCGGCGCCGATGCAGACCGTTGGCTTCACCGTGACGCGCAAGCCGTCGCGTTCCTCCGTCACTGTGCTCGTCCCCCGGTGCCGGGCAGTCGGTCGAGGCGGTCGGCCACCACCGGCGCGATGCGGGAAAGCGCCTTGGGCAGCATTAGCTGGTCATGCCCGCTGTCGACCTCGTGCACCTCGATCCGTCCGTCGACGAACGGCTGCCACGCCCTCGATGTGCGCCACGGTCCGCTGCCGCCGCTCCCCGGTTCACCGGTCGCGATGAACAGCAGCAGGTCGCCGTGGAAGCGACCGGGCCGGTGCTCTCCGAGGGCTCGGCCGTGGCGCTCGTGGCTGCGGCAGAGGCGGTCGAGGATCTCGTCGTCGAGGGCAAACCCGCTCGGCCCGCCGGGTGCGGCACCGAGGACGTCGATGAACATGTCGCGGACGTCGCGGGGTGCTGCGGCCGGTAGTTCCCGTTGGCCGGTGGGCTGCGGGAACGCGTCGAGCACCGCGAGAAGTTCGACCTCATCGCCTTCTTCCTCCATCGCCGTCGCGATGGCGTGCGCCACGATGCCGCCGAACGACCAACCGAGCAGCCGATACGGGCCGGTCGGCTGCACAGCCCGGATACGTGCCAGGTAGTCGGACGCCATCTCCTCGACGCAGATGGGCGCGGAACGGTCGTCGGAAAGATCAGGAGCCTGCAACCCGTAGACCGGCTGCTCCGGGCCGAGGTGCGGCAGGAGCCCGGCGTACGGCCAGCTGATCCCGCCTGCCGGGTGGACGCAGAACAGTGGCCGGCTGCTTCCGGTCGTGCGCAGTGGGAGGAGAGCGTCCAGGCCGTTGCCGGCCTCTTGCGAATCCAGCCGACGGCTCAGCTCGGCCACGGTCGGTGCCGAGAAGAGCGCTCCCACGCCCAGTTGCACGCCGAAAACGCTCCGGATGGAGGTCACCAGGCGAGTAGCCAGCAAGGAGTGCCCGCCGAGCTCGAAGAAGCTCTCGTCGACGCCGACCTGCTCGACGCCCAGGGCCTGGCCGAACAGCTCGCACAGTACCTCTTCGGTTCGGGTGCGCGGCACCCTCGTCCCGGCCCCGCGCGTGAACTCGGGCGCCGGGAGGCTCTTGCTGTCCAGCTTCCCGTTCGCCGTGACCGGCAAGGCGTCCAAGGTCACGACGGCAGCGGGCACCATGTAGGCGGGCAGGCGCTCTCGTGCGAACCGCCGGACATCGTCGGCGTCAACCTCCGCGCCCGGTTCGGGCACCACGTAGGCGGCCAGCCGTTTGTCGCCGGGCCGGTCCTCGCGGACGACCACCGCGGCCCGTGCGACTGCGGGGTGTTGCGAGAGGGTGTTCTCGATGTCGCCCGGCTCGATGCGGAATCCGTGCACCTTCAGCTGGTCGTCGGCCCGCGCCACATATTCCAGTTCGCCGCCGGGATTCCACCGCACGAGATCCCCCGTCCGGTACATCCGCGAACCGGCCGGGCCGAGCGGGTCGGCCACGAAGCGTTCCGCGGTCGGCCCCGGGCGCTGCCAGTACCCGCGTGCCAGTCCCGCGCCGCTCACGTACAGCTCCCCGATCACGCCCGGCGGGGTCGGTCGCAGCCATCGGTCCAGCACGCGCAGCTGCGTGTTGGCGATGGGTCGGCCGATCGATGGTGGTCGCGTAGTGTCGCACCAGGCCAGCGTCGACCAGACGGTCGTCTCGGTCGGGCCGTACAGGTTCACGACCCGGCCGCCCCGTGCGCGCATCTCGGCGGCGAGGTCCGCGGGCAGCGGTTCGCCGCCGGAGAGCATCGTCAGTTCCCTGGCCTCCGCGCCGCAGGACCCGATCAGTACCTGCCACAGCGAGGGCGTCGCCTGCACGATCGAGATTCGCTCCTGCTCGACCAACCCGGTCAGCAGCGCGGGATCGCGCATCGCCTCCTCGTCGGCGACCACGACGGTGCCGCCCGCCAGCAGCGGGCCGAGCAGTTCCAGCACGGCAATGTCGAAGGCGAGCGTCGTGACGGCCAGCCAGCAGTCGGAGGCGTCGAGCCGTACGGCCTCGCCCACCGCGAGCAGCAGGTTTCGCAGGGCGGACTCGGGCACCGCCACGCCCTTGGGCCTGCCGGTGGAGCCGGACGTGTAGATCAGGTACGCGGGGTGCGACGGATGCGGTTCGACGGGGAGAATCTCGTTGGTGAGGTCGGTTGCGGGGAGCCGGTCGACCGCCTCGCGGACCGCACCTTCGTCCAGCAAGACCTGCGGCCGGGAGGTGCCGAGGCGCGGGGCGGTGGCGGTCGTGGTGAGCACGAGGAGGGGATCGGCGGCGTCGAGCACGTGAGCGATGCGTTCCGCGGGGTGTGCCGGATCGATCGGCAGGTATGCGCCACCTGTCTTCAGTGTGGCGAGCAATGCGACCACCATCTCCGCCGAGCGCGGTATCGCCAAGGCGACGACTCGCTCCGGTCCCGCCCCGCGGCCCATGAGATAGCGGGCGAGCCGATTCGCGCGTGCGTTCAACTCCGCGTAGGTCAGCCGCTCCTCGCCGGAGACCACCGCCTCGCCTTTCGGGGACCTGCGGGCCTGGGCCTCGAACAAGGCGGGCACCGACGATGACGGCAAGGCGACCGGGGCGCCGCTCCACTCCCCCAGCAGCTGTTCCTGTTCGGCGGCGGTAACCGCATCGACGGTCTCCACCGTCCGATCCGGCATTTCGACCACCATCCGCAGCAGTGTCTGCAGCCTGTCGAGCATGGTCTCGGCGGCCGGCTGGTCGAAGACGTCCGACCGATGGTCCAGATGCAGTTGCAGCCGCTCCCCCTGCACGACGACGAGGCTGAGCGGGTAGTGCGTGCCGGCGTGGCTGTGGGCGTCGCGAACCCGCAGTCCGCCGCCTGCCTCTTCGAGCGTTTCCCGGTCGACCGGGAAGTTCTCGAACAGCACCAGACTGTCGAACAGTGCACTGTGGCCGGTCATCCGCTGGATGTCGTTGAGCCCTACGTGCTCGAACGGTGCCATCCGCAACTGATCTTCCTGCACCTTGGACAGCAGGTCCGAAACGGGCTCGTCGGGGCTGAGACGGACACGGACCGGCAGGGTGTTGATGAACAGACCGACCATGTCCTCGATCCCCGCCACCTCGGGTGGGCGTCCGGCGACGGTCGCGCCGAAGACCACGTCGTCGCTGCCGGTCAGCCGGCCCAGTAGCAACGCCCACGCGCCACGTACCAGCGTGTTCAGCGTCCAGCCGCGCTCCCGCGCAAGAGCTTCCAGGGGCTCGGTCAGCTCCGGCGGCAGTTCACGGGAAACCCGGTGGCGTCGGCACTGCGCCTGGACGACCTCCGCTTTCGGTGCGATACGGGTCGGCGCCGGCAAGCCCTGCAGCATCTGTTGCCATGCGGCTGCGGCCCGCTGCCGGTCCTGTGCGGCTTGCCACGCCAGGAACTCCCGATACGGAGTGGGCTGCGGTAGCCCGTCCGCGCCGTTGTGTTCGTAGATGTGGAACAGATCGCGGAGCAGCACCGGCGTCGACCACCCGTCCAGCAGCAGGTGGTGGTGCGTCAGCGCCAGGAGGTGGGTCTCTTCGCCGAGCCGGAACAGCACGAACCGCAGCAACGGGGGCCGGGCCGGGTCGAACCGCTGTGACCGCTCCGCGGCCAGCAGCCGTGCCGCCTCGGCCCGCTGCTCGTCGTCACCGAGGTGCCGGAGGTCGACTTCCCGCCAGGGCAGCGTCGTGGAGCCGGGAACGATCTGGACCGGCCGGTCGACGCCGTCGAACCAGAAGCCGGCGCGGAGGTTCGAGTGGCGCTCCAGCAGGGCTTCCGCCGCGTCCCGCAGCGCCCCATGGTCCATCGGCCCGACCAGTTCCAGAGACAGCTGGAGCACGTAGTCGTCGAGGTGGCGCGCGTCGTACAGCGCGTGGAACAGCAGACCTTCCTGCAGCGGGGTGACCGGCAGGACCTCGTCGGCTCCGCCGTACCGCGCGTACTCGGCCCGCACCCGGGCGAGTTGCTCCGCGGTGAGGTCGGCCGACGGCGCTCGCGCTTCCGTTGCCACGGCCACAGGCGGGTCCTGCAACTCGGCTGTCTCGGCCAACGCGGCAACGGATTTGTACTGGAACACGTCTCGCACCGTGATCGTCAGCCCGGCCGCCTGAGCCCGGTTGACAAGCTTTACGGAAGAAATGCTGTCGCCACCCAGGTCGAAGAAGTTGTCGCCCACGCCGACGGCCGTGATGTCGAGTACCTGACCGAACAGCTCGCACAGTCGGGCTTCGAGTGGTGTCCGAGGGCCGCGCTCGGTGACGGATTTTGTGAAGTCCGGTTTGGGGAGTGCTTTCCGGTTCAGTTTCCCGCTCGCCGTCATCGGTAGGCGGTCCAGCTCCACCACGGCCGACGGCACCATGAACTCCGGCAACCGCGTACGTACGAATTCCCGCAGTCGGCCGGCATCCAGCTCGGCGTCCGAAGCCGACACGACATAAGCAACTACACGCCGGTCGCCCGGCTGGTCCTCGCGCACCACCACCGCTGCCTCGGACACCCCCGCATGCCCGGTCAACGCGTTCTCGATCTCCGCTGGCTCGATGCGGAAACCTCGCACCTTCACCTGATCATCAGCGCGCCCCACAAACTCCAGCACGCCGTCCCGATTCCACCGCACCAAATCCCCGGTCCGATACATCCGCGAACCCGCCACACCGAACGGATCCGCCACAAACCGCTCCGCACTCAACCCAGCACGACCCCAATACCCCCGAGCCAAACCCACACCCGCCACATACAACTCCCCCACGACACCCGGAGGAACCACACCCAACCGGCCATCCAGCACATAAACCCGCGTGTTGGCGACCGGACGACCGACCCTGACCGGGCCGTCCTCGGCTTCCCAGAACAGGCTGTCCGCGCTGGCCTCGGAGGAGCCGTACAAGTTGAGCAACAGCGAGTCCGGCAGGACGTCGCGGTGGCGCTCGGCGAGAGCGCCGGGCAGGGCCTCACCGCTGGTCACCCAGCAGCGCACCGACGACAGGGACCTGGACCAGGCGTCGTCCAGCAGCAGTCGGAGCAGGCTCGGGACCACGGTCACCCGCTCCACCTCGTACTCCGAGACCAACCGCACCAGACCGGCGGGGTCTCGCAGGGCGTCGTCCCCCGCCAGTACGACCTTCCCTCCGTACAGCAAGGTGCCCAGCACTTCGGTAGCGCTGTCCAGGAAGCTCAGCGAGCTGCGAGCGAGGACCGTCGAGGACTGCCACTGCGGGTACCGACTGCTGAACCACTTCCAGCGGTTCGCAAGTCCGGCGTGCAGTCCGACGACGCCCTTGGGCACACCCGTCGAACCGGAGGTGTAGATGACGTAGGCCGGATGCTGCGACGTCAGCACAGCCGTCCGCTCGGCGTCCGTGACGTTGGCGGACGACGCCGACGACTGGCCTTGCCGGCTCGCCGGATCGTCGACCAGCAGGGTGGTGGCATCGGTGCTCGGCAGCTCGGACAGCCCCGCCGAGGTCGTCATCACGACCGCAGGCTCGGCGTCGGCGAGCATGAACTCGATCCGGTCGGCCGGATATGCCAGGTCGATCGGCAAATAGGCGCCGCCGGCCTTCAACACGGCCAGGACCGCGACCACCATGTCCACCGAGCGGGGCAGCGCCAGTGCCACGACCCGCTCCGGCCCCACGCCCAGCTCTATGAGGTGGTGCGCGAGCTGGTTCGCGCGAGCATTCAGGTCACGGTAGGTCACCTCGGTGCCTTCGAACACGAGCGCAACGGCGTCCGGAGTGCCCGCCACCTGCTGTTCGAACAGGTCCGGCAGCACCGGCGACGGCGGCAGCGGCAGCGCCGTGTCGTTCCAGGAGGTCAACAGCCGGTACCGCTCGCTGGCATCCACCAGGCCGATGCTGCCGATGCTGCGATCCGGGTCGTCGACCGCCGTCTCCAGCAGGCTGCGGAACCGGGCCATGAGGTCTTCCACGGTGGGGCGTTCGAAGATGTCGGTGTTGTACTCGACGGTCAGCGAGATCCCCTCCGAGTGCGTGCATTCGCCGACACTGATCAGCAGGTCGACCCGGGAAGCGCCGACGCTGGCCGGCATCAGTCGGCCGTATGTGTTCGGCAGGCTCAACTCGGTGTCCAGCGCGTCCTGCAGCGTGAGCATCACCTGGAACAGCGGGTGGTGCGCGAGGGTGCGGGTCGGGTTCAGCACGTCGACGAGCTGTTCGAACGGAACGTCCTGGTTGTCGTAAGCCCTCAGGTCGGTGTCGCGGACGCGCCGGACGAGTTGGCGGAACGTGGGGTCGCCGGAGGAATCGACCCGGAGGACGAGGGAGTTCACGAAGAACCCGACGAGATCGTCCAACGCCTCGTCGGTGCGGCCTGCGACGACGGAACCGATCACCACGTCCTCACCGGCGTCCTCTCCCGCGTTGAGCCGCGTAAGCAGAGCCACCAATCCGGCGTGCAACACCATGAACAAGCTTGCGTCGCCGGACTTGGCCATCTGACGCAGACGTGCGCAGAGCTCGGAAGGCCACTCGACGACCAGCGTGTCCCCCCTGTGCGAGGCAACCGCCGGACGTGGTCGGTCGGTGGGCAGCGGCAATTGTTCCGGAGCACCGTCCAATTCCCGCTGCCAGTAGGCAAGCTGCCGCGAAATCAGACTGTCCGGGTCTTCCTCGCTGCCGAGATATTCGTGCTGCCACAGCGTGTAGTCCGCGTACTGCACCGGTAGCGGCGCCCAATCCGGCGCAACCCCGCCGCAACGTGCGCTGTAGGCGTCGCAAAGGTCCCGCCACAACGGCCGCAAGGACCATCCGTCAGCGGCAATATGGTGCACCACCAACACCAACACCCGCTCGGTCTCGGACACGACCAACAATCCGGCCCGGACCGGCAACTCCCCGCTCAGCTCAAACCGGTGCCGCACCAACCCGGCGACCACCTCTTCCACCTCGCCAGTCTCAACGCGGGAGACGGTCAGGCCCGGCCGCACATCCTCCAGCTCATCCGACGGCATCACCCTCTGGCACGGCACCCCGTCAAATTCGGCAAAAACAGTCCGCAAATTTTCATGCCGAGCCACCACATCACCCAACGCCGCGCCCAGCGCACCCTCATCCACCTCACCCTCCAAACCCACCACCAACGGAATGTTGTACGTCGCCGAAGCCCCCTCCAATCGATACAGAAACCACAGCCGAAGCTGCGCAAACGACAACGGCAACCGCTCAGGCCGCACCACCGGCACCAAACCACCCCGCGCCCCACGCGCACCCACCACACGCCCCGCCAACAACCCCGGCGACGGCGCGTCAAACACCGCACTCACACCCAGCTCAACCCCCAACGCCCCACGAACCCGCGACACCAAACGCGTCGCCAACAACGAATGCCCACCCAAATCAAAAAACCCGTCATCCACACCCACACCCTCAACACCCAACACCTCAGAAAACAAACCACACAACACCACCTCCACATACGACCCCGGCGCCCGCCCCCCAGAATCCCCACCGCCCGAAAGCACCGGAACAGGCAACGCCCCCCGATCCAACTTCCCATTCACCGTCACCGGAAGCCGGTCCAGCTCCACCACGGCCGACGGCACCATGAACTCCGGCAACCGCGAACGTACGAACTCCCGAACCTCACCCTCCCCCACACCCGAACAAACCACATACGCCACCAAACCCCGCCCACCAGGAAGGTCATCGCGCACCACCACCGCTGCCTCGGACACCCCCGCATGCGCGGTCAACGCATTCTCGATCTCCGAAGGCTCGATGCGGAAACCTCGCACCTTCACCTGATCATCAGCACGCCCCACGAATTCTAGAACGCCGTCCCTATTCCACCGCACCAAATCCCCGGTCCGATACATCCGCGACCCCGCCGCACCGAACGGATCCGCCACAAACCGCTCCGCACTCAACCCAGCACGACCCCAATACCCCCGAGCCAAACCCACACCCGACACATACAACTCCCCCATCACACCCGGAGGAACCACACCCAACCGGCCGTCCAATACATACACGTTCATATTCGACAGCGGCCTGCCAATGGGCGGGACCGCAGAGCCGGAAAGCTTTTCGGTCATCGTGAGGTAGACGGTCGCCTCAGTGGGCCCGTAGGCGTTCACCATCAGCCGCCCTTCCGACCACCGGTCCACGAGTTCGCCAGGGCAGGGTTCGATTCCGGTGATCAGGACGCGTAGCGCGGGGAAATCGTGGCGTGGAACGCTCGACAGCACCGTGGGGGACACAACAGCGTGGCTGATGCGCTCCTCAGCCAGGACCGCGGCCAACTCCGCGCCGATCAGCTTCCCCGTCTCGGGCACGACGAGCGCGCCTCCGGTCATGAGAGCCATGAGCAGCTCCATCACCATCACGTCGAAACCGGGCGATGCCAATTGCAGCACTCGACTTCCGGCACCGGCATCGAGCCGCTCCCGCTGCACCTCGGCGAGGTTGGCCACCGCGGCGTGCGGAACCACGACGCCTTTGGGAGTGCCGGTGGAACCGGAGGTGTAAATCACGTAGGCAGGCGACTCCGGCCTCAACAGGGCGCGTCGGTCGGTATCGGTCAGATCGTCGCTGTTGGTGACAGCGAGTTGGCGCCGGAGCTCTGCGTCGTCCAGGAGGAGGGCCGGAGTCCCCTCGGGCACCACCTGATCAGCGCTGGTGTCCGCGCCTATGACGACGGCGGGTTGCGCGTCCTCCAGGATGAACCGGATCCGGTCGGCCGGGTATGCGGGGTCGATCGGCAGGTAGGCGCCCCCGGCCTTCAACACGGCCAGCACCGCGCCCACCATGTCCACCGAGCGGGGCAGCACCAGTGCTACGACCCGCTCCGGACCCACGCCCAGCCTTATGAGGTGGTGCGCGAGTTGGTTGGCGTGGGTGTTGAGTTCGGAGTAGGTGAGGCGGGTGCCTGCGTGTTCGAGTGCGGTGGCGTGGGGTGACCGGCTCGCCTGCTCCTGGAAGAGGTCCGGCAGCGGTGCGGGGGTGATGTCGGGCCGGTGGGTGGCGTTGCACTCGGCCAGCAGTTCGTGTTCTTCGGCGGGGTCGAGGAGCTGGACGCGGCTTAGTCGCAGGTCGGGGTCTTCGGACAGTTGGCCCAGGAGGCGAACCAGATAATTCCCGAGCCGATACGCGGTCTCACGGTCGAAGAGGTCTTCGGTATACGTCAGCGAGAGCTCCATGCTGGCCGGACTCCCGGCACCACTCCGATACTCGTCGAACACGAACGACAGGTCGAACTTCGCCGGACTGAAATCAAGGGGACGCAGACCCCCGGTGGTGCCCGGCAGCGCGAAATCGAGCTCCTCCTCCGCATTATTGAGAGCAAACGCCACCTGGAACAACGGATGCTGCGCCAACGACCGAACCGGATTGACCGCCTCCACCAAACGCTCGAACGGCACATCCTGATGCTCGTAAGCCGCCACATCGACCTCACGAACCCGATCGACCAGCTCACGAAAAGTGGGATCGCCCGAAGCATCCACCCGCAAAACCAAGGTGTTCACGAAAAACCCGGCCAAGTCCTCCAGCACAGTGTCGGTCCGCCCCGCAATCGGACTCCCGACCACAACATCCTCACCCGCATTCAACCGGGACAACAACGCCACCAAGCAGGCATGAAGCACCATGAACACGCTTACCCCACTAGCAGCGGCCACCCTCGCCAAACGCCCATGCACCTCCGCATCAACGCCGAACGACACCACACCACCGCGATAACTCGCCACCCGCGGACGCGACCGATCCACCGGCAACGACAACTGCTCAGGAGCCCCCTCCAATTGCTGCT